>NZ_BMYZ01000001.1:608118-912178 GCF_014652535.1 Cellvibrio zantedeschiae | reverse complement strand
ATATCCAATAATAAAATTAAACTCACTGAAAATTTGAGTATGCGCATTATGCTGGTTACCTCGGTGTACAGCATTGTAATTGCGCTGCTGGTAAGCGCCGTACAAATTTATGTTATGTACCACCAAACGGTAAACGATGCTAAACAACAGTTTCACCAAATTGAATCCGGCTATTTGGCAAATTTGGTTTCAGGTTTATGGGTAGTTGACAATGCGCGTGTGGATGCACTCTTGAATGGAATTGCAAATTTACCGCATGTGGGTTCTGTTGAATTAAAAGATGAAACCAATCATGTGATCACGCGCAGCAATTTCATGACTAAAAATGCTATTGCAAAGCAAGAATATCCGTTGATCTATCGCGACGGCGATTTCACCCACAACCTGGGCACACTAAGCGTAGAATTAACCAACCAGCAAATCATGCTGGAGCTGCTCGATAAATCCATCAGCATTGCCATCACAACCTTGATCACCATTTTGCTCGGCGCCGTTTGTGTATTGTTTATTTTCAAACAATGGATTTCCAGACATTTGGAAACCATGTCGCAATTTGCAGAGAAGCTTGACCTAAACAATCTTGATATGCCTTTGGAATTAACGCGCAACCAAAATGGCCGGGTTGATGAATTGGATATGGTTGTTAATTCAATTAACCAAATGCAAGCCACATTGAAAGAAGGCTTGGAGAAACGCCGGCTTATTGAATTGGAATTGGTTAAACACCAGGAGCATTTGGAAGAGCTTGTTAAAGAGCGCACGGTAGAGTTGGTAGAAAAAACCCGTCAACTTGAACTGCAATCGCATGAACTTGAAGCGCAAAATCGCGAGCTGGATGCTTACGCCCACAGCGTGGCCCATGACTTAAAAACCCCGCTTACCACGATTGTTGGTGTTTCCGGGCTAATGCAATCTGGCAAAGTTAATTTGACCGTGGAGCAGGCAAAAGAATCTTCCGGCATCATTAATCGCACGGCAAAAAAAATGAATGCCATTATTGATGCCTTATTACTACTGGCAAGCGTGAGGCGTGCGGAAGAAGTAAATACTAGTGAAATCAACCTCCGCGATTTAGCTGAAGAAGCGTGCCAACGGCTGGAACAAGTGGCTTTACAGCACTCCGCGCAAATTACATTTGTGGGTGAATGGCAAAGCGCCTTGGGCTATTCGCAATGGATTGAAGAAGTGTGGGTAAATTATATTTCCAACGCGATTAAATACGGCGGCACACCGCCAAATATACACATCGGCTGCACAACAGTAGATGACAAGACAATTAAATGTTGGGTACGCGATCACGGCGATGGTATTTCTGCAGAACGGCAATCAGAACTCTTTGTTCAATTTTCACGGCTTGATACGCGCTCATCAGATGGACACGGACTGGGATTATCCATTGTAAAACGCATTATTCATCGCTTGAATGGCGAGGTGGGTTACCAGGAGGCCGAAGGCGGAGGTGGTATGTTTTGGTTTACATTACCTGCTGTAAATAACGCAAAGGATTAACGTGCTTCTACTTTGGTAGCACCGCATCGTTCACATTCAAACACAGTCACTAATTTACCTTCTTTCACATCGAACTTTTTATCGGTTTTAATTTTCCATTTGTGAAAACCGCTTTTGCATAGCGTTTTCCCTTTATGCTTTTCAAAAGGCGACGGACGTTTAAACGGAAGAATATCACCCATTAGCATGCAACCTTATTAAATAATACTTTCATTAACACGAAACCAACCTGCAATACTTTTTCGTTCACGGTTTGCAGGTAAAACTTCGTGGGGAAACTTTTCACTGAGGAAAATAACCAGCCGACCAAATACCGGCGATAACCTGTGCAAAATACCTGAATCGCTTTGGTCGTAGATTAGCAATTCGCCACCATTTTCCGGCAACCAATTTTCATTGAGATAAAACACTGTAGAGAGCACCCGATTCGATTGGGCGCGTCCATCTTTAGCGCGAAATGCATCCACATGTTTTTTATAAAACGCACCAACCGGATAATGCGCAAAATGGCTTTCGTAATCAAACAAGCCCATAAACAACCGGCGATTGAGCCCTGACTTTAATAAGTCCATCCATTGCAAAAAATCAGCAGTGGCTTCAGTGTCGCCAGCGAGCCAATGAATTTTATCGGCACGAATTTTTTCTTCTAATTGAAAATCGGTTTGGCGGCCAATTCCTGCGGATTTAAATTCACTCGCCTGCAATTGATCAAAATCATTTAAAAGCGCTTTGGACAAACTCGCAGGCAGCACCTCATCGGCAATCCAATAACCTCGCTCAACCAGAGCATCTGCAATAGCATCAAACAAGGCTTCCTGTGCTTCCATTATAAATTACCCAAGCGCTCTGGCATTTTCTTAATGGTGTAAATATCGTAACGGCTAGACTTACCTTCTAATTGATATGAGGGAGTTTTGTTGGCAATAAAAGGGGCTTTACGCGGGCGCTTTACCACTACGCGATAATTCGCTTTTTCCAGCGCTTTTTCCAGGAGCGAATCGGCATCTTCATCTTTACCAACAACATGATGGAAGGCGGCCATTTCTTTTTTTACGTCCGCCGATTTTTGGCGATCAGGAAACATGGGGTCGAGATAAATAACATCCGGGCGATTTTCATCGGTGATGGATGCAAGGTAATCCTGGCTATCGGCTGCCAGTAATTCCATACGCGCCACAATGTGCGCTAGCTCCGGGTCATTATAAACGGCGTGATTGCGCGCTCGTTCCAAACCATCGGCTAGCAGACTATGAACTACAGGTGAGCGCTCAAGCATTTGCACTTGGCAGCCCAAAGTCGCTAAAACGAAGGCATCTTTACCTAAGCCTGCAGTCGCGTCTAACACCATGGGATAAACACCAGCTTTGACCCCTACCGCTTTTGCAATCATCTGACCTTTGCCGCCGCCAAATTTCCTGCGGTGATCAACCGAGCCTTCGGCAAACTCGGCGCGAATAGGCCCCGGCGCTTTACGGCCGGTTTGCTGTAGGGATACGCCCTGCTCGTTATAAACCACAACAAACTCGGGTTGGGTGATTGATGCGGCATCAATATCCAGCTTTAAGGACTGCCCCAACTGTTCCGCCAAGGTCTGTGCTTGAGGCAAACACAGAGGCGATTGGCAAATAACCCAAAGTTCGTCGGTATTCATACTTAGCTACGAGTAAAGTGCGAGAGGGCGCGACTATATACAAAAAGCGGTTCATCGGCTAATCAGATTGGGCAATCCTGACATGATGATAGAACCTGTCATCAAACTTATGCATAATGCAGCCACATTTTGAAGAGTTGTGATTTGTTATGGCGCGCAATCTACTGAAACGCTATTTTCCTACGCCGGAAATGATTAAAAATAACCCCGCCCTGCGCATGTTTGAAAAGTTTCTGCACGACCCTAACCTGTTCCACCTCAATCGCCACTCAGTATCCGTTGCCTTTTTTTGGGGATTGTTTATCGCAATCCTGCCTATTCCCGGCCAAATGCCTCTATCTGCGCTCGCTGCTGTAGTTTTCCGTTGCAACATGCCTATCGCCGTGGCTTTAGCTTGGGTTAGCAATCCTTTTACCACACCTTTTTTACTCGTCATCAGTTACGCTATTGGCGCATTTATTCTGCAGTCTGAACATTTATCGTTTGACCCTCACGCTATTACCTTTGAATGGTTTATGAGCAGTGTGGGGATTATCTGGAAGCCGGTATTGTTGGGCTGCGTAATAACGGGGCTAATTGCAGGCGCCCTGGGCTATTTCATTATGCAAGCCTACTGGCGTTGGCACGTGGCGCGCGCATGGCAAAAGCGCAAGCAAAAACGTCAGGCAAAGCAGGGTTAATCCGCCATAAACCGAACCATGTTTATCATTTGTCTGTTCACGCCCTTGTAATTGACGCCAGCGCCTCCATCAATCATGTTCATTTGTAAAAGCTCATGCATTTTGTAAAAACAACCCCAAAGGAGTTCATCTCATGGCAACAGTTACACTTAAAGGCAACCCATTCCATACCAATAGCGATCTTCCTGCCGTGGGCAGCAAAGCTCCTGCATTCAATTTGGTTAAAACCGACCTCTCTGAAGTAACCGGTGAAAGCCTGGCAGGCAAGCGCGTTGTATTGAACATTTTCCCAAGTGTTGATACTCCAACTTGCGCACAATCTGTTCGCACTTTTAATGCCCAGGCAAGCAGCTTGGAGAACACTGTAGTGGTGTGTGCATCGCAAGACTTGCCTTTCGCATTGGCACGTTTCTGCGGCGCTGAAGGCTTGAGCAACGTAATTCCTGCTTCTGCTTTCCGCTCTGATTTCGCATCTGCTTACGGCGTGAAATTAACTGATGGTCCTTTGGCTGGCCTGACTGCACGCGCTGTAGTTGTATTGGGTACAGACGGCAAAGTTCTGCACACTGAGTTGGTGAGCGAAATTGCTAACGAGCCAAATTATGACGCTGCGTTAAAAGCATTGTCTTAATAATTAGGTTGCACGATTTAAAAGCCCAGCTTGATTAGCAAGCTGGGCTTTTTTGTTTTTATAGTTTTATCAAACCTGCTTAACACCTTGCAGATTTTTCAAACAGTGCGCTTTGGCTAAGTTTAAGAAATCCTGCACATATCCCGTGCTTACATGTTCCTCGCGTACGGCGGCATAAAGCGTTGGCCAAATACCTTTTTCACCCGCTGAGCGCACGCTGATTAATTGTTTATCTGCATACTCCGCTAACACCCAGTTAGGCAGTGCGCACAAACCGCGGCCACTGGCGACGAGCTGCACCATCATTAAAGTTAATTCGGATGTACGAACTGCGAGCGGCTCAACGCCTGCCGGAGTTAAAAATTGTTTAAACACATCTAAACGGCTGCGCTCCACCGGATAAGTAATTAAAGTTTGGTCCGCCAAATCCTGCGGCTGCAAAAATGTTTTTACCGCCAGCGGATGTTGGTTGGCAATGCCTATATGCATTTCGTAAGAAAACAGCGGCACATATTCAACACCTTTAATAGCTTGCGGATCAGACGTGATCACCAAATCAATTTCGCCTTGGGCTAAAGCTGGTAGAGGCTCAAAGGTAAAACCGCCAGAAAAATCCAATTCAATTGCAGGCCACTGATTGCGAAAGATATCAATCGTAGGCATCAACCAATTGAAACAGCTGTGGCACTCAATCGCCATAAACAAGCGCCCTGCTTCGCCGTGAATCAGTTTTTTAATATCTCGTTCAGCCTCGTCTACTCGCGCAAGTACGTCGTCTGCCAATAACAGAAGGCGCTTACCTGCCTCACTAAAACGCAGGGGCCGGCTTTTGCGAATAAACAGCTCGCACTCCAACTTGGACTCCAACTCCTTGAGCTGGTGTGACAAAGCTGATTGCGTGAGAAAAACCCGCTCGGCGGCTTCCACCAAACTACCGGTTTCGCGCAGGGCTATAAGGGTTTTGAGATGGCGAATTTCAAGCATGATCGATCTCCTTAAAGAACTAGGCAAATCATATCATTAAAAAAATTCATGTTTAAACTGAAAATTACCAGTTTGATTCATATTAATGCTTGAGGAAGAATGGATTCACTTAAGAATTCACTCAACGATGGAATACAAAGGTATTTTTCAAATGACCCAAACTCTCACTACCCACAACCTCGGGTTTCCCCGCATAGGCGCAGACCGCGAACTAAAAAAAGCCTTGGAGGCCTACTGGCGCGGGGATATCACCCAAAATGACCTGGAAGCTACCGGCCGCGAATTGCGCCTGCGCCATTGGCAACTACAGGCTGACGCCGGCCTGGACCTAATCCCCACCGGAGATTTTGCCTGGTACGACCAAGTGCTTACCTTGTCTGCAACCTTGGGCAACATTCCCTTGCGCCATCGCAAGAGCCATATTCTGGTTAATAGTGACCACCCCATTCATGAAGGTTGTTGCGCTGCGCACAGCACATCTCACGCACAAGCCACTATTGAGGCTTGTGCGGATATAGATTTAGATACGCTCTTCCGTGTCGCCCGTGGTCGTGCGCCGAGTGGTGCCGCAAGCAGCGCGTCAGATATGACTAAATGGTTTGATACCAACTACCACTATCTGGTGCCCGAGTTTCATCCCAATCAGGAATTCAAACTCAGCTGGACGCAAATTATTGACGAAACTGCCGAAGCCATTGCCAAGGGTTACTCAGTCAAGCCGGTAATTTTAGGGCCACTAAGTTATCTATGGCTTGGTAAAGAAAAATCAGAAAATTTTGATCGCTTCGATTTGCTCGAAAATTTACTGCCTGCTTACAAACAACTGTTGCAAGCATTAGCAGATACAGGTGCGGAATGGGTGCAAATAGATGAACCCATACTCGTGCTGGATTTGCCCGCAAAATGGCAGCAAGCATTTGAGCGTGTCTACCACACCATTAAACACCCACAAATAAAAATTCTTGTCGCCAGCTATTTTGGTGCTTTGGGAGAAAACCTTTCCACCGCAATAAATCTGCCCGTTGCAGGCTTGCATATAGATGCAGTGCGCGCACCAGAGCAAGTATTAACATTGGTTGATCGATTGGCTGCTCACAAAATCTTATCAGTGGGCATTGTTGATGGCCGCAATATATGGCGCAACGATTTACAGAAATCATTAAACTTGTTGCATACGGCTCACACGCGTTTAGGTGATCGCTTGTGGATTGCACCGTCCTGCTCGCTATTGCATTCACCTGTAGATTTGAATCGTGAACTCAAACTGGATGCTGACATTAAAAGCTGGCTCGCATTTGCAAAACAAAAAGTGCACGAAGTTACCACATTAAAAAAATTATTAATAAACCCGTCTGATATCACTGCACAACAAGAATTAACCTTGAGCAATAACGCAGTACTGGCAAGGTCTTTGTCGCCCAAAATCCACAACCAAACAGTGCAAGCGCGATTAGAAGCTGTTCAGCCCGAAGATGCACAACGTCAATCCATTTTTGCCCAGCGCATTCAACAGCAGCAAGCTATTTTGAAGTTGCCTTTATTTCCTACGACAACAATTGGTTCTTTCCCACAAACAGATTTTATTCGCCAAACGCGTAAGGAATTTAAACAAGGTGACATAAATGCGCAGGAGTATGAACAAAAAATTCGCTCAGAAATTGCAGCATGTATTGTGAGGCAGGAAAAAATTGGCTTGGATGTGTTAGTTCACGGGGAAGCCGAACGCAACGACATGGTGGAGTATTTTAGCGAGCAATTGAACGGCTACGCGTTTACACAATACGGTTGGGTGCAAAGCTACGGGTCACGCTGTGTTAAACCACCCATTATTTATGGTGATGTCTCGCGTCAGGGTCCCATTACTGTTGAATGGGCTCGCTATGCCCAGTCGCTCAGTAACAAACCGGTTAAAGGAATGTTAACGGGCCCAATCACCATGTTGTTCTGGTCCTTTGTACGCGATGATCAACCGCGTGCAACTACTGCATTGCAAATTGCGCTAGCCCTGCGCGATGAAGTAATAGATTTAGAAAAAGCCGGCATCAAGGTTATTCAAATTGACGAGCCTGCAATTCGCGAAGGCTTACCTTTACGAAATAAAGATCGCGCAGAATATTTGGATTGGGCGGTATTTGCGTTTCGTATAAGCGCAAGCGGTGTAAAAAATGAAACACAAATTCATACACACATGTGCTATTCAGAGTTCAACGACATTATCAAAGCAATTGCCGATTTGGATGCAGATGTCATAACAATTGAAACCTCTCGTTCTGATGGGGAATTACTACAAGCATTTGAAAGCTTTAATTACCCGAATGATATAGGCCCCGGCGTTTATGATATTCATTCACCTAATATTCCAGATGTGCAAAACATGGTGAATTTGTTGAAACGTGCTACACGTAAAATTCCTGTTGAGCGCTTGTGGGTTAACCCGGATTGCGGCTTGAAAACCCGTCGCTGGCCCGAAACAGAAGCCGCTTTGGTACGTATGGTTGAAGCCGCCAAAATATTACGCGATCAAGTGGATAAGAACCAAACAGATGCATCTGTGAAAGAGTTGGCAGATGCTTAGACTAATGAAATGAATAGGGAATTAGAACGAATCAGATAATGGATTAAAAAGAATCAGTAAATCTTCGAATGGAGATTTACTGATTTATATTAAAACGCAGATTCCAAAATAAGGCTCAACTCACGTCCACGATTAGGAACACCTTGTGGCAAACGAATACTTTGTGCAGGAGAAAAGTAATCCAAATCTGTGAGATTTTTAGCTTGTAAGCTCAAGCTATAGCCGGCTTTAAATTTGTAGCGTAATTTCGAATTGAATACCCAATAATCATCTAACTGATTTCTACTATTGTTTGGACCCAGAGTATAACGAGCACTTCGGTGATATGTCAGTAAATTCCAATTCCAGGCGCCGTAAGCGTAATTAGATTCTACCGACGCCAACTGGCTTGCCTCACGGAAAGCAGTTGGAGGCAAGGTTAAAAAATCCGTATAAGTTGCACGCACAGACCAATCGAGCGTTATAAAATATTTTGCGCCAAGAGTAATTCCGCTGCTGGATTCGTTGCCCGCATTTACAAAAGTACGCACGGCACCTTTGAGCCCGGCAACAATTGCATCTTTGTAATTATTGCGGAACCCAGCCACACTCATGATGGCATTACCCCAGGTTCCCATCCAAACTAAATCCCAGGCCTTTACCATTTCAAAATCAAGATCGGGATTTCCAACCACAACTGAATTATTAAGAATGCCAGTTTCACCCAAAGACGGCGCACGATAAGCTTCACCGTAAAGCAACTTGATCGTTTGTGATTTAGAGAGCTGATGAACCAATCCAAACCTTGGGCTAACATGGCCACCTAAATTATCATAATCATCGTAACGCGCACCCAAGGTTAAATTTGTGTTCTCTCCAAAGGTGCGATGATATTGACCATAAATACCAACAACATTGTATGATTCTTCCGTACCAATCTGGGTAACATGATCAAAGTTGCCGTAATAATTTATGGGGAATTGCTTCTGCGCTAACTGGCCCGAATCAAAATTGTCATGCACGTAAGCATCAATTTCTGCTTCATGCTTCCATTCAACGCCCAGCAAAGCATCAGCATTTTTTCCTATGTCCCAAGTATTGGTAAGCCGCAAGTTATAGCTCTCACCCGCGAGCGTTGCTTGTGTCAAAAGCGGAGCGTCGCTGGAAGGGTTACTGATTGCGGCCAAACTACCAGCACCCATTGTGGCCACGTTAAATGATTGGGAGTTGGCCAAATAACCTGCATAAATCTGTGTGGTAACGCCATCAACAAAATGAATGCCTTGTTCAAGACTAATTTGTTTTAACCATACGGTTATGCCGTTAAAATTACTTTGATTATTTTCAAGTGAATAAAAATCGTCTGCAGTGAAACGGTGGTATGCCACACGTAACTGAGTTTCATCTTTGCCTAACGCAAGATCCAAATCAAAAGTTTTGCGTGGGTCTTCAATTGTGGTTGGCTGCCTAGTGAACGAATCCGGCACATTATAAATTTGACCAGAGTCTTCATAAGCACGCGCAAAGAGATTAGTCGTCCAGTCATTTACTGGCTTGGATAGCATAAGGCTTACACCTTTGCGCTGATCGTTACCGACTTCAACTTTGACAGCATTTTGCCCTTTTCGAGTCACTATATTGATTACACCGGTAAATGCACTTGAACCGTAAATAGCAGAACCAGGGCCGCGAATAATTTCAATTCGTTCAATTTGCTCAAGCGGAATTAGCGGTAAGGATACATCTACCGATCCTGTGCGTGGATTTGCCAAAATGCGACCATCCATGACCACCAAAATTTCACGGGCTTGTGCGCTATTACGGCGTCCGCGAGAGCTGAATGTGTAATTAGCCCCATGGTCAGCTGCGCGGGTAGATTGATAACCCGGCACCAGGTTTAGTAACTCATAAAGATAGTCCTGCCCAAGCTTTTCCAATTGATCATGAGTAAAAATTGTGACTGCTGCGGGCACCGTTTTTAAGGATTCATCGCGCAAGGTAGAACCCGTAACAGGAACTTGCAAAAGCTGGTCTAACTCCATGGTTAAATAATTGCCCTCATCTCCCCGCGCACAAACGCAAGCGCAACTCGCAGAAACTGCGAGTATGAGCTTGTGAATTTGCGTACGAAGTTTCAGCATATTTTTCCTGTTTATGTACCAGTTACCTGATAGCGATGAAAGATGTTAATTCAATAGCGCTGCATAGCCAGGCTATGATTCTCACGCGCCTTAACCCAGGCTTCAAACTGGGGCGCGGGTAAAGGTTTTGAAAAGTAATAACCTTGCATCAAGCGGCAACCGCGATCAGTTAAAACATCAAGCTCAGCTTTTGTCTCCACACCTTCAGCAATAGTTTCTTTGCCTAGCGAATGCGCCAGCGAAATAATGGACTCCACAATTGCGAGCGATGCCTGTTCAACTAACATTTCACGCACAAATGATTGGTCAATTTTTAAAACGTTTACAGGTAACCGACGCAGATAATTCAAACTTGAATAGCCCGTACCAAAATCGTCGATAGCAATGCGGAAACCTTGACCGCGCAAATAATTCAACGTCTGAATTGACGATTCCATATCGTGCATCAAAATACTTTCTGTCAATTCCAATTCAATCGAAGACGATACAGCGCCCTCTTCCTTTAAAATTGCCTCAATACGCTGTATAAAATCGTCTTTGCGAAATTGCACCACTGAAATATTGACCGCTACAACCAGGTTGGGCATTCCCTGCTTGCGCCACGCAGTGACTTGCCGCGCCGCTTGCGCAAAAACCCAATCGCCAAGGGGAATAATTAAGCCTGTTTCTTCTGCTAGCGGAATAAAATCAACCGGAGAAATTAATCCGCGTTCTGGATGGCGCCAACGTACTAAAGCTTCCGCCCCCCACAAACTCCCTGTTTTGGAAATAAGTTGTGGCTGGTAATGAACTTCAAAGCCGCCATGTTCCAAGGCCAGGCGCAAATCGCTTTCAAGTTTTAATCTATCAAGCGTCCGCGCATTTAAAAGCGGTGTATAAAACTGATAATTATTACGGCCTTTTTCTTTTGCAAGATACATTGCCGCATCCGCATTTTTTATAAGGCTATTAACGTTTTCACCGTCATCGGGATAAACAGCAATGCCGATACTGGGTGTTATGTGCAAACTAATATCGCCAAGATTGTAAGGATGCTGCAAAACATCCCGCAGTTTAATCGTGAGATCAGCAAGACTTGTTTCATCTTTTATCTTGGGAAAAAGTACGACGAATTCATCACCACCCAAACGCGATACTGTGTCGCCGGTGCGAATAGTTGAGCTTAAACGCTTGGCTGCTTCTTTTAATAATTGATCGCCAACCGTGTGCCCGAGTGAATCGTTGACATTTTTAAAACGATCGAGATCAATAAACAGCACGCCCACTTTTTCATCCAGACGTTTTGCAGTATTAATCGCCATATCCAAACGGTCATTCAATAACACACGATTGGGAAGGCCGGTTAGATTGTCGTGATGAGCCAGAAACTCAATTTGTGCGCGGGAATTTTTAAATTCCGTAATATCGTTAAAAATAGCAATGTAATTTTCAGGTTTTCCCTGCGCATTTGAAACAAGACTAATGGAATACCAGGACGGAAAGGTTTCGCCATTTTTACGCTGATTAAATAACTCGCCCTGCCAGTAACCCTGTTCACGTAAAATGCTGACCAAATTTCTAAAGAAACTATGCGTATGTAAACGCGCGCCCTCTGCTATGGTATCCACCCCAAGAACTTCTGCTTCGGTAAAGCCCATAATATTTTCGTAAGCGCGATTCACAGAAATAATATGCAAGTCCGCATCAGTAATCATGATGGCTTCATTGGAGCCTTCAAATACTTTTGCCCAGAGCCGCAATTGATTGTCCTGCTTTTTGCGATTGGTGATTTCGCGCACGACCATGAGCACTTCATTGCTTCCGCGCGGTAACACCCGGGCTTCCCAGTAGCGTATACGCGAGGGATCTTGCGACCATTGGAATTCAATCAACTGCATTTCATTATTTGCAAATGCGCTGTCGATAACAGCTTCTACTGAATTGAAAATTCCTTTGGGTAAATATCCAAACAAGTCACCAGTTTCATGAGTAAGCCACTCGCCCATGTCGTACACATAGGAACCGACTTGCATGTCCAGAACTTTTCCATCGCGCTGAACACGCATAATGATATCGGGAATGGCAGATAACAAAGCGCGAGTTTTACTTTCACTTAAGCTCAAGTCTAAAAAAGCATTGCTTGCACGCAAAATATATTGGATGCGATAAGGCAGTGTGCCCCAACTCACCGGCTTGGTAATGAAATCTGTAGCGCCACTCTGGTAACCCAGGGCAATAGATTCAACATCGTCCAGCCCCGTTACCATGGCGATAGGCAAATCGCGCCCACGCGGATGTTTTAAAAACTCTGCGCACAACGTAAAACCATCGCCATCAGGCAAAAGCACATCTAATAAAATAATATCTACGTGGTTTTGTTCAAAAACCTGTCTCGCCTCTGCACAATCCGCTGCTGTCACCACACTGAAATCTGCTTGTTCCAGCGTAGCGGCCATCATCAGACGTGCAGCTTCGTCATCGTCCACAACTAAAACTGTGGGCTTAGCGTTCAATCTATTCACACCGCCTCCTCGGTTTTAATAGTAAGAAGCGCTGTTTCAGCGGCAGCATAAAGACGTTTGATGTCTGCGACCAAAGACGTAGCAACACTCAAATTTCCTTCACGGCCATTAACCTCCAGTTCGCGACATAAATTGGTCAAATTAGTAATACCCAAATTTGCCGAACTATTTTTTAAGCTGTGCGCAATTTTATAAAGGTTGGTCGTATCTTGTTGCGTCAGCGCTTGATCCATATCCAATAATAATTTGGGGCTGGATTCTAAATAAAGATCAATGACGCGCGTCAAAAGCCCGGGCTTCAAGCTTTTCAATTGCGCAAGCACTTTTCTATCAATTTCAGCGGCCAGCGGTTTTGCATGGGCAGATTCCTCGTCCTGTTCCCGCTTGGGTAACCACTGCGCCAATATTTTATGCAGCTGCTCGATTGTGAAGGGTTTACTTAAATAATCATCCATGCCCTTAGCGATACAATTTTCTCTATCACCTAATATTGCATTGGCGGTTAATGCAATGATCGGCATTTTTGGTAAAGACAAACTCATTTCGCGCTCGCGAATTTTTTGCGTGGACTCAAAGCCATCCATAATCGGCATGTGACAATCCATCAAGACTAAATCAAAAGATTCTTGTTCAAGAGATTTAACCGCATCCAAACCGTTGCTGGCGATTTTTGCGCTCAACCCCAAGCGTTGCAGCATGGCCATAGCAACTTCCTGGTTAACAAGATTATCTTCTGTAAGCAAAATTCTGCCGTTGAGTTTGGGCAGCCAGTTTTCACCTATCGCCGCTTCAGCTGTAAGTGCAGGCGCATCACTGAGATTATTTTTTAGGTGATCACCAATGAGCACGCTGGCGATAAGATTGTGCAATTCTGATTGCCGCACAGGTTTTAACAAGTAAACGACTTTTCGCGCGAGCTCCGGGCTGGCAGCCATGCCCGCTGAACTTAATACCACCGTTGATAAACCGCTCAAGCGTTTATCTTCAGAGATAGCAGCAATTAATTCGCCACCATCCATATCTGGCATCATCCAATCTGTTAATAACAACTCAAATGGCCGATTCGCATCTGCTGCCTCTTGTAAGAGCGCAAGCGCTTGTGGCCCTGATTCAGCCATCACCGGTTTTGCGCCCCATGAGTTGAGCCAATATTCTAAAATTTCACGATTGGTTTGATTGTCGTCAACTACCAAGATGCGCAACTTTTCAAAACCCTGGACTAATTTATAACTGCGCAAATCGCTCACTTTCGGCAACACAAGTGAGAAATGAAAGTGAGAGCCTTTTCCAAATTCACTTTCAATTAAAATTTCGCTGTCCATTAATTTAATGAGACGCTGTGAAATGGCGAGCCCTAAACCTGTGCCGCCGTATTTGCGAGTCATAGAGGTGTCGGCTTGGGTAAAGGCCGTAAATAATTTTGCTTGCTGCTCTTCTGTGATACCTATGCCTGTATCTCTTACAGAGAAATGCAAAGTCACTTGATCGTGCGTTTCTTCCAGTCGATCAACAGCGAGCATAACTTCACCGTGTGCGGTAAATTTAATGGCGTTGCTGAGTAAATTGGTGAGCACTTGCGCAAGACGCGCTGAATCGCCTTCAACTGAAAGTGGTGGAATGGGCGTGTTACACAACAACTCCAAGCCTTTACCTTGCGCGATAGGTGCGTAACGTTCAGCAAGATCTTCCAACAAACTATTTAAGTGGAATGGGCGCGGCTCTAAATCCAAACGTCCTGCTTCAATTTTGGAAAAATCCAGAATGTCATTAATAATTGCTAGCAAATCCTCGCCCGAACTTCGCGCTACGCGTGCAAAACGTTTTTGTTTTGCGTCGAGCGGGCTATCGATTAGCATATTGGTCATGCCCAAAATGCCATTGAGTGGTGTGCGAATCTCGTGGCTCATCACCGCTAAAAATTCACTTTTTGCACGACTCGCTGCTTCTGCGCGTTGAGTTTCCTGACGCAATTGCAGCGTGCGCTCTTCCACTCTGTGTTCTAACATTTCTTGCTGCTTGCGCAGCTCGCTATCTTGGGTTTCTATGCGGTCCAACATGCCATTAAAGCGGCGTGTAAGCAGGCCAACTTCATCGCGTGTTTCGGTGTTTTCTGCACGCATGCTGTAATCGCCTTTTTCGCCAACGGATTGCGCCAATTCACTCAGCTGGCGTAAGGGCCGCATAAGAATTCGCGTAAACCGATTTGCAAATAAACCGGCAATGGCCAATGCAATTAAAGCCGTTAGCAATGCCAACCCTATTTGGCGATAAAACTGTACGCGCGGCGCCGACAAATCCACATCCAAAAAAAGTTTTCCAACCACTTCATCTTTCCAACGCACATCAACAGAAATTTGCTTATCAATATTTTGTACGATGGCTCCCTTGCGATAGTACTCAGCCAGAACTTGCTGGTTCGGCAAAATCAAACGGGCGGAGACAACTTCCGGGTCAACTTGCAACACGTTGAGCGCGTCAGTCGCTTCTTTATCATTATTAAACATACTGGGTGAAGCCAGGTTAAACGCCGTCGCCTGGGCCAAAATCGTCAGCTGTGTATCTATTTGTTTATTAACAGATGCATATTGCTGCCAAACACCCACCATGCCAGCAATCAGCACCGCCATGGCTGATACAAACATAGTGAGCTGACTAATTTTGCGTGTAAGGGTTGCATGCCTGACCATTATTCTCGGCCTCCGCGACTATTTTTGGCCAATTTCAATAGCTGGCTGCTAATACTGACTCCCGCCTGGTTTGCTGCGGTCAGGGAAATGGAAAACTCGATGCGACCTTCGTGGTTGCGGATAAGAGCTATAGCTACGTTCGCTTCCGAAGGGTGTGGATCATCTGCCACCAGAAGCACGCCTGCGGGCAAAGGTGAAGGCACTGCTATAGGGGTTCCGAAGGCAGGGCGATAAATCATCTGGCAGCTTTTAAGCTGCTGTAATGCGGTAGTGGGATCGTCGAAGTAAACAAGTTCAATGACTTGCTTGACCACAGGTTTGCCATCAACCACCTGGGTTGATAGTTGTTGACCGTTGAGAGGTTTGAGAGCTTCTCTGGCATCGCCCGTAGCACCCAGGGCGCAAAGACGTAAGGAGGGATTGGAGGTTTGATCCGGCCACTCAATAAACTTCATGAATTTATAGACGAAAGCCACCCGAAGGGATGCCTCATTGGAAGCTCCTCCAGCAACTGACCAAGACCAAAGTCCTAATATGCAGCCCAGAATGACCCGTTTCAGAACCAACTACTCCTAGCCAGGTACTATTCAGCGTGTCTTAACACGCCTCCTTGTTATTGTTTACAACTCATTTTCAGGAATTGCGTTTAAATATTGAGCCCAACTGGCAAGAAAATCCTGCCAACTCTATAAACGATTCATAAACGGCTCTATAAACAAGAGAATAGACCAGATTTCCCATATTTGTTATTACACGGGCTAGCAGGCAATAGCTGCCCGGGAACGCAAAACTGCCCCATCAATGGTATTATGGCCGCCCGTTTCATTGCCCCGCGAATATTGCCATGCTGCTTTTTGTCGACAACCTCACGAATGTAGATTTCAGTTTTCTGGACCCGGAACGTGGCCTGCTCGGCGAGACCTATCTGGCCAATATCGGGCTACAAGGTGAGCTGGATGAGCAGGGAATGGTTTGCGACTTTGGTACAGTAAAGAAAATAGTGCGCCATTGGTTGGATACCGAGCTGGACCATCGCCTGGCAGTACCCGTTCGCTCGCCCAATATCACCATTGTCGATGAGGGTGATTTCCTGGATATTCGCTGGCAATTCGGCGCTGCAGATCAGTTTCTGAAAACCCGCTCACCACGCGATGCGATTGCCCTGGTTGATGCGGAGATACTCACCCCGGAATCCATAGCTGACTGGTGTATAACCCAATTAAAAAGCCTTTTTCCAGAATCAGTTGCCAAGCTGGAATTGAACTTTACGCAAGAAGATATTAGCGGTGCCAGCTACCATTACAGTCACGGCTTGAAAAAGCATTTAGGCAATTGCCAGCGCATTGCGCACGGGCACAGATCACGTATAGATATTTGGGAAAATGGTGTTAAGTCTGCAGAGCTTGAACACTCCTGGGCGGAGCGCTGGCGCGACATTTATATAGGCACCCGCGCCGATATTCAATCAGCGCCTGTACATGGCGGTAGACCCTACTATCATTTTGCTTACGTTTCCCAACAAGGGCCATTTGAACTTACTATTCCGCAAAGCTGCTGCTATTTAATTGATACCGACAGCACTGTGGAATTGATAGCCCAACACTTTGCCCTTGCAACAAAAACCGAGCGACCCAACTCTGTTATTCGCGTAAAAGCTTTTGAAGGTATTAATAAAGGCGCGATTGCTGAGTTTTAACAAAACCAATAAATAAAACGGATGCATTTATGAGCATAACCACCATTGTATTTTTAGTCATTTTGGCTTTTTTTACCTGGCGCGGTTACCAAAAGGGATTTGTAGGTGCCATTACGAAAGTAATGAGCTTCATAATTGCCTACCCCGCCGCTATTTTCTTTACCAAACCTTTCGCCAATATTTTGCGTGCTTTTACCGGGCTGGATGGTTTAATCCTTTTTTTAGTTGCAGGTTGTACCATTTTTTTAGTGGCAAGTTTGCTGGTAACGTTGTTATTAAACAGCCTTGCCCGTTTAGTACCTGATAATAAATTTACGGAAACCGGCTCAAAAATTGGCGGTACTGCTTTCGGTATTATTTTTGGCAGTGTTATAGGTTTAGTGGCGGTCTACCTCATAGATATTTCCAAACCACACACCCAAACATTCGCAAACGCCAATGCAGAAGCGCCTTCGGAAAAATCAGTTTCCGATGCAGAAGCCGAGAGCATTAAAAAATATGTTGTTGCGGAAGATGCACCAACAAAAAGCATCAAAGATACTCTTATCGACATCACCGCGAAAAAATTAGTGAGCACCGCAGCCTCTACCGCAGTTAGTGTAATAACCTCAGACAAAGCCACCACCCAACTCACAAAAACGTTAACGCAAGATCCACAAGCCATGCTTAATCATGTACAAAACATGACAAACAATGGCGACTTCAGGGAGCTAATGAACAACCCCGAATTTCAGGCAGAACTAAACAAAGGCGATACCGCCTCGCTGATGAAAAATAACGATTTTCGAGCGTTAATGCAAAACCCCGACATGCAGGCCATTATTGCATCGGAAGACGGCAATGATGCAGATTCCCAACAAGCCGCTGCGGAAAAAATGATTCAGGCATGGCAAAAAGTTGAAACCTTGAAGAATGATCCCCGCGTGTTGAACATAGTGAGCGACGAAGCTTTTCAAGCGCAACTAAATTCACCGAACAAATTGCCGCTCTTGATGAACCCGAAAATGCGCGAACTTTCGGAAATTATTTTTAGCAGTGATTCAAATCCCGCACCACTTGAACGCCCCACTAAAAACTTACCGCCACCAACACCTGTTGCAAACACGCATTATGTTGTGGAAGACATTACTGATGGCGTTAAACAAACCAGCACAACGAATAGTGAAGATCCAGCGGAAGGGAACACCGATAAAGCTCCGGAACAAAAACTTTATCGCTGGACAGATGCAGATGGGAAAGTCCATTTTTCCGACAAGCCCATCAAAAATTGAAAAAGATTTAATACAAGCGAGGCTCACCTTCAGGGCGAGTTTTGAAACGCGGCTGCGCCCAAAAATACTGGCCAGGAATTTTACGGATTTCATCTTCCATAAATTTACTTACGCGTAAGGCATCCTCATATTCGTCACCGGTCGGATAATTTTCAAAGGGTGGATGAATAATTAATTCATAACCTTTGCCGTTAGGTAAGCGTTTTTGCGTAAACGGAATTATTTTCGCGCGCCCCAAACGAGCAAATTGCGCAGTCGCTGTTACAGTTGCCGTTTGTACACCAAAGAAAGGAACAAACACGCTGATTTTTTCACCCAAATCGCGATCTGGCGCATACCAAATCATACGGCCCTGACGCAAACGGCTAATCATTCCGCGCACATTATCGCGACTAAAAGCGGTGCCGCCCGGCGCATAAGCTTCGCGGCGAACTTTCTGCATATAATCGTAAACTTTATTGCGGTGTGGGCGGTACATACCATCGTAATTCACGTACAGCCCTAGCATTGCGCTACCTATATCAAGCGTAGTGAAATGCATACTTAACAACAAAGCGCCCTGCCCATCTTTTAATGCTGCTTCAACATGTTCAACACCGCTAATACTAAATAAACGACGCAAGCGCCATTTAGGCCAGAACCAGGCGATACCTGTTTCAAAAATCGCCATAGCCGTTGAATAAAGCGTTTCGTAAAGCAGATCTTCACGCTCTTTATCGCTCAATTCAGGAAAACATAAACGCAAATTAGTTTGCGCTTGGTTCAAACGTTTTTTGTTGCGTTTGAGATAGGGAATTAACAAGTGCGGCAAATAAAACTGAATGCGATAGGGAAGCTGCGCCAACAGAAACCAAACCGCCACACCAAACCAGGCAGGCCAGTAGCGTGGTGCAAGTAAAGCGCGAGTAAAAACAGGTGGCTGCATAATAATCAAGTTCAACTAAGACGGTGGCCATTATAGCCTGAGAATTCGCAGATAGTTGTTGGGCTATAAACGAAAAAGGCCAGAGTTTTGGCTCTGGCCTTTTAATGGCGATTTTAGTCCCACTTATTTAATCGTAATGGAACGGAAAGTCGGTGTGCCGCTGCGAACAAAGCGAATTGCTTTAGCGGTATTTTTTGGAATTGTGCCAACTACTCTGGTGTAAGTGGCAACTGAATCCAGCTCGACGAAATCCAGTTGGGTAATCACATCGCCCCGCTGTAAACCTGCACGTTGTGCAGCGCTATCTTCCTGTACGCTCAACACCTGAACGCCTTTTTCAGCGCCTCCTGCTGGCGCAACAGTTAAACCTAAGGCGTCTGTTTTGGTGGTTTTGGGCTCGTTGGAAAGACTTGGTTTTTCCGTTTCACCGGAGCCGTCTTTTAACTTCTCCAACACACCAGTCAAGGTTTCGCGTTTGCCTTTGCGGATAACATCAAAGGTCACTTTGGTACCTGGCGCAAGTTGACCCACGATACGCGGCAAATCGGCTTGGCTGTGAACATCCTGACCGTTAAATTTCACGATCAGGTCGCCCACTTTAACGCCTGCTTTTTCAGCGGGGCCTTTAGGCGCAACCTCAGAAACAATTGCGCCTTGCGCTTTATCCAAACCATATGCGCTCGCCAGATCTTTATCCACGCTGCCAATTACTACACCGAGCCAACCGCGCTCTACACGGCCCTTATCTTTCAATTGGCTCACCACATCAATCGCAACTGATGACGGAATTGCAAAAGACAATCCTACAGAGCCGCCGGACGGTGTATAAATTTGCGAGTTAATGCCTACAACTTCACCATCCATATTGAACAAGGGGCCGCCAGAATTACCGGGGTTGATGGCTACGTCGGTTTGAATAAATTGCACATAACCGCGATCAGACGGAATGTTGCGGCCGATAGCACTTACGATGCCCGCACTCGCAGAATAATCCAAACCAAAAGGTGAACCAATGGCGACAACCCATTGCCCTACTTTTAGTTTTTCATTTTTGGCCAAACTTAATTGCGGCAGATTTTTAGCATCAATTTTTAACAAAGCTATATCGGTGCGATCATCAGTACCTATAAGTTTTGCATCAAACTCGCGCTCATCACTGAGGATAACTTTAATTTCATCGGCTTCACTCACCACGTGATTATTGGTGAGCACATAACCATCAGTTGAAATAATAAAGCCTGAACCTAAAGAGCCATGTTCCCTTTGCGGAATTTGGCGTTGCTCCAACAACTCACGGAATATTTCTGGAATATCCTGCATTTGATTATTGGGCATTTGGCGGAGTTGGCGAGTTTGTTTTGCCTTAGTTACTGCTGTAATTTTCACCACAGCTGGCGATGCTTTTTCAATTAACTCGCTAAAATCTGGCAGGGGCGCAGCTTCAACTGAAGCAACCACCAAGCTGACTGACAACAAAAACAAACTTGCTGTACGCAACAAAAATTTCTTCATAATAACCTCTGTTAAGACAATATCCGCAGGGTTCTCAGGACAATGCCGGAACCTGTAACTCGGGGAATAAGACCTAAGCGATTTGAAAAAATTCCGCGACACAGGAAAATTTTAGCGCCGCGCGGCGATTATAAAAAAAGATTCTGGTCGCCGCTAGATAGGGAAAAGATGGAAGTAAATATTCAGGAAAAGTTCAGCTTAACGTTTGGGATTTTTTAAATCGTAGCGTTCCACCATGCGGCTAATTTCTTCGGGGGTCATTCTCGCTTTACTTGAAGCGCTGCTACTGGCAGCCGCGCTTGTTGCAGCCATTTTACTTTCAGCGGCTGCTTTTTCGGCGCTGGCTTTCTCATCGGCCTTGCGCTTCTCTTCTTCCTTTTTCATGAATTCTTTGTGTGCAGCTTCATCTTCCAGGCGCACAGTCACGCGCCGGTTTTGCGCGCGCCCGGCTGCGGTTTTATTATCGGCAATAACAAACTTGTCGCCATGCCAACGGGTGGTAATTTTCGTTGCTGCAACACCTTGTTCCGTCAAATAAGCCGCTACCCATTCAGCTTCCTGTTTGGATAAGGCTTCGTTTGCTTCAGGTGCTCCAGAGTTATCACTGTGGCCATCCACAAACACACCAACCACATTCGGATCAGCTTTGATATAACGCGCGACCTTGCCCAACTCTGCCTTTTGAGCTGCCGTTAAGCCCTCTGGTTTTTCCGCGTAATTAATAGAAGTTCTCGCCACTTGCGCAAAGCTGTAGGGAATAAGATCCGCTATGCATTGCTGATAACTTTTGAAGCCCGCTGCAAAATTTTTTGCATTCAAGACCACCCGCATAATCGACGAGCTGGAAGATGCGCTTACTACTGGCTGGGATGAATACATAACATTCACCCCCGCAGTTAACTGTGCAACAACAGGTGCAATCTGTGCTGTTGTTAACTTGATGGGCTGATTACCCGCCTCAACCTTAAAAGCCCCCAAAGGCACAGGAACAAGATCATTTCGCCATTGCGGCGGCAGGGTTTCAGCACCGGCAACGCTCCCCGGAAACACAACCTTACCTTGGGATTCCAGATAAAACGCTTCTGCTCCGCCAGCTTTGCGCGAAAAAATGGCTTTACCAAAAACGGGAATTGTATGGGTCAAACTGCAAGAGAAAGGATTGGATGCGAGCTTCCACTCTGACGACGTCATATCGGCCGTATACATTTGCGCGCTCGCCCCATGTGCAACCAAAAGCCCGGCAATAACCCCATAACGCGCACTAACCCACATGTCATAAACCCAAAAAGTATTAACTGAAAAACGAACCCGGCTTGAGTATAGCCAAACCTGCCTGAAGCTTCTGCCCACTCGCCTATTTAATTAACGAAGTGAAGCTTGATGCGCTCATACCCGGTACGGCTCACTGGCAATTTGGTTCCATTATGCAAAACCGCCACTTGAGCATCTTTACTGATTCGCTCCAATCCTTTAATGGCTGACAACCTGACTATGAACGAACGGTGGATGCGCACAAATTCCTGACTATTTAATTGTGCTTCCAATGACGACAAACTCTGGGTTTTGAGGACGGACTTTCCCTGCCAGCAAATGTTAATGTAATCGTCCTGGGCCTCAATATAATCAATATCAGCCAGCGGAATAATCTGCACCTGACCGCGATCACGCACTACTATGCGCTCCAACCTGGTCTCGGCAATTAACACTGGAATATTGGTGTGCTGCACTCCCTGCAATGTTTTTGCGCGCGCAATCGCTTCATCAAAGCGCTCTTGCGAAAAAGGTTTAAGCAAATAATCCACCGCGTGCAAATCAAATGCCTTGAGTGCGTACTGGTCATAGGCGGTGGTAAAAATCACACCATTGCTACGGCCGGTAATTTCCAAAACTTCCAAACCGCTTAAGCGCGGCATGTGAATATCTAACAGAATCAAATCCGGTTCGAGTTTAAGAATTGCCTCTACCGCATCTTCGCCGTTGGCACATTCACCAATAATATTTATATCGCTATGCTTTGCCAAATATTCACGCGTCAATCGGCGCGCAAGTGGTTCGTCATCTACGATTAACAATTGCAAGGTCATAACGATAAAATTCCTTGTGAATTTTTCTGCTTATCAAAACTCATTTATTCAGTGACCATTTCTAAAGTGCTTAAAAATCTAGTGGAATAATAATTTCCACACGAAAGCTTGTCTGGTTTTTTTGCCAGGTCATGCGCACCCTGTCGCCGTACAAATTTTCCAAACGTGCTTTAAGATTTTTAAGCCCGGTACCTGTACCTGCCGCTGAGGAGGGCTGACTGTCAATCGGGTTGCTAATCGTCATATACAACCAGGTTTCATGCACCGCGCTCATAATGGATACCACACCGCCTTCGCTTAAATTACAAATACCGTGCTTGATGGCGTTCTCGACCAAAGGCTGCAAAAACATCGGTGGAACTTTTGCTGAAAGTGATTCAGGCTCAATAGCAATATCTGTCGTCAGGCGATTATCAAAACGAATTTTTTCTATCGCAAGATAATGCTCACACAGAGCCAACTCTTCGCTTAAAGCAATGTACGTATTTGAAGACAATGCCAACGACTTTCTAAAAAAACTGCCCAACTCAATAATCATTGCACGCGCTGCGCTTGCATCGATTGCTGTAAGCGCACTGATAGAGTTCAGGCTATTGAATAAAAAATGCGGGTTAATCTGGCTACGCAGTACTTGCAGCTCCGCATCGCGCGCCAACACTTGTGCGGCTGATCGTTTAAGCTCTGCGTCGCGGATATTTTCAAAGGCGATGAGTACATCATGCGTTAACAACGAAACTAAATACGCAAGACAAGCAACGCTAAACAATACCGCAATTAATTGCGGTGTCATCGCAATACCTAAACCCTGTAGACCTATTGCAATTACCAGATTATTAAACAGAAGGCACAGGCATAACCATACGAAAGCTGACAACAGCGACGCGCTGGAAAATGAAAATATGACGCGCTGCGCAGTACGATTCGCCAAGGGCAATGAACGACAAATATAATAAGCCGAGGTCGCCATAAACCCGTATACCAACAAGGCCGGTACTGAAAATAATAATGCCGCGTTCCAATTTGTGCCTTGGGTAATGACTAAAATCCAGGCCAGCGCGACTCCGGCAATTGCCCAAGCACACAGGTACCAGGGCAAATAACGTAATTGAAATAATATTGGGTACATAGCAATTCAACTTTGGTTTTGTTTATTGAATCGTCCCTGTTAATTTTTTATTTCGACACCGCCCATAATCACGGTACCCGTAATAATCAAGCGCTTGGCTGTTGCGGGCGATGCAAAACTTTTATCTTCAATGCCGCCCATAATTGCTGTACAGCGGTTGACCACAACCCAATCAGCGGGAATTTTTAACGCAATTCCACCCCAGGTGGCCCACAGGTTGAGCACTGCTTCAGATTGAATGGAAGCGCCACGCAAATCTAATTCAACACCGCCCATAATCGCCGTTAATTCACCACCTTTAAAATCTGGCGAATTATTAACGGTTTCGTTGCCGCCCATGATGGCGGTGATATCAAGCACAGAATTGGTATTTTTAAGCTCTTCATCACTTAAAATTGTTTTTGACGAATCCTTAGAGCGCGAATGATCCTTAAATATGATGGAAATCCCCACACCAATTAGAATCACCGGCCACCAGTCGTGCCAACTGAAATGGATAATCCCGAGATTGTTCAACTGCATCACCACACCTATGGCAATAAAAATGCTCCCGGTGGCAATACTCGAACGGCTTTTGGACGCCGCAATTTTTAACAACCCAACGACTACAAAAACGGTTGGCCAAAATTGAAATATGCTTCCGATACTGAAAATACCTAGTCTATCGACGAGTGCTAAAATGCCCAGAGCGATAATAAATCCGCCCAAAATAATCCGTTGATTTAATTGTTGATGACTCATGATTAGCCTCAGGGAAAGTAAATGTGTGTGTGTGTTGGCAACCTGCTTACTATTGCAAGTCAAGTTGCAATGGAGCCACCTTAAGACAGGGCTCGCCAGTTGTCGCGCATTATTCGGCGACTGACGAATAAACTCGGTAAACAGCGCTTGGAGCCACAGCAAGAGAACTTCTAGCTGTGCCCCAAGGCTAATTTTGGTAAGATGCGGCAAGTTTTTGAATTTGAAGAGAAAGCCGCTCATGTCGCAGTCCCCCGCGCCGCAACAAATCACTATTACCCGCCCAGATGACTGGCATATTCACCTACGCGATGGCGCTGCCCTGAGCCGCACAGTTAGCGATGCCGCCGAGCAATTCGCCCGCGCGATCGTTATGCCTAACCTGGTGCCGCCGGTAATGAATACCGAGCAAGCGCTCGCCTACCAAGCGCGCATAAAGGCGGCTCGCCCCGCCGGTAACAAGTTTGAACCCCTCATGGTGCTTTACCTGACTGACAGCACGGACCCGGCGGAAATCGCGAAAGCTAAGGCTGCTGGCGTTACCGCAGTTAAACTCTACCCTGCGGGCGCGACCACCAATTCTGCATCAGGCGTTACAGATTTAACTAAAGTCTACCCAGTGCTGGAGGCTATGCAAAAAGCGGGAATGCCGTTTTTGCTGCATGGCGAGGTTACGGATTCTTCAATTGACATTTTTGACCGTGAAAAAGTGTTTCTTGATCGCACATTCAGCAATTTGGTTAAAACCTTTCCCGAATTAAAAATGGTACTGGAACACATTACAACGGCCGACTCCGCTGAGTTTGTTGCTGCTGCGCCTGCCAATGTTGCAGCAACTATTACCGCACACCATTTGCTTTACAATCGCAACCACATGCTCGCCGGTGGGATTCGCCCGCACTATTACTGCCTGCCGATTCTCAAACGCAACACCCACCAGGCTGCACTGATAAAAGCGGCTACCAGCGGTAGCCCCAAGTTCTTTTTGGGTACTGACTCGGCCCCACACGCGAAAGACAAAAAAGAAGCCGCTTGCGGTTGTGCTGGCAGCTACACTGCCTATGCCGCCATTGAGCTCTACGCGGAAGCCTTTGAAGACGCAGGCGCACTGGATAAGCTCGAAGGTTTTGCCAGCCACTTTGGGCCGGACTTTTACCAGCTGCCGCGCAACGCTGATCAGATCACCCTGGTAAAGACCCAATGGCAAGCCCCTGAAACCCTGGTTTTTGCAGATATAACCTTGGTACCGCTAAGAGCGGGTGAAAACTTGCGTTGGCAACTGCAAAAGGCATAAGTCATTTTTTTGAATTGAAAGCTCTCGATTAAGGCTCTCTAGTGAACCCACCTGAAAACCAAAAAGATCCATCGTCGCCTCTTGCACAGCGTTTTCGCGGCTTTTTGCCTGTGATTATTGATGTCGAAACCGGCGGCTTTAATTCACAAACCGATGCCTTGCTTGAAATAGCTGCAGTCACAGTTCGGATTGATGAAGAGGGGCTTTTGCATCGCCATGAAACTTTTGCGTTTCATATTGAACCCTTTGAAGGCGCCAACATTGAAAAAGCTGCGCTGGATTTTACAGGCATAGATTTAGATAGCCCCGACCGCATGGCCGAGCCGGAGTTGATGGCGCTAACAGATATGATGCAAGCGGTGCGTCGCTCCGTTAAAGAAAATGGCTGCACCCGTGCAGTGGTTGTTGGCCACAACGCGCACTTCGATTTAAATTTTTTGAACGCAGCCGTTGAACGCTGTGATCTCAAACGCAACCCGTTCCATCCCTTCAGCGTGTTTGATACCGCAACACTTTCTGGTCTCGCTTTTGGCCAAACCGTACTCGCAAAAGCTTGCCGTTGTGCGGGCCTGGAATTTAGTAATAGCGCCGCGCATTCCGCCGCTTACGACGCAGAAAAAACTGCCGATTTATTTTGTTTTATCGTGAACAAATGGAAAGAATTTGGCGGCTGGCCGATTGCGATTTGTGAAGAGGATGAGGAAGCGGAATAACAAAACACTAAGCCCCAAACCTACAAAAAAAGCGCATAGATCTATGCGCTTTTTTATTTTTACACAATTAATTTTTATTTGATATTAATTTCAGGTAACACAGGCGTTGCAATAACTTGTTTTTCTGTTGGCGCAATCACTTCTGCAATACCCTTCGCAATTAATTTCCCATCCTGATTGTGCGCTTCGCATTCCAGCGTAACGATTTTCACCCGCTCTTTAATTTCACTCACTTTTAGAGTGACAGTCACAGTATCGCCAATTTTTACCGGGTGCTTGAATGTAAGAGTTTGCCCGCGATAAACCGAGCCCGGCCCCGGTAATTGAGTTGCAATAGCCGCAGAAATCAACGCGCCAGTCCACATACCGTGGGCTATAGGCTCACCGAAAGGCGTTGTCGCAGCGTAAGCTTTATCTAAATGAACTGGATTAAAATCGCCCGAGCATACTGCGAATAAAATCACATCTTTCTCTGTAAGTGTTTTGCTGTATGTTTTGGTTAGGCCTACAGATAATTCTGTGATAGGAAAGTTTTCTAATTGCGACATGGTGTAAACCTGATTAATTCATGTAACCACAGTATACCCAAAACGACAAAGCCGAGCTATGCCCGGCTTTGCTTCACCAATCTTATAATCGAATTATTTTTTGGAAAGTGATTCCAATTCTTCTTTCAAACTTCTCATCCAAAAATCAAACGCGAGCTTGATTTGAAAATTGTTTTGCACACGATTATTTTTTTCCCAAATAGTACCAAGATCATGTTCGTCACTAGTTGTTACAACTAGCTTATTCGAGACAGAATCATAAAGTTCAAAGGCAATGGTCATGCGCCCAAAGCCCTCGCTATAAACGTCCATTAAATTCGGGCGACCTTTGGAATCGTCTTTTGATGCTAATGGAGATATATCAACAATTTTTGCTTTCAATAAGAGCGTATCAGCTGCAGGTTGTGTTGCAACAGAATAGGCCCCATCGTCAAACAAATAACGTTGCGCTGATGACTCGTATTTTTTTTGATAATACTTTTTATCTTCATCATTCAGCTCCCAAGGTTCATCAAACGAACGCGTTGAGCTAGGTTTAAAAATTTTAGTTTTGGAAAGATCCAAATCGCTAAGGATAATTTTTTTGTATTTCCCAAAGCTGGTATTAGGCGCTGCATAAGAAGCATCAAAATGTGGCTTTGGAACCGCTACCAGCCCCGCTTGCAAAGCTTCGCTTTGGGTAGCTTTCTCATGGGATTTCAGGTAGCCGCAAGCACTCAAACTCACGACTAAAATTGCTAACAAAATGGGGGATTTCATGGCTCTCTCCTGCATAGTTTTTTCTTTTAACGCACCAATCGGTGGACGACAATTTTTATACCTTTTGCGTTACCTATTGGATCATAACATCCATAAGAAAAGTGTTTTTAGTTAGATGTTTTTTGTTAAAGATTGTTCCCTATGCCGAATTTGCCTTAAACAAAGGTTTAGGTAGCTGGACACCAAAAGTGTGTATAAACAACCCAAGGTTAGGAAAAAAGGGTATAAACGAAATGTAAAGAAATGTTTGCATGTTACCGATAGTGACTATACTCCATTTACTCAGACGGTTTTAAGTCTGGGTACAAACTCCGTGAAATGGTAGAAACAACTACCGCAGTACTGGATAGTTTAATTCAAAAATACCATTTCTCTTGCAGGTCAAACTTCTAAAAATGGTAGCAAAAATATGTCATATCATGTTCAGCAAAACACCCAGCAAAGATCCCTCGGAATTTTTATTGTTATTGCTTTCCACCTACTACTCATTTGGGCTCTCACCACAGGGCTTGCGCAACGAATAATTAATGTACTTCCGCTGGTCCCATTAAAAGTAGCTCCCATAGAGGAGAAAGTTACACCCCCTCCACCGATTGACGTACCCAAACCTAATGTCGACAATAAAACACAAATTATCGTTGATACGAATCTGCCAGTGGTTGATTTTGCAAGTGATACTGGGCCGCAAGTTATCAAACGTGGCGGTGGCGATATTATCCAGACCGCGACCATGTCGAAACCGCGCTTAATTAGAGCGACCAAACCAGACTACCCACTCGCTGCTTCACGTTTAGGTGAGCAAGGCGCTTCCGGTTTAAGGTTTCTGGTCAATACCGACGGCAGTTTGAGCAATGTTGAATTGGTTACTTCGAGCGGCTCAAGCAGACTAGACGAAGCTGCCATCAAACACGCCAAACGTAATTGGGCATTCACGCCCTGCATGGAAAATGAGAAAGCTGTTCCCTGTTGGCATCAAACCAAATTGGTTTGGCGCCTGGAGGATGCCAAACGTTAATTGAAATATTGAGACAATAAAAAAGGAGGCTTTCGCCTCCTTTTTTACTTGTACCGCCAGGCGATTAGCCCACAAATACTCGCGCATTTCTAAACAAACGCAACCAGGCACCATCATCTTTCCAATCATCCGGCTTCCATGAATTGCTCACTGCGCGGAATACACGCTCAGGGTGCGGCATCATGATAGTTACGCGGCCATCTTTGCTTGAAACTGCGGTGATACCCAAAGGAGAACCGTTAGGGTTAGCCGGATAGGTTTCAGTAGCATTCAGGTGGTTGTCGATAAAGCGCGCAGCAACAGTCCCACTCTCATTACAAACCTTTAACGCATCAGCATTGGGAAATTCTGCGTAACCTTCACCGTGAGCAACAGCAACTGGCATGTGTGAACCGGCCATACCTTTAAATAAAACGGATGACGATTCTTGCACTTGTACCAAACTAAAACGCGCTTCAAATTGCTCAGAAAGGTTACGCACAAAACGCGGCCAGTGATCTGCACCTGGAATTAAATTTTTCAGGTTGGACATCATCTGGCAACCGTTACAAATCCCCAAGCTGAAAGTGTCGTTGCGGTGGAAGAATTGCTCAAATTCATCGCGCACTTTGTTGTTGAACAAAATAGTTTTCGACCAGCCTTCGCCTGCGCCAAGCACATCACCGTAAGAGAAACCACCACAGGCTACCAGGCCTTTAAAGTCTTTGAGAGACACGCGACCTGAAAGCAAATCGCTCATATGAACATCAACAGCTTTAAAACCAGCGCGATCAAATGCTGCGGCCATTTCCACTTGGCCATTTACACCTTGCTCACGCAATACGGCGATAGAAGGACGCACACCAGTGTTGATAAAAGGAGCCGCAACATCTTCGTTTTGATCATAAGATAGTTTTACGCTCAAACCTGGATCAGTTTTTAAAATGCCTTCGAACTCAGATTTTGCACACGCGGGATTATCGCGCATCGCTTGGATACGATAGCTGGTTTCTGACCACAAGCTTTGCAGCACAGCGCGCGATTGATCGAACAAAGTATTTCCGTTTTGCGCGATACGCAGCGTGTCTTCATCGTTCAAACTGCCAATCACTTTCGCGTGGGTTACACCAGCAGCGAAGAAACGATCTAGCACAGCATTGGTTTTATCTTTCGCAACTTGCAGTACGGCACCAGCCTCTTCGCTAAATAAAACTGCGAGAGCATCGTCGCCCAAACATTCAATATCTACATCAACGCCTACATGGCCAGCAAATGCCATTTCGGCGAGCGTTGCGAACAAACCGCCATCGCTGCGATCGTGATACGCGAGGATTTCATTGGCCGCAAGACTTGCTTGCATTGCATTGAAGAAACCTTTGAGTTGCGCAGCGGAATCCAAATCGGCAGGAACATCGCCCATTTGGTTGTAAACTTGCGCGAGGATAGAACCGCCCAAGCGGTTTTTGCCGTTACCGAGGTCAATCAAAATTAAATCAGTTGCGCCTTTGTCGGTACGCAATTGCGGAGTTAATGTTTGACGAACATCCACCACTGGCGCGAACGCAGAAATCACCAAAGATAAAGGTGCAGTTACGGCCTTGCTCTTACCATTTTCCTGCCACGCGGTACGCATAGACATAGAGTCTTTACCGACCGGAATCGTGATGCCAAGTTCAGGGCACAATTCCATCCCCACCGCTTGCACGGTGCGGTACATTTTCTCGTCTTCGCCTTTATGGCCAGCAGCGCACATCCAGTTAGCAGAGAGTTTTACGTCAGAGAGCTTTTCAATGCGAGTTGCCGCGATATTGGTAATCGCTTCTGCGATTGCCATACGGCCAGATGCAGGGCCATCCAGCAAAGCAACAGGAGTACGCTCGCCCATACTCATGGCTTCGCCTTTGATGCTGTCGTAGCTCACAGTAGTTACCGCCACGTCTGCAACGGGAACTTGCCATGGGCCAACCATTTGGTCGCGCGCAACCATACCGGTTACCGAACGGTCGCCGATGGTAATGAGGAAGCTTTTGCTCGCCACCGCTGGATGCTTGAGCACACGCTCAGCGGCGTCATTGATATTGATATCTTCTGTCGAAAACGCGCTCACGGCCGCTTTGTGTTTTTCAGCAACGCGATGCATTTTTGGCGGTTTGCCGAAAAGAACTGACATGGGCAAATCAACCGGCTTAGCGTCGAAGTGTTTGTCGTTTACGATCAAATGCTTCTCGTCAGTTGCCTCGCCCACTACCGCAAAAGGCGCACGTTCACGCTGACAAATAGCTTCGAAACGCGCCAAATCTTCCGGCTTAATCGCCAGCACATAACGCTCTTGCGATTCGTTACACCAAATCGCCAAGGGGCTCATGCCCGGCTCATCGTTAGGCACATTGCGCAACTCGAACTTGCCGCCGGTGCCACCGTCTTTTACCAACTCAGGGAAGGCATTAGACAAACCGCCCGCACCCACGTCATGGATAAACGCGATGGGGTTTTTATCGCCTTGCTGCCAGCAGGCATCGATAACCTCCTGGCAACGGCGCTCGATTTCAGGGTTTTGGCGCTGTACGGATGCAAAATCGAGATCTTCAGATGAAGAACCCGAAGCCATAGAGGATGCAGCACCACCACCCAAGCCGATCAACATCGCCGGGCCACCGAGCACGACTAATTTTGAGCCCGCTTTAAATGGTGGTTTCTCAATGTGCTCAGCTTTGATATTGCCGTAACCGCCCGCCAACATAATTGGCTTGTGGTAACCGCGACGCTCGCCGTCGAAGTCTTCTTCAAAGGTGCGGAAATAGCCGCAAATATTGGGACGACCGAATTCGTTGTTAAAGGCAGCGCCGCCGAGTGGGCCGTCGATCATGATGTCGAGCGCGGTCACAATGCGACCTGGCTTGCCATAGTCCTGCTCCCACGGCTGGATGAAGTCAGGAATCTGCAAGTTGGAAACGGTAAAGCCATTCAAACCTACTTTTGGCTTGGAGCCACGACCTACTGCGCCTTCGTCGCGAATCTCACCACCAGAACCAGTACCGGCACCCGAAAAAGGTGAAATCGCAGTTGGGTGGTTGTGGGTTTCAACCTTCATTAATAGATGAATAGGCTGTTGGTTGTATTCGTAAGCTTTGGTTTCAGGGTTCGGATAAAAACGCCCTGCTTCGTGGCCAACGACAACTGCAGCATTGTCGGAGTAGGCAGAAAGTACGTTATCGCCGCCCACTTCGTTGGTGTTGCGGATCATCTTGAACAGGCTGCGCTCTTGCTCAACGCCGTCGATAGTCCAGGACGCGTTGAAAATTTTGTGGCGGCAGTGCTCGGAGTTCGCTTGGGCGAACATCATCAATTCAACATCAACTGGATTACGATTAAGGCCCTTAAAAGCATCAACTAGATAATCAATTTCGTCATCAGCTAGCGCCAAACCGAGGGATTTATTCGCAGCAACCAAGGCATCGCGACCGCCACCAAGGATATCTACACTCGTTTGTGGCGCAGGTTCTTGTGCGGAGAAGATTTGCTCCGCGGCTTCAAGGCGGTCAAACACGGTTTCCACCATGCGGTCATGCAAAATAGCGGTAATAGCCGCACGCTCAGCGGCTGAAATCGCGCCTTGCACATAGTAAGCAACGCCGCGCTCTACGCGTTTTACTGAATCCAAACCGGTGTTTTTAGCGATATCAGTGGCTTTAGATGCCCAAGGGGAAATGGTGCCCAAACGCGGAACCACCAGAAAAAGCTCTCCCTCATGACTCACTTCGCCCTCTACCTTAGGGCCGTAAGTCAATAGCTGCTGCAAAACGTGCGTTTGCGCATCAGTCAAAGGCGCAGACACATTGGCAAAATGCACGAATTCAGAGGAAATCCCGGTTACAGCTGGAGCCTGTTGTTGCACAGTGTTCAGCAGTTTTTGGGTACGGAAACTAGAAAGAGCGGGGGCGCCACGCAGAATCAGCATAGTGATTTGAGCCTCAAGCGTCGGGGTGTGAATTTAGGAGCGAATTAACGAGGCGCGCATTGTACTGGATTTATGGGCTGGCAGGAATTCATATCACCCCCAAGAGAGTAAAGATCGCACTTGTCCCACCACAAAGAGATGAGGCAACTCACAAGAGTGGCCATAAAAAGCCAAGTTGTCGTCATTATTGAAGGTTCGCCTAATCCGGCCGGAATGATTGCTTGTTATTTTACCCTGAGCCTATAAGATACTTGGCACCAAATTATGTATTTCGGCATTGCACTCGCTACCCTAACCCGTTGCAATCCGTGGTTAATGGATCATTGATGTATAACCAATCTACTGATGAGCGCACCTTTTACCGCGGTGTGCTTGCCTTGCTTGCGCTCACCGGCCTTACCTCTGTTGCAGCCACTGTGTTGCATTATGTAGAACCCAACCCTGAACTGATGGATTTGATCATCCCACCCTTGGTGGCGGTATCCAATCTGATAATGGCGATTTGGCTGGTGCGTTGCCCGCAGCATATTTTGCGCGTTGTTTATTCAGCTTTTGGCGTAGGTATTATTGCGCTCTCACTGCCTGCCTGGTATTTCACCTGGCACGCCACCCACGCTGCCAACGTCTTGCTGACACAAGTTTTCCCGCCCATCTCATCCTTCTTTATTATCTTAATCGTATTGTTGATGGTACTCCTGCCGCCACGACGCGCCTTTACCTTCATGATTTTGGTGTGGAGCTTAAATGCCCTGCCGATTTTGGGATATTTGCTCACGCATAAAGAAGAACTCTGGACGCCACGCGGCCGCGAAATGTTTATGAGCTATGGCCTGGCGATTTTCCTCTTATTCATTTTGTTGCCTTTCCAACGCAGGGCACGCTTGCAGCTTGAGCGTTTGCAACACGCTAATTTCCACATGCACAACCTGGCAGAGCGCGATGCCTTGACCCAGCAATACAATCGTTGGGGCGGCCAGCGCTTGCTGGATGAATTTATGCGTAGCCGTACCAGCGGCAGTATCATCATGCTAGATATCGATCACTTCAAACCTATTAACGATACCCACGGTCACGTGATAGGCGATAAGGTGTTGCAGCAATTTTCTGAACGAGTAAGCCGCGCATTGCGCAGCGATGGTCATTTAATTCGCTGGGGCGGCGAAGAATTTCTGGTATTGATTTGCGGAATCACCGAGCAAGACGCGATGAAAGTTGCGGAACGATTGCGCACTTCTATTAGCAGTGAAGAATTTCCCGTGGTAGGCAAACTCACAGTGTCAGGTGGCGTCACCTCGCGCAGGGAAAATGATTCATTGGAGAGTTTAATTACACGTGCAGACAAAGCCCTCTACGACGCCAAATTAAAAGGCCGCAACCAGGTAGCGCTTGATTAGCCTGCGTTAGACCAACCCTAATTCCAGTGCTTTCAAAACAGCTTGGGTGCGGTCTCGACATTCAAGCTTGGCTAAAATATTAGAGACGTGATTGCGCACAGTTCCCTCGGCTAAAAACACAGCGTGCATTATTTCTTTATTAGACATTCCACCCACCAAAAGACGCAAAATCTGCAACTCCCGGTCAGTCAAATAAACAGTCGGTTGTGATTTTTCTTGTTGCCATTTTTTCAGCACTGTATTGTCTGTAATAAATCCACCCGCAACCAATGCCTCAATGCTGTGAATTAATTTTTCCAGAGAAACATCTTTCAGTAGGAAGCCGTTTGCTCCGGCAGCCAAACTGCGCGCAAAAAGTTCGCTGTCATCAAAGGTAGTTAGCATCAAAATTGGAACTGCAATATTTTGCTCACGCAATTTTTGCACAAGCTCTATGCCGTCCATGGTGGGCATGCGTATATCCGCGAGCAATATATCAACAGGAGCAACGCAAATTTTTTCAAGCGCTTCGACGCCATTAGCAGCCTGCCAGAGAATTTCTGTTTTGCCGGATAGAGATAAAAGGCCCGCGATTCCTTCGCGTACTAACTGCTGATCGTCTACCAAACCAACCTTAATCATGGGCAGCTTCCTTCGTATCTGTATTCAGGGAAATCATCAAACGGCAACCCTCTGCAAGCGCAAGTAATTCAACACTGCCATCATAAACTGCAAGACGCTCACGCATTCCGCGAAGACCCGTTCCATGAGCTGTGCTAGCAGCCAAACCATTGCCGTTGTCATCCAACATAATTTGAATAGAATTTGATTGCTGCTGCAGAAGCACGTTTATGCGTGTGGCTCGCCCATGTCGCAATGCATTACTAATCCCTTCCTGAATGCAAAGCACCAGTTGCTCGGCTAACTGCACAGAATCCAGGTGCAATTCTCCGCGAATATCTAACCCAAGCTGGGGAATATTCGCCGCTAATCCTTGTATAGCCTGACGAATATCTAACGACAACAAGTTGCGCTGGTCGCGAACTACCTGGCGAATATTCTCCAGCAGAGTTTTGGCGAGACTTTTGGATTGTTGCACTGATTCACGCAATTCCTCTGGCACCTTGTGTTGCAAAATTTCTAACTGCAAATTTAAAGCAGTCAATTGATGGCCAAGGATGTCATGCAAATCTCGCGCAATACGCACGCGCTCTTCCTGTCTGCTGGATTGCGCCAACAAGATTCGCGTGGCCTGCAACTTTTGGTTTAACTGTTCGACATTTTCTCGCGCGCTACGCTCACTCACGCGAGCAAAAGATGAACTCAGTGCAAAAAACTGAAACCCAAAATAGCTTAGGGCCATAATTAGCGAAGCCCTACCCTGCCAGGCTAACTTCAAACTACAACAAAAAACGACCGCACTTAAGATCACTAGAAGAATGGCATTCTTACGGGAGAAGAAATCCGGCAGGCAGCCCGTCCAAATGACTAATAATACAGGGGTGACAACCCACGAATGAGCAAATAGGAGTGCAGCAACAATTGAAAGCTGCAGCACAAGCAACATCTTGCCAAGCTGCTGCCTAGTTTGTTGAAGATAACCGCTGGCAACAGACAAAAAGAAGAGCAAAAACAGCACATAACCAATTGCCATCCAATGCCAGTAGGGCTTTCCCCTGACGGCATTAACCTCCACTAAAGCGACCAATGCCCAGGTGGTAACTCCAGCCAAGGTCAATAACAGCTGTTCTGTTTTTATATATTTCATGCAATTGCCAGCATCGGTGGTTGCTTATGGTGGCGGAGCCACGAGTTAGAAGCCTCCCAGAGTAACCAACTCTCCCTTAGCTCGCCATATGCCATTTGTCACGCGTCAAACATGACAGATTCCACGCGCGCAACACCCAATTAAACATTAATCTCTCCAAACCTAAATAAACAACTCAGGGCTAAATGATGAAACTCACCAAACAATCACTTCTTTTCGGCAGTTTATTTGCCAGCAGTCTATTTTCTGTTAATTGTTTCGCTCACGACCTGGTGCTCACCATAGATAACATTGAGAAAACCAAAGGCGTGATGATGATTGCTTTATACAATTCAGAAGCTACCTACAAATCTAACCAGAACACTTTTGGCGGAAAAAAAGTGACGGTGACAGACAAGACCATGACCGTCCACTTTGATGTGCCCAGTGGGGACTACGCGATAAAATTGTTTCAGGACGAAAACGAAAATGGTTCTATTGATAAAAACCTGATTGGTATTCCCAAGGAGGGTTACGGCTTTTCCAACAACGGTGGCGCCATGGGGCAACCCAGCTATTCCGAGGCGAAATTTGCGGTTGATTCCACTACTAATATCACTATTCACCTTCGCTAGTACCTTGTTGGTGACGTCTCCATCCATGCTGTTGCAGGGTAATCACCATAGTTGTGGCTTTTTATACTGGGTCTTGTGAAAGGTACTCGCACGCGCAGCTTGGCCAGCTATTGGGTTACTTCACTTTTGTAGTCGTTGGCGTTGCTATTATCTAAAGGCAAAATTCTACACAACCATTTAAATCTCAAGGAAACTACAATGAGTCTGTTTCAAATAATTAATATATATACTCATGTTATTGTCGGCGGCTTATTACTCGTTGTGGGGTTGATTCCCCTGATTAGCCAAAAAGGCGGAACTTGGCATAAGCGCGCTGGCCGTATTTATGCCAAGCTTTATTTGGTTGTATTGATCAGCGCCTTGATTGGAATAATTTTCTTTCGATCGCCACCGGCATTGATCGCCATCACCCTATCCGCTTGGTACGGGTTCTTTAGCAGTGTTCGTGCACTCAAAATTAAAACGACAGGTCCACAGCTGATGGACAATGCTATGTCGGTTTGTGCCATAGGTGCAGGCGCACTATTGCTTACCTTTATGTCCAAAAATAGTTCAGCCTCTTGGTCCCCAACGATGGGATATTCTCTCGTGGGAATAACCTCGGCTATCGCTTTATATGACTTGTCTCGAAACTTTTGGGTAAGAACATGGACACGTAAAATTTGGCCGGTTGACCACGGATTCAAGATTGTTGGCAACTACTTCGCGGCGGCTTCTGCTGCCTCTGGAAATTTAATACGCGACTTTCAACCTTGGAGCCAAATATTACCTAGCATCATAGGTACAGTGTTGTCTGTTGTGCTTGTTTATCTTTTTGTCAGAAGCAATCGTGTAAAAACTACAAGTAGCCCAAATTCTGATTCTTGAAGCTTGTATCACAATTAAGCGAGCTCAATCGGTAGCTTTTGAATTGAGGGTCAAGTTTCATTCTGGAACCCCAGGTACGTTGTTTTTGTTAACAAATGCCCCGCATTTACTTGAAACATCAGACAAATGATCTGTTTTTGTGCACTTTTTTCACCGTTTTTTACAAAAAGATCTAAGAAAAACCTTGGTTTTGACCACTTTTACTCGCTCTGGTAGCTCAGGAAACTACAAAAATCCAATTTTTTTCACCTTTTTTTATGCTGAGAAGCAAGGCAAAGAGCTTTTCATAAGCATTTGTTTATAAAGATTTTTTCGTTTTTTTGATTGTTTTATACCCAGGTGACTACCCCAGTTTTGCTCAGAAAACAAGCTATGCAGGGGTATCCTATGGCTTTACCATGGTCCCCATGTTGCACGGGTCAGTAATGGATTAGATTCGGCATGAGTGCATATACGAAGTTATTTCCCATTTCGGGCGATGCAATTCAAAAACCGGAGATTCCCCCATGGCCGGATTAAATATTATGGAAAGCCGAAAGCGTAATGTTGTAAAACGTTTTTCCATTTCCAATTTATTAATTGCCATATTATTAATTTGTTGTACTGCTCTTTTAGTTCGCAGTGCACCCGCTAGTAAGCTCGAGCAAGTTCGCACTGCAGGCGAATTGCGCGTGCTGTCCCGCAATGGTCCTATCAGCCATTACCAAGGCCCTGAAGGCATTACAGGCTTTGAATATACATTACTCAAAGGTTTTGCCGATGAATTGGGCGTAAAGCTCGTCATTAAAGATGAAGCACCTATTAGTGATTTGCTGGACAACAGCGACAATCCACAATTTGATCTTGCTAGCCCAAGCGTAATCAACGCCCATACCACCAAGCAGCACTACACTTACACCTCAGATTTCATGAAGCTTAATCTGGAGTTGGTGTACAACAGCAACCAGACAGCCCCTGCAAGCGTTAAAGACTTGGCCGGTAAACGCGTATTGGTGGTGAACAAGGCTTCTATTCCTGTTCCGCTACAAGAACTCCAGCAATCATTGCCAGATATCCAATGGGAACTGGTAGAAAACGTGGAAATGACGGATCTGCTCGATATGGTTGAACGCGGCCATGCGGATTACGCTGTTGTTGATTCTGCTATTTTTGATATTCACCGCTACTCATATCCCCATACCCAGGTCGCCTTCGATTTGAATGCCGCTCAGCCTTTGTCCTGGGCTTTCAAGCCATCGCGCGATAAGAGTCTTTACGACGCGGCTGAAAAATATATCGCCAAGGTTAAGGCTAATGGCGAGCTCGCTAAAATTTCATCGCACTTCTTCGAACAGTTTATTGAAGTTAATACTGATGATGCGTTGATGTTTAGCCTGCGCTACGACAAGCGCTTCCCTCGCTGGGCAGACACCATTAAAGCAGCTGCCGCACAATACAATCTGGACTGGCAGTTACTCGCCGCGCTGGGCTATCAGGAATCGCAATGGATTCCCAATGCACAATCGCCCACGGGTGTTCGTGGATTTATGATGTTGACGCCAGATACGGCACGGGAGTTGGGTGTTAAAAATTTGGATGACCCCAAACAAAGCATTTACGGCGGCGCTAAATACTTACGCTACTTGTTGGATACTCTCCCCAAAAGTATTGAGGGCGAAGAGGAACGTCTATATATGGCGCTCGCCGCTTACAACCAAGGTATCGGCCATTTGGACGATGCGCGTGCATTAACCCGACGTTTAAAAGGTGACGCCAACAGCTGGAAAGATGTCAGCAAAGTATTTCCCCTCCTAGCCAAGCAAGAATATTTTTCCAAGGCGACTTATGGTTATTCGCGTGGGTGGGAGCCGGTTATTTTTGTAAGAAACATCACTAATTATCAAAAAATCCTCGCATTCAAAGAAACTCAACAACAATTGCGTATCGCCACCAGCAACAGTAGCGATGAATTAAATTTTACCGAGACAGCACAAACAAAAAGTGCGCTGGAAAAGCTTAATCAGCTTCGCGTGAGCAGCGCTTCATCCCTCTCTTTTCTTTAAAGCTGCTCAATATTTTGAGTTCTCAAAAAATGCCGCACTTGTTGCGGCATTTTTATTGGCGCGTTTTGTGTAAAGCTTGATTACAAAAATAAACGATTCACCCCAACGAGTGGGCAAGCAGTTATTTTTTGTAAAAGGAGTTATCTCACCGACTTATGATCACATAGACTATAAGCCACTTCTAATAACGCTTGGAGATCGCATCATGTCTATTCCACGTCGGCATCTCAGTGCCGCTTTATTCTCATTAGCATTTCTACTGCCGCAATATACTTGGTCAGATTCAACCAAACTGACGTTGAACGATAAAGATTATTTCGAACAACCGGGCCTAAACGTTATGGTGTTTAGCAACTGGTACGACGGCTTATTTAGCGACTCCAAAACCAGTGGTGTTGAATTAATTCATCATGGTTTACGTACCGCAACCAACGGTGACGTGCGCTTAAACGCAACACCAGAACAATGGGATATGACCCCACTGTTTAAAGAGCGCAAAATTAACCGCGCTGAACAATCTATCGAAGCATTCATGTATTACCCGAACGAGAAATTTGATTTCTCCATTAAGGTCACCAAAAACGAAACCGGTGTGCGCATTGCCGTTAATCTTCCAAAACCCTTACCCGCTTCTCTGGAGGGCAAAGCCGGTTTTAATTTGGAGTTTTTACCTTCCGCTTATTTCCATCAAGCTTTTATGATGGACACCACAACAGGCACCTTCCCCATTTATCCCGGCGGTGCAAAAGAAGTTAACGGTAGTGCTGAACCAACCTTGTTAGCGAACGGAAAGCATCTGGTACTGGCTCCAAATAATACAGAGCGCAGAGTTAGCATCGAATCCAATTCAACTCCACTCGAACTTTATGATGGCCGCGGTAAAGCACAAAACGGTTGGTTCGTTGTGCGCAGCAAAATTCCTGCTGGCAAAAGCGGTGCAGTTATCGAATGGCAATTGAATGCAGGTACGATTAAAGATTGGGTACGCACGCCAGTCATTGGCCATTCGCAAGTGGGCTATCACCCCGCACAACAAAAAGTTGCTGTGATTGAACTGGATAAAAATGACAAAACCAACCCACCGGCAAAATTATTTAAAATCGCTGCAGATGGCTCGGAAACCTTAGTGTTGGAAAAAACCTTAGGTAATTGGGGCAGATATTTGCGTTACGAATATCGCCAATTTGATTTCAGCAAAGTTCAGGAAGAAGGCCTTTACAAAATCGTTTATGGAGATCAACAAGCAGGCCCTTTCCGTATCGCAAAAGATGTTTATACGTCTGCATGGTTCCCAAGCCTCGATATGTATTTGCCAATCCAAATGGATCACGTGACAGTTAACGAAGCTTATCGCGTATGGCACGGTGTTTCTCACCTGGACGACGCTTTGCAAGCGCCCGTTAATCACGAACATTTTGACCTCTATCGCCAGGGCCCAACAACAGATACTCCATACAAACCCGGCGAGCACATTCCCGGTTTGGATATTGGTGGTTGGTTTGACGCGGGCGATTACGACATACGCACGCAAACCAATTACGATGTTGTAATGAATTTGGTAAATACTTGGGAACGTTTTGGTATCAAGCGCGATGTAACTTCTGTCGACTATAAAAAGCGCTTTGTGGATTTGCATGTTGCCGATGGCAAGCCCGATTTATTGCAACAAATTGAACATGGAACTCTCGGCTTGATCGCTCAACATCGCGCCGTTGGCCACGCGATCCACGGCATAGTGGAAGCACATATTGATCAATACACGCACCTTGGCGATGCCATCACCAAAACCGATAATCTGGTTTATGATTCCAGCAAAAAAGAAGGCGAATCCGATGGCGTTAAAAGCGGAAACTTCGACGACCGTTGGGCATTCACCAGCAAATCCACACCATTGAACTACGGATCTATAGCAGCGCTTGCAGCGGCTAGCCGTGCATTAAAAGGTTACAACGACGAACTCGCTGCCGAATGTTTAGCAACCGCGAAAAAAGTGTGGGACGAAGAAAATGCCAAAGCAAAACCTGATTCATTCCATCACGGCAACACCACCGGTGGTCGCCTGGAAGATGAAAAGGTAAAAGCAGCGACTGAATTACTAATTGCCACCGGCGATCAAAAATATTCAAAAGCCATTGAAAAATTGTTGCCAACCAAACCTATGGATTTCGCGATTCGTTTGCCTTGGCTAATGCGCGCAATGCCACACATGCCCAGCGATTACACAGCAAAAATGCGCAAATTTGCAGAAGGCTACAAAAAAGCAATGGCTGTTAACGAAGCGAAAAACCCTTACGGAGTAACTATTACCGAAGGTGGTTGGGCAGGAAATAGTTTTGTTATTCGCGGTGCGATAAACAATTATTACCTACACAAAGCATTCCCTGATTTGGTTGATCGCGAAGCTGTATTCAAAGGAATTACTTATTTGTACGGCACACACCCCGCGCATAATTTGTCCTTTGTTTCTAACGTAGGCACTCATGCAAAAGAAGTTGCATACGGCATGAACCGCGCAGACTTCTCGTTCATTCCAGGCGGTGTAGTACCGGGAGTTCTAGTGTTAAAACCCGATTATCCGGAGAATCACGAAGACTGGCCATTCTTCTGGGGTGAAAATGAATACGTGGTTGACGAAGCCGCCGTTCATATTTTCCTGGCGAACGCAGTTGCTGATTTGTTGAAAGAGTAACAATTGATTAGAACATTATTGGTAAATGGCGGTTAATTCACAAATTAGCCGCTTACCAAGCTTGAGCCATATCTATCCCAACCGATAAAATTGCGCCCACTTAAAATCGCACAAAGTAATTCATTACTTATGGCGAAAAAAACTATAAGGGCAAATATTTTTTCTAGAAGGATGCATGATGGCTCGTTATCATTGGCTTTTTTTAGCAACATTTATTACGGTATTACAAGCATGCGGTGGCGGTGGCTCCAGCCCTTCAACATCAACAACTGCTCCAGTTAACACTGCAACAACCAGCTCCAGTAACATCAACTCTTCCGCTAGCTCGAGTGCTGTCACGAGCAATTCAAGCTCCAGCGTTTTATCCAACCTCAGCGAATCTTCACAATTTTCTGAAACGGTTATTTCAAGTTCGTCCAGTAGCACAAGCTCATCAACTCTCGTTATTACTCAAACATCGTCTAGCAGCTCAATACAATCTTCATCGAGTTCGTCATCAGCAATTTCTTCCAGTTCTTCCTCAAAAATATCAAGCTCAATTTCTTCATTGAATTCATCGTCCAGCTCATCAAGCTCACGCAGAAGTTTCACAAACACAATTCAATTTAAATCAGAGCTTAGCAACTTGTGCCTGGCACCTGCTATGAACTCTGCAGATGAAGGTGCGGCGCTCGTGCAAACAGATTGCTCGCAATTTAGAGCGAATTGGGAAGTTAATCCCCTTAGCGGTAGCGATTATCAAATTGTGTCGCAAGATAATAATTGGTGTATTGGCCGATCCAATCTTGGGTCAGACACTTTGACTATGACGAACTGCATGCAAGCTAGCGCCAACCTTTGGCGATTCAATCTCGCCAGCAAAATGGATCTGCTGTCTTCAGAAACCAGAAATGGTATTTATGAAATTCGCTCTAGTGGAGAGAAATCTAAATGTTTATCGCTCAGCACAAAATCCAGTGTTGCTGAAATAAATACAAAGCAAGCGGAATGTGTACGTGATTCAGGTCAACGTTGGATGCTAGTTGGAAAATTGCCAGACACAGCAGCCAAAACTGAACTCAATTTATTAGTCATCGCCAAACCAGAATCAAAAATTCCGGGCATGCCCGAGCGAAAAACATCAACAAGCGCGCGTCAAAAACAACGCTTCTGGTCAGAGACAGCATTGCCGCGCTTTTTTCACGACTACACCAATGGCCGCGTAAAATTAAATGTTTATTACTACGAATCTCCTTACGTTCTTACCAGCTTTGTAGATGGTGGAGCTGTAACGCCGCCCGATATTCCAGAAGATATGGATATCATTCTTAACGCAGGTTGGTTTGATGGAATACTGATTAATCACTCAGCGCCCATTGGTGGCGGCCTCGTGACTTTTGCAGTATCCATGAATGGTTTTAATGGTGCTTTTAGTAACGTACCTATTGACGATTCAAGTCCGTTATTTTTTGGCAATGATATGGCGCAACTGGGTGGATCTGTTCATGAATTTATGCACCAGCTCGATTACTATTTCGAACAACCCGGCTTAGGTTATCTGAGAAAAATCACTCAGCTGTGTACTCCTACAGGTGCGGGTATGCTCGACTGTGGCGCGGATGAACCTATTGTCGGAAACTACCGCGACAATACCGATAACCTCGGAACCTGGTTGGCCTTCTATCGCGATTATTTGAATGGTTTTTTATGGAGCGGTACCGCAGGTTTCGGTGAACCGGTCTGGGCAAATAGTTTCAAAATACGTAATCGCAATTCTCCTGCGATTCCCGGTGGGCCCTTCGGTGGATTTAGCAGTCGCTCAACCTGTCTTAATTTAACAACACCTTTAGCCAAGTTTGCTTATGACACAAGTACTAACCGCAATCACGGAATTATAAATAATGCCAATCAAAGTAATACCTGGTCAGGTTCCGGATTTATTTTCGATGGTATAGACGATTACCTGAAAATTTCTAATCTCGTAGGCGATGATTTTACTATCAGTTTTTGGATCAAGTCTGACCAGGTATTTTCCGAAGGCACTCCCGAGGGAGTTGGTTTAGTTTACGCAGGCGCCGATAACGGATCAGGTTTCGAATTGCGTGGTGTGCGAACCAGTGCGGGCCCGGACTCTTTGAAGTTCACCGTAGGAAATGTATCTGTTCAATCAAGCAGTGATGTCACAACCAACACCTGGAAACATATTGCGGTAGTACGCAGCAAAACAAACGGCACCACATTAATCTATGTAAATGGAATCCTCGAAGGCTCAGTATCTACCGGCAACGTACGTTTAAATGGTAATCCCATTATTAAAATTGGTAGCGCATTTCCCTTTCCTAATCGTATTGGTTACACCAGTTCTTACAATGATCACTTCAAAGGGGAAATGACTGATTTTTGCGTATCCAATACAGCAATGAGCAATCAGGAAGTCGCCACCCTCGCCACCGGAAGAAATATTCATTCCGGCCCGGGTACAATTTATTTATCTGATATGGCCATGAAATCTTGGACCAATGGTTGGGGTCCCATAGGGATAGACAAAAGCACCAGTGGCGGCACCTTGTCTCTCGATGAAAAAACTTATGCTAAAGGTTTGGGGCCACATGCACCAAGCACAATCGTTTATCAAGTCAACGGAATGGCCAAGCGTTTTACCAGCGACATTGGAATTGATGACAATGCAAAAGAACATCTTTCATCTGCAGAGTTCCTTGTTTATGGTGATGGGAAATTGTTGTATCGCAGTGGCGACAAATACGATAACGACCCAGTCGTAACCGTTGATCTTGATATTAGTGATGTTATTGAATTAAAACTCGTAACTACTGAAGGACAAACCAACGGCACCTACGCTGATCACACAGATTGGGCCGATGCTAAAGTCACACTGAAATAATATTTAATCAATGACTAGTAGCCGACCGGCTATTAGTCATTGATTAGTTTTCATTTACTCAACCAATTTATTTTCATTCTTCTGCTGCTTTAACTCTTCTCGTCTGCGCCGAAAAAAATCACTTAATTGATGCTGACACGTTTCAGCTAAAACACCACCCTGCACTGCAATGCGATGATTAAAATAACTGGAATCAATTAACTGAGCCTGACTTACAACAACGCCAGCTTTTGGTTCGGTTGTACCAAACACCAAGCGAGCAATACGCGCATGAATTAAAGCACCCACACACATGGTGCACGGCTCCAGTGTTACATAAAGAGTAGAATTAACGAGCCGATAATTTTGAACACGTTCAGCTGCGATACGCAAAGCGACTACTTCTGCATGAGCGGTAGGGTCGTGGCCGGTAATGGGTTGATTAAACCCTTCGCCAATAATTTCGTCATCACAAACAATCACCGCACCTACAGGAACTTCACCCAATTGCTCGCCTTGCGCAGCCAGCTCAATGGCGCGACGCATATATTTTTCGTCATTTAATTGCTGAACATCTGTCATCGGGCCCTCTGCATCTCTATCTATTCATTTGCGCAGCTTCATCTGCACTTATTTCTTTTACAAACGCAAAGCGCGGGATTATTTCGCCACCGATTTCTACAGTTTCGGTAAACATAGTAAGCGGACGAACCCACCATGAGTAGTCGCCGTAGAGACATTGGTAAACAACTAATGCTTCGCGTGTTTCGCTGTGGTGAGCGACTTGGAAAACGTAGTAGTCATTGCCTTTGTAGTGGCGGTATAGGCCGGGTTTTAGAGTCATGTTTTATAATTCAAATTTAAATTTTTTAGGTTTTTTTCGCCTGCTGGCGAGTTACTTTTGTTCATGAAAGCCATCTATGGCTTTCACCCTGCGGGCAGCTGCGCTGTGCAAAATTATTATCCTGTAATTTTGTGCTTCGCCAAAGAAAAGTATCCAAAAGAAAAGCGACCCGTCTCGTTCCTGTTTCCCCGGCAACTGCTCCTGCGTTGCTCTACCTCCTGCATCCATGCAGTCGTGTGCTTCTCAGAAAATCACTGTCGTTCCGGTGCGACATCCATGTCGCATCGTCACTAAAACGCACTTCTTGTGCGTTTTACACTAATTTTCCTGCGATGCTCGGGGAACTCGCATGGGATGTAGTACAGCTAAAAGCTAAAGCTTTTTAATAATTAAAAAACTTGATCTTCTTTTTTGGCACCAAACGGGGCCCCTTATGAGTTCCCCGAGCACTGGAAGAAAATTGTTGGCAAGCGCACAGGACGTGCGCTTGAGTGACTACGCGACATGGATGTCGCGTCGGAACGACAGCAATTTTCTGAAGCGCGCACGACTGCATGGATGCAGGAGGTAGAGTAACGCAGGAGCAGTTACCGGGGAAATAGGAACGAATGGGGTGTCCTTCCTTTTGGTTACTTTTCGTTGGACAAGCACGACTGCATGGATGCAGGAGGTAGAGCAACGCAGGAGCAGTTGCCGAACGAAAAGTGACTCGCCAAGAGGCGAAACAAAGAGTTAAATAACACCCTGCTCTTTCAATTTAGCAATATCCCCAGCATTAAAATTCAGAATACCTTCCAATACGTCAAGTGTATGACTCCCCACCTCTCCCCCCGGCCAATCTGTCCTCCCCGGCGTCTCCGAAAGCTTCGGCAATATCGCTGGAATCTTTAACGGCTTGCCATTTATCTCAACCTGCTCAAACATCCCCCGCGCATTAAAATGCGGGTCAGCAAACATATCTTCCACATTATAAATGGGTCCAGCAGGCACGCGTGCTTTATCAAGCAATTCAAGAATCTCATCAGCGTCTTTACTCAAACACCAGGTTGCCAATGCATGATCAATTTCAGCCTCATGAATTACGCGACCAGCATTATTAGCCATACGCGGATCATTCGCCATTTCAGGATGACCTGCAACGTCCATTAAACGCTGAAAAATAGAATCACCATTGCCACCAATAACAACATATTTTCTGTTCTTACAGCGATAAGTGTTGGTGGGAACAATTCCCGTAACCGTAGTGCCCGATGGTTGACGAATCACGCCAGCGCCTGAAAATTCGGGCACCACAGCTTCCATTAAATTAAACATGGATTCGTAGAGCGCGACATCAACCACCTGCCCTTCACCTTCGCCATTTCTTTCACGTTCAAGCAACGCAAGTGCAATACCAAGCGCAGCGTGAATACCTGAGATTGTATCGCCAATACTTAAATTGGGACGCACCGGTGCTTGATCAGCAAAACCATTTACGTAACGAAAACCACTCATACCCTCACATACAGATGCAAAACCGGGTTTGCTTGCATAAGGGCCTGTTTGGCCGTAGCCGGAAATACGTGCGTAAACCAATTTGGGATTGGACTTTTTGATTTCATCAGGCCCCAAACCCCAGCCTTCCATAACACCAGGGCGAAAATTTTCAATCACCACATCAGCCTTATCAATTAATTGCCGTGCGATTTGCTGACCTTCGGATTTTTTTAAATCCAAGGTAATACTTTTTTTATTGCGCCCAATGCTGCGCCACCAATGGGATGTTCCATTTTCCAACACACGCCAACCACGAATAGGATCACCTTCCGGCGGTTCGATTTTAATAACTTCTGCACCGAAATACGCGAGCATACAACCCGCAAAAGGGCCAGCAAGTAATTGGCCGATTTCAATAACACGTATGCCATCTAAGGGGCGACGAGATGTTTTCATAAATAGCTTTTCAAATAGAAGTTAAGATAAGTCGTTACTTATGTGGTCTTTTTAAAAACAGTACCATCGTAATATATGAGCTGACCAAGTACCGGAAAATGAGCTTCCGAGAAAAAACGGTATCCCCCATTTTCCCCCTCTCCCTCCCACGATTTAATTTTAGGACCAAGAAATTTTGGTAAAGGAAGTACACCTAACGACCAACGTTCAAAATTCCAATTCAGGCGACTATCAGATACCGTGAGCGAAAAATAAAAATAAAATGGCCCGAAGGACTCACTTAAAACCTTGCCAACATTATTCTGTGAGAACGAAGAAGAAAACTTTCTACCACCAAAATCCCTACTCCATTGATCTAATTCAGGCGTACGAGTTATAAGAATTGACACTGAAGTATTTTTTGCAGGAACGGGAAAACTGAATATTCTGCGTACAATTCTGGAAATCGGATTATTTGACCCCTTTACAACAGCAAATCCTTCGTAGACCGCATTCTGAACCTCATGGAACTCACGAACAGGGGCTGACAATAAGGCGTAATCACTACCAATAATTTTCGCAAAAACATTATCCATTTAGGATTTTCCATCGTTCGTTAAGTTCTAACATGCTCTGCATCAGTCAACGTTTGAAACGATTGCGGATGTCGCAAATTAAATTCTTTTGCATGTTGCTTATTGGCCGGGTTAAAACCGGTCTGGCGCAACTCCGCAATAAATTCACGGAACTCGCGGCTATCTTTCACCGTTGTTGCAAGTGGTTGTCTTTGCAACAAATGATCAGCTACGATTTTTGCTCCGCGCCTCACACCATCCTCATGACCGCGATCATCAGAATAATATTGCGAGACCATTAGCAAACGTGTACCTATGTAGCAAGCCTCTTCCAAATCATGGGTAACAAAAAAGATTGTTAGCGCCAATTCTTCATGCAACTCCATTAAATACAATTGCATTTGCTCACGCGTATCAGGGTCGAGCGCTCCAAAAGGTTCATCCATCAATAATATCGGTGGACGTTTTACCAAAGCTTGCGCAATGGCGACACGTTGCTGCATACCACCCGATAATTCGTGGGGATATTTATGGCGAGCATCAGTTAGGCGAAGCTTTTCCAACATATGCATCGCAAAATCTTTATCTTCTGTTTTATCCCGCCACGGCAACCACCATGGTGAAGCCCCAAGACGCAAACCAAGCATTACATTGTCAAACACACTTAGATGAGGAAATAGCGAATATTTCTGATAAACAATTCCGCGTACCGGATCGGGGTGCGAAACGGGTTTACCATCAATTAAAATTTTTCCTGCATCTGCAATTTCTTGCCCAAGCAGCAAGCGCAACAGCGTTGTTTTACCACAACCACTTGGCCCTACTACGGTACATAAATCTCCAGCACTAACCTTAAGATCTATATTGTCGAGCACCACTTTTTCGCCATAGGATTTATAGACATCTTCCAGATGTAACTTCAGAGGAGAATTCATTTTCCACCTCCGTGATACCAGGGAAATATTTTTCGGCTAAATACGCGCAGAAGATAATCCAACGTGAAGCCTAACAAGGTGATCCATGCCACGTAAGGAATAATGACATCCATCGCCAGATAACGGCGCACAAGAAAAATTCGATAACCCAAACCGTTTGTTGACGCTATAGCCTCTGCTGCAATTAAAAATAACCAGGCTGCGCCCAAATTCAAACGCAATGTATCAATAGAGCGCGGCAACAATTGTGGCAATACGACTCGATAAACGTAGGCCGAATCGGTTCCACCCAAGGTTAGCGTTTTGACCAATTGTTCACGCGGCAGAGCTTTGGTCGACAAATAAATATCGCGCAACATAACGGGTGCGGCACCAATAAAAATCAATGCAACTTTCGCGAGTTCATCAACACCCAACGTAATAAATAAAATGGGTAATAAGGCTAAAGGCGGCACCATGGCAATAAAGGTACTAAAAGGCCCGCCCATGGATTCCATGCCGCTGAAGACACCCATATTCATGCCAATCCACAGGGCTACAAGATAGGCAAGACCAACTCCCACCGCGAGACGCTTCAAACTCGCGAGACTATCATCCCAAAATACATAGGTACCACTGCGGCGATTTTCTTCAAACATTAAGGGCGACATGGCTTCTACCATTTGACTGATACCCGGCAACAATTTGTCGTCCGGGTTTTCTGTGTGGCGCACATCCGCAGCCCAGAGATAAGCAATCAGCAAGAGCACAAATGGCAAGGTACCTAAAATTATTTTCAGCCATTTGGGTTGCTGTGCATGCACACCCCAGAATAATTTTCGATCAGAGTTTGCCATCGCGTGCCTGCTCAGTTATGGACAAGTCAAAACGCAATTTAATATTTTTTGGATCGCCCAATATTTTTGCGTTAGGGAATTCAATTCCAATCGCATCTACATTTTTTGCATTGGTACCGAATAAACCTTTTGCAAAACTGAATTTTCGCACTGTATCCATGGTTTTTACCAGCTGTGGATCAAGCGCAATTTTCGCTGCATCTGCCGGTACGTAAAACATATTGGTCGTTGTCAGCTGGGCATTAAATTCTGCTTCAGTACCACCCGCACTTTTTGCCATAGCGGCTATTGCGTTACGCTGGGTCTGGCCACCGCCAGACATGGCTTTCATAGTTTCATACCAGGCGCCAACCAGGGCTTTCTTCAAGCGAGGATCTGCATTGGTTTTGACAACCATTAAATCCAAAATCTCACCGGGAATTTTTGACGAATCAAACACTAGGGTTGCACCTTTTTGCTGGCGAACCTGTTGCAAAGGTGGATTCCATGTCACTACCGCAGCTTTTGTCTGCACAGCAAATGCAGCGGCAATATCTGCATCTGAGGTGTTAATGACTTTTACATCGCGTTCACTTAATCCATTTAAACTCAGCGCCCGCGCCAACATATAATGTGATACCGAAAGTTCAACCATTAATATATCGCGACCTTTCAAATCAGCAACAGTTTTACCACCACGCACGACTATGCCGTCATTACCATTGGAATAATCACCAATAATTAATGCCGTAGAATCGACACCACCCGCCGCAGGAATAGTTAGCGCATCCATATTGGTCATGGTGCATGCATCAAACTGACCAGTTGTATAGAGGTTTACTGATTCGATGTAATCATTAACCAAGGTTAAATCAATTTTAATGCCGTTTTTATCGGCCCATTTTTTAAGGATGCCGCTGTCTTGCGCATACTGCCATGGCTCCCAGCCCGTGTAGTGTGACCAACATACTTTAAATGCATTTGCTGCGAGCGCGCTGGAAGACAGCATAAATGCAGCAACAGCCAACAATAATTTGCGTGATATTTTCATGATTTATTCCTTTTAAATTATTTAATTTATTCCGCTTTTGGCTTATCGATAAATTCAAAAATATCTTCATCTGTCGCAACGCCCATTTTGGTTTGCGATTCGCGACCACGGATCAAAGTTTCAATGCGCTCTGCGTTTTCGATATTAGCGGTATCCATTTCCTGAATTGTCTGCTGCATGGCTGGCAAGGCATCGCTGCGGAAGCGCTCTATATCATCCAGTGCAGCTGCAATATCCTGGAATGCTTTTTTAAGCACTTCCATATCCAACATGGTTGATGCTGCTTGCTTGTGGATTTCAACTCCCTGAGTGCGCAACTTAGCCGCTGTACCTGCAATTAAATCGTTAGTCACTTGATTGACTTGCTTAACTTTCTCCAATGTGATGCGTTGATTTTCCAACGCAAGTGCAAGCGTAACTGCCGTACTCAGTGCATTAACCGTAACATTCAGAGCGCGTTGTACACCGCGAATTAATTCTTTGTTGTTGCGAATAATAACTTCTACCGTCAACACAGATTGCTGGGCAACCGCTTGTTGTTGTTGCAAATCCATAATGCGTTGGCGCAGCGGGAATAATAATTCCTGCTCAATAAATGAATAGAGCGGATCTTCCTTTAAAACTTCATTAAGCTTTTCTACCAGCTTGGCGTCAATCAATTGGCCAAAAGCAACCGCTTGCGCAAGCTTGACCGCTAACTCACGAAAATGTTTTTGGTCATCTGCCAAGGTAATATTGTCACGCTTTAATTGCTCACCACCTTTTTCCAACGCAGCAACAATATTGTCGATAACTGCTTCCGAAGACTGGAATTTCGAAAAGTAGCGGCGAATGGGTGAACCTATACCCGGGATGCTGCCCAATAAACGGCGAATACCAGACGCAGAAAAATCGTATTTGTTGGGATCCAAATCCTCCACTTGATCGCGCAAATCCAGTAAAGATTTTGCCACCGGGCCACCATCTTCAGAATTGCGCGCCAGCACCGCTATAGGTTGCTTGAGCATTTGTGAGCGACGCGATGCCTCTTGCTGCGCACGCAAGCCCATGGTTTCCACTGAGCTAACCGCTGCAGCTTTTGCAGTTTCATTTTGAACATCCACTTTAAACAAATGATCAACTACTTTATTGGCAGCGGCTTCCATTTCGTCGCTGGTACCCGCAGCAGGCACAGCCATTTCTGGTGCAATCATTTCTTTGGTAAGAACCTGTAAATTGGTAACGGGTTTTTCTTGTTCGATAGTAGCAGCCATTAGAGTCTTCCCCTGTTCAACTTTAATTTAAGATTGTGCGTAGCGCGCCAACATCTCGCCCATACGCCCTAATTCTTGCATTGCCGATTCTGTGTCACTATCGGCCATTCCTTTTGAAACCTGCGTACGCGCCAGTTTTTGCGTCACACTATCGAGTACAGTTAAGGCTTTTTCGTTGATGACGATTAAATCTGTAATAGATTTTTTGGTTTCTTCATAACCACGCAGACGCTCACTCAGCGCCGCCCGCTCAATATCATCGTTACTAGATGAACCCAATTTTTCCAAACGGCTTTGCAAGACACCGACATCTGTCGTTTGAATCGCTTTGCTGGAAATAACCGCATTGCGCAAATTATCCAACCCCGATAAATACACTTGTTCAGCAACACTCATGTAGCGAATAAACGTAAGCTCGCCGGGGTTAAAACGGTCATCCAATACATCCACAAAAGTTTCAAACTTGCGTTTAAAATCGTCCAGCTGACTACGTGCACTTGGCAAACTGGTATCGTCAATTTCATTATTCAACACAGCAATAATTTGTGCGCGCTCAAATTCCATTTTACGGGTTGCGGCAAGAATAATTGCTTTGACATTAGTATCGCGGCGAAAGCCAAACTCTGTTAAGAACCCACCCGCCGCTATAGCCAAACCACCTATTAACAAAGCTCCGGGAATTAAGGTGAAGCCAAAGAGTGCACCAGCAACAGCACCTATACCTGCAGTTGCAGTGGGATACAAAACAAAAGGACTGCCAATTGAACGCTGCAACAATAAGCCAGGCATTTTTTCTGGTGTTACGGGTTGATTATTTGATGGCTCACTCATAACTTTTTACTCACAACTCTGCCCCCAACAACACCAGCTCAACGCGAGGCAAACGATAATTGTAGGCGCGCTCGGACTCGTCAGACTGACGCACAAGCGGTTTACTGCCACCAAAACCAACGGGATGCATACGTGCTGTAGGAATGTTGTGCGTCAACTCCAAATAACGCGCAACAGATTCAGCACGGGATTGCGACAAAAGTTTATTTTCCTCTGCATCACCGCGCACGCCGGAATGACCGCGAATTTCTACACGAAAGCTGGGGTAATGCGATAAATTTTCTGTGATTTGATCTAACTGCTCTTTATCTTCAATGGTCAAAATATCACTGCCCGATGCAAAACTGATGGGACGCATTTTCAGCGTACCCACTTCACGCAACGCAGCCCATTGTGCATCGCTAAGTTCGGCATATTCATTAGCATTTTGATTGGCCTGAGCCGCACCCTTGAATATTCCCGTTTCACTTTCCTGATAAAGGCCGTGCACAAATGCGCTGTTCACCAATCTATAAGCATCGCCATCCGGTAAAGGATTCGCATCCAGATCACCATATTCTTTAAGCACCGCTACCACAGATTCAATAGAGCTGATTAACGCTTCTTGCGACGGAACCTCGGCGGTGTGCGCCATCCACAACTCTACGTTTTCAGCAAGCGACGCCCACTTCACTCCTTTAACCATGACGGCAACTTCAGCAGGTTTAAGCTTGGTAAAATCAGCCAACTCCTGCTCAAATAAATTTGAGTCATCGCGATATTGTTTCAACATGCGAAAATACTGTTGTAAGAATACTTTCACTTTTTCCGGCTGATCATGACTGCGCTCACGCTGTGCGAGCAAAACATCCACAATTAAACGTTGGGTTTTTTCTGTACCAATTATGCGGTGATAATTTTCATTGGCCAGCGCGCGGCTTACATCCGGTTCCCACAACACAGCAGCATCCACTTTGCCTGAACGCAAACTTTTTAAGGCTTCGCCTGAACCTGCAACTTCTGCACGCCAGGGTTTACCACGTGCAAGGGTTGGAATTCCAAAATGCACCGAAAGCGATTTAGCTAGATAATCGCTGGGAGAGTTGGGAGTCAATGCAATGTGTGGGCTGCCTTTTTTCAAATCGTCAATCGACGCAAGCTTATCTTTGCGCGCAACCAGGGCATCTCCACCTTTTGATTCGTCGATCACCGCAACCACTACTCCGGGGTAGCGCGCTGCGACACCCGCATGCACATAACTATCTACTGTGGCTACCGCGAAATCATATTCACCACGCGCCAACGCATTAATACGCTCTGGATAATTTGCACCGTCATCCACACATTCCAGCGAGTAACCTACTTCGCGCAAACGACGCTTTAGCCCAACAGAACATAAAGGGTAATAACCCACCCATGAATCTACTGCGATTCGAATTTTATCTTTAGCGCCAGCGGCATCCGATGTTTGGTAAAAAGCATTTTCAACTTTTCTTTCATTCCAAAACCAATAACCAAACAACGCCAGTGCACCCGCCACAAATAAACCCATTGCAACCTTGACGTGACCACTCATGGTTTTACTCCGCCAGAGTCAAATTTATCAGCGGGATATTCTGCAGATTCAGCCAACACACTTTGCAAACCGGCAAGTAATTCATCAGGGTTATTCGCCGCGCGATAGTCAGTAAGCCCCGGTACATTTAAACTGTGCCCGTTGCCAATACAAAAGCCGATGGTGTGCAAGGTAATTGGGCTTGCACGCAAAATAGTATCAACAATTCTGCCCGGATCTTGCCCAGTATTAGCTTCACCATCAGTCACCACTACCATATGGTATTCGCCGTAACCTAATTGCTGCTGCCCTTGCGCAGTGATTGCGCTGTAGGCGCGCGACATTGCTTCAAGCAAAGGTGTACCGCCATTGGCGGAAATATTTTGCACTTCCTGTTTAACACTGTCGTGATCCACGCTAAGCGCAACACGTTCACCTATTCCCTTATCGTCAAACACGAGCAAACCGACATTGGCATCTTTGGGAATGCTGTCAATAAATTGATTTACCGCTTCTTTTGCAACGTCGATTTTTTTGCGATTACCTGAGCAACCTACCTCATCCATGGAGCCTGAGCCATCAATAACCAAGTAATAATTTTGCGCGAGCAAAGATGCGGAAATTTGTATTGCACCTGCTTGTTCAATAACAGGCCAGGTATATTCCGTTGGCTTCCCCGCATATAGGTGTCCCAGATTTTGTGGACCCTGGATATTTTCTATTGCCTGCTTGCTATCAGGCTGTTGATCGCAAGCCACGAGCAGCAATAGCGCCGGCGCACTTACTAATAATTTTTTCATGGTCGCGTCCTTACAAAGGTTTAAAGACTTCTGCTTCCGCTTCAACTTGAACAATACGGAAAACTACCCGCATGTTGGTACGCCATTCTGCTTCAGTTTTAGGTGCACAGGGTTCATCGCCGCAAATGCCCGTTTTGGGCATGGCAATTCCGTGGCCAACGGTGACAAACTGGCTTGCATCCAACACAATATTTTTAGATTTCCCGTATTGCAAAATTGCATCACGCACCGCTTGCGAACGGCTCAAACTCAAATTGCGCGCTGCTTGTTTGATTTGCCCAAGCACCAATGCAGATTCATTCGCTTTACGCTTGCGTAAATACTCCATGGGGTCACTGTGGCCTTCTACTGTAATCAGTGCACCGCCATAAGTTCCCGCCAACTCAATAACGCGATCAAAAGCATCTTTATACATTTCTGCCGTAAATGCGTTTTGGTTAGGTGCAAAAAATACTTCAAATGAATAAAGCTCATTGGATTGCAACGCGCCCTGTTGTTGCATGCGGTTTACTGTTGCTGTCGCCGCTTTTTGATCGAAGCGGCTCGCTTGCTTTTCTTTTACAGCGCCCACTTGTGCTTGCAAGCGACCGTAATCCCACATTTGCGCACGCAATAATTCGCGCCCGCTCGCCAAACCAAATTGTTTAATACCTGCAAGTGATTCTTTTGCAATCACCTCAAAACTGCGCTGTTCGCCCGCACCAGCAAAGAATGCTTTGTTGCCGTTAAATAACGCGAGTGCAGCATCGGCATACATACCTTCGGCATCTGCAACTGCTTGTTCAGAATCCAGTAATAATTTAGCGGAAGATTTCATCAGCTTTTGATATTCCGCTTTTTGCGAACCGCTGTTGGTTACCAATACCGCAACTTGCTCTTGCGCTTTCAACAATACCGACACAAAAGCTTCAACTTTTGCACGATTTTGCTCGAGATAATCCGCGCGCACTGCGTACACATCTACAATAACTTTATTGGCAGTTTTGGTGGAAACTAATACGCGTGCACCACGTACAGATTCTTCAGCACCTGTACCTACGGTACCGTTTGATGTGAGCGCGAGCGCGTCGGGAGTAATCACAAAAGCGGCATCTACATCTTTTTGGCGCAGGGCTTCTGCAGGCGAATTTGCACTTGCGGTTAAATCGCGCACCCATTTCACTTTGATATCGGCGAGCGTTAAATTTGCATCGTTAAGCAAACGATTTAAATAATCCAGGTGCGGGCCGTAAGCTTGCAGCGCAACAGTTTTACCGCGCAGATCTGCAACTGTGCGAATACCTTCTTTTACGACCAATACATCACCACCTGCGGAATCAGAGAGCTTGGCAATAACAACAGGTTTGGTGCGTGGATCACCTGCGAGCAAATCGCTGGCCATATTGATCATGCCCATGGTGCCGCGCAAATAAGGTGTGGTACCAGACATGTATTTTTCGAGTTGACGAGCAAACACATCTTCACGCACGAGTTTGAAATCCAGCCCGGCTTGCCCGAACAAAGAATCTGGTGCAGTGCTAATACCATTACCATTTGCGTGAATAGTTGCTATATCCGCTCCCCAGGAAATAATGGGCAGCTCAAGAGTACCGTTTTTGACTGTGCCCACAGAACCCTTGAGCGTTTCTGCCAGGGGTTTCGGCGTAATGTATTCAATACTCCACGCGCTCATAGCGGTGAGACATAACAACAAGCCTGCCAGCATCCTGGAATAATCAGTTTTCACGCAAGTTCTCCTTTTTCGATAATAGTAATGAGCTGTTTGTTTTTTCCTGAGGCGCCATGTGTACCAATAGCAACATTTGCCGTCAATAAAAACAGGGGGAATTTGATAAGCGTCCGACACTCATGAGAAGCAACTACTCAAGCACCAGAAAAGATTGCACCAAAAACTGGCATTTCTTAGATGACAGTCAATATTATTTTTCCAATATGCTTACCAGATTCCATACGCTCATGAGCTTGTGCCACATGATGCAATGGAAACACGGAATCAATCATCGGTAAATTTGTTTGCTTATTTAACAGCGGCCAAACCTGTTGTTTTAATTCTTGTGCGATTTGCGCCTTCACTTGTGCAGATTGTGCTCGCAGTGTTGAACCTGTGAGCGTTAGACGTTTTAACATGAGTGGCATTAAATCCAGTTCGGTTTTGCTGCCATTTAAAAAAGCGATATTGACGATTCGACCATCCTTAGCCGCAGCAGAAAAGTTGCGCTGGATATAATCACCGCCAACCATATCTAATATGACGTTAGCGCCCTGCCCTTGGGTTTTGGATTTTATTTCTGCAACAAAATCTTGCTCGCGATAATTAATCGCTACAGCACCGAGCTTTTCAATCGCTTGGCATTTTTCAACTGAACCTGCCGTTGCAAATACTTTTACACCAAAGGCAATCGTCACTTGAATTGCAGTTGTGCCTATGCCGCTGGTACCGCCGTGGATTAACAAGGTTTCGCCGGCTTTTAATTGCGCGCGTTGAAATAAATTATGCCACACGGTAAAAAAAGTTTCTGGTAATGCAGCGGCTTGTACGAATGTAAAATTATCGGGAATGGGTAAACATTGTGCAGCAGGTGCGGCAGCATATTCGGCGTAACCACCGCCGTTTACTAAAGCGCAAACTTTATCGCCCAGTTTCCATTCTGAAACGTCTTCACCGAGCGCAACGATTTCGCCCGCGACTTCTAAACCTAAAATGGGTGATGCATCTGCCGGTGCAGGATATAAACCTTCACGCTGCAAAACATCTGGACGATTGACTCCTGCGGCGTGAACGCGAATTAAAACTTCATCTGATTTAGGTTGCGGTTTTTCTGCGCTCGCAAGATAGAGCACATCAGACGTACCGGGATTTTTCATACCGATTATTTGCATAACGTCTAAGGCTCCTATTATTTAAGATTTCCTATTACTTAAGATTCGAGCTGCTTAAGGCTCTAACCGCTCGATCGTCCAAGAATTATCCGGCTGCAAATTGTATTCAAAGCGATCATGCAAGCGCGCCTCACCGCCCTGCCAAAATTCTATTTGATGCGGTTTGACACGAAACCCGCCCCAAAAATCGGGCACAGGAATTTCGCCCTTGGCAAATTTATTTTTCATAGATTCGAATTGTTGCATTAACAAAGCGCGCGATGAAATCGGGCGACTCTGTTGCGATGCCCAGGCACCGAGTTGGCTATCGCGTGGGCGCGTTACGAAATATTTTAAAACTTCTGCGGTGGAAAGTTGTTCAGCTACGCCACACACTTTTACTTGGCGTTCTAAAAAATACCAAGGGAAATGCAAACTGATTTTTGGGTTCTGTTTTAGATCCTGCGCCTTGCGGCTGCCTAAGTTGGTGTAAAACACAAAGCCTTTATCGTCGAGACTTTTTAGCAGCACTATGCGTTGCGACGGCTGACCAGACGCATCAACCGTGGCAATGGTCATCGCATTTGGATCAGGAATACCAGACTTGATGGTCTGTTCCATCCAACGATTAAACTGCTCAAAAGGGTTAGCAGCCAAATCCTCCAGTTCCAATCCACCTTGAGTGTACTCGCGGCGAAAGTTTTCTAAATGTAAATCCATACTCACCCCAAAGAACAAACTACGAAAGACTTCCAATAGTTTTAGAGAAAGGTCATTCTGTTAAGAAGTGTCATGCTAACACGACTTTTGTAGGGCAAATAAACCGATTTACTTACGCAGCTGACACAGCTGATTGCCCGCTAATTTACACGCTCAACACCTTATGTAATTATCGACCATAAGAGAGCCGTTTTGTAGCAAAGCTCAATTATCAGTTACACCAAACAATAAAACATCACCAATATAGGCCACCTCCCATGAACAGAAGAGAAGTTCTCAGGTACACCGCCTGGATTACCGGCAGCGCTGTATCCGCATCATTAACGAGTGCAATTTTGTCGGGGTGTTCAGAGCAAACATCTGAACAAAATAAAACAACAGGCACGCCCACCAACCCTAACTCCAGTCATTTGCACTTTTTTACACCCGAGCAATTTGCATTGGTTGGCTTGCTGGCGGACACCATTTTGCCCCGCACCGACAGCCCATCTGCAACCGATGTAAAAGTTCACATCACACTCGATTCAATGTTGGGCCAAGTGTTTGATGTAACCTATCAAACCACACACAAAACCCATTGGTTAGCATTAGAAAAATATCTAGGCCAACAACAATTTTTACAGCTATCACCAACGGCTCAAGTAGAAGCATTAAAAGCACTTGAACTGAACAAGAGCGATGACACAACAAGCGCAAAAAAAGCCTTGATAGAGTTCAAACAACAAGTCATCGCGTATTACTTAACGACGGAAGAAATTGGCGAGAAGTTTTTAAATTATCTGCCTATTCCCGGATCTTATAAACCCTGTATTTCAGTCGCTGAAGTTAACAATAAAGCGTGGGCACTCTAAAAATGATCAAAACAACAACAACCGATTACGATGCAATTGTCATTGGCTCTGGTATTAGCGGCGGCTTCGCGGCTATGGAGCTTTGCACTAAAGGCTATAAAACGCTGGTACTTGAGCGCGGACGCGACGTGACACATGGAGATTATCCTACGGCGATGATGGACCCTTGGGATCTTCCTCATAACGACAAGGTTCCGCAGGCGGAAATTACTACACATTATCCAAAACAGAATCGTTTAGCTTGGTGGGTTACACAAGCAAACAAACAGTGGATTAATAAAGACGACGAATATCCTTACGAGGAAGATGAACGTTTCGATTGGATTCGCGGCCACCACACCGGCGGACGTTCACTTATGTGGGGACGCCAATGCTACAGATGGAGTGATATTGATTTCGAAGCCAACAAAAAAGAGGGCGTCGCGGTCGATTGGCCAATTCGTTACGCTGATATCGAACCTTGGTACACCTACGTTGAAACATTTGTGGGCGTAAGTGGGCAAAAAGAAAATTTGAAGCAAGTTCCTGACGGCGTGTTCTTAAAGCCATTTCCACTCAATTGTGCTGAACAACACTTACGTGAAAATGTTGCAAAGAAATATCCGGGGCGCGTAGTTACGCCAGGGCGTGTTGCCAACCTGAGCGAGTACAAACCGGAAATACATAAAGGTAAGCGTGGGCAGTGTTTATCGCGCAATCGCTGCTGGCGCGGATGTCCATTTGGTGCTTATTTCAGTAGCCAATCAGCTACTTTGCCAGTCGCGCAAGAGACCGGCAATTTAACCCTGCGCCCCAACAGCATAGTGCAAGAAATTATTTATGATGCAACCAGTGGCAAGGCAACGGGTGTGCGCATTAAAGATGCAGAAACGGGCAAGCAATTAAATATTTCAGCACGCATTATTTTTTGTAATGCCAGCACCGTCGGTACCACTGCCATTTTACTGAATAGCCGCTCGGAGAAATTTCCTAATGGCCTGGGTAACAGTAGTGGTGAACTTGGCCATAACCTTATGGATCATCACTATGGAATGGGCGCTTCCGGTATTTTACCGGGGCTTGAAGATACTTATTATTCCGGCCGTAAACCAACGGGTTTTTATATCCCGCGCTTTACTAATATTGATGAAAAAACTAAAAAGGCAGATTACTTGCGCGGCTTTGGTTATCAGGGTGAAGCACAACGCATTACTAATGCGCCGGAAGGCGTTATTGGTACTGCATTGAAAGATGTGATTTTTTCACCGGGTGCTTACAGAGTGAATATGACGTGTTTTGGAGAAATGCTGCCCTATCACGAGAACCGCATGTACCTGGACTTTAGCAAGACCGATAAACATGGAATGCCGCTCATCACCTTTGATGCCAAGCTACGTGACAACGAGCATAAGCTGCGTGAAGACGGCGTCAAGTGTGCGGTAGAAATGTTAGAAGCCGCTGGTTGTAAAAATATCACGTCGTACAACAGCGCTACTGCACCAGGAGCTTGTATCCATGAAATGGGAACGGCGCGTATGGGGCGCGACCCGAAAACCAGTGTGCTCAACAAATGGAACCAAATGCATGATGTACCCAATGTATTTGTCACTGACGGTGCCTGCATGACCAGTTCTGGAACGCAGAACCCCAGTATCACTTACATGGCGTTAACCGCTCGCGCTGTCGATTATGCTCATAAGCAAATGTTGGCGGGAGCACTTTAAGGATAGTCCGAACAAAAACGCCGCTGTGTGTTGATATCACAGCGGCGTTTTTTTATTTATATTTTTTTAATAAAAATTAAACTATTAGTTTTTACGCCCATACAACTCCTCACCTAAAAAAACACTGATTTCACAGTGCTCTTTTTACGACTTATACGCTCATCACAAAACGCTATTGCGATGCCAGTGACGCAAGAAAACATAGGTAACCAGCAAGCAACAGATCATACTAATCGCAGCATGTGCCCAAGCGCTGGAATAAAGCGCATTCCCGATGTTCGCCTGCCCTAAAGCAACACCCACCCCCAGCATCGCAATCAACACGCCTAATTGTTTACGGCGAATTAACATGAGCATGATAATAAAACTAAAGAACATCAAAACCTGATTGGCAATCGCAGGTGCAATTTCATCAGCCGACAAAACTACCCCAACAGTGGTAACCAAAAATAAACTCACGAACACAGCCAACTTCAGGCGACTTTGCAAAAAGCGTGCAGCGCCTATCAGCACAATAATGATTGCGAGTTTTTTGATAAAGGCTTTAAAGCCATTAAAAATAACGGCTACCAGAGGTTGATAGGTTCCCCAATCTGCCGCATAGCTTGGTGGTGTATTTTTAGAAGGAAATGCCAAACTCGCCAATGCATACAAACCCGCAACAACCAAGGCTATGCTCGCACCCAGAATATAATCAGATTTGATGGTTGCATTCGCCAAGGGGCGCTCAGCATAAACAGCCTGGGCCGCAAACAAAATCAATACACCAATAACAGCAACCTGCAGTACGCTGGACAAAATACTCATGGCCAATTGCTGATTCCAACCCGTTGTCGGTTGGAAATTTACAAGATCTCCATCAAGCCATAGCAGTGATACCACCAAGAATGACAAGGTACTAAATAATATCCATGGCAGCGCAAGGCCAACTTTGATTTTGCGCCCCGTGTGCTTACGGAAGAAGGTGCTCAAAGCCAGCGCAATCAGCACCAACCCCGCCAACCCAGTCGCGATATTAAAGGGCATTTTGCGGGACTGCTTTTCAGCTTCGGCACGCGTCCATTTTTCAGGGATATCTATGGTGCGAGCAGTACTCGATACCTCATCGCCATTTAAGGTAATGCGGATAACAGCCTGGCCATCTTTTTGGTTGAACGCCGCTTTATCAATGTATTTGACGGCCCAATCGCTGCGCGCCGGGCGCACAGTTTCCTCTACGGATTTTTCTTCCAGCTGGTTGGTATCGCCCCAACCGTGCTCAACAATCCAGCCTAGCGCTTTAGCCGTTGCTTGCTCACGGGTAAGCTTGGCGCCAGCGGCACCCTCAGGCAGCGTATGAAGTACATCGTGCAAACTGCCATCGGCACGCAGGTAGACTTGCCATTTCTCGGAGCGCCCTTCTACCGGGCCGTCAAACTTGCTCCAGGTGATTTGCCATAAAGGAGTATCCAAATAGCGCCCCACCAGGCCTTTAAAGGTTTCTGGATTAGTCTCCTTCCATACGAAATCCATGGGTTGACGCCAGCCGACATGGGTCAGTACTGCAGAATGCCATTCACCCTCAAGTTTTACGCCGCGCGTTGCCAGCTCTTTTTCTGCCAGAGCTTTGGCTTCTGCACGGGTTATTTGATACTGCAACCAATCGATTTGCGCGGGCTTACGCCACTCCGCAATAAGCACTGCAAAACAGATCAGCGCTACCGGCAACAGGAAGATTGGCTTTAGGTAAATGGGTTTTAAGCCAGACGGCTCAGGCTCCACTGCCGACACAGTTTGCGGCGCCGATACAGGTTCAGGGATATTTGGTACCTCTGCCACACCATTGCGCCACTCCGCCGCCAGTGGAGTAAATGCACCGGCCTTATAGCGTGCCCACAACACCAGCAAGAGCGGCGCAGTACCCACCAATACCACCAACATTTTATCAATCAGAAGGTTCGGATCATTGGACACAAAGATCGGCATGCTCATGAGTATCAAGTCGTAGGTAAAGTGCGTGAGCATCCCCACAACCAACCCGAAGCGCAGATAAACCAAACCGAAAAAGATGGAGGGAATAAATAACTCAATCAAGCGACTGTAGCCGGGCAGCTGCGGATAATTAGCATGGGCGCCACCAAAGATAAGCGCTTGTAGAATGAGGACAAAAATAATGAGCGGCGTACGAATGCCATAGCGACCTCCGATAATCGCGGCAAGCGCCAAAGGTATGGCCCGGAACAAACACTCTTCCCAGGTACCCGCCTGCATCGCCATAAAAATTGGCCCTAATGCCGGGCGCCAGCTGGCGAGGATATTGGGATCTGTTTGCGCATCAGTGGGTGACCACCACCCCATACTGCGGCTTAAGACGATAAAACTCATTGCGTAGAGCAGAAAGAACCCGGCGCTGGCGTAGCCGCCCAATACGCGCCCAAGAGCTTCTGGAGTTGCGGCAACTGGTTTGCGAAAGAAATCAAACAACTTGGGGTGACTGGCAAAAGCCTGACGAGATAAACCTTCGGCCACCGAATAAATCGTTGCAAAAATTAGTGTGCTACCCACCATCAAGGTTCCTGCGGCCACAACTTGCTGCAATAAAAAATTGCTCGCAGAAATCGTTGTGTTGTAGCCCATCCAACTCATAGGAATGCCAGCAAGAACGGTAGCGGCCATACCGCTCCCCACAAACAACGCAGGCAAAAAACCGCGCTTCCATCGCAGTTGATGACGTCTGTGCAGCCAAATACCACCGCCAATCAATCCACCAAGACCCCACAATCCCATCATGAGGAAGTTTGCTATACGCGAAATTTGGTCGTTTACCGAACGCATCTCTCCATAACGCTGATTGAAGGCTTCAGGGATATGGCTAATTGTATCTATGCCGACCAACTTCTCGCCCGCAACACGTATGGCTATACGAAATTTAGCCTCGGCTAATTTCAGCGATTCATGCTCGTAGGTAAAACTATAATCGGCACGCCCGGAGGTTTGCTTGCGCACAACCGTTTCAAAAGATTTATAAGCGTTGAAGCGCTCGCCTAAAAATTCACGTGCGCCGCGCTCGGCAATCTCACGTGCGGCGGCCTCTTCCAATGCAGCGCCAGGCTCCTCATCGGGCACAGTAAGCCAGAAGGATAAAGGCACTCCTTTGGGACTAAAGCTGGTGGTTAACTCTTTTTGCTGGCTCTCGGAAAATTTGCGCACTTTCCAGTAGTGAGTCATAGCATCAACATTGTTGATGATGCTGTTATAGGCAGTAACACCTCCCGCCTCCAACTCAACATAATTTTGCAAGCCACGATTGCTCACAAACACAGCAGCGCTGCGGTCAGTTTTGAGTTCAGGAAATTGCTTTTGCGAGAAGCTTTCGGCCGCAGCAACCGCCTCAGCTCGCGAAAATTCTATATCAACGTTGAGCACCGGCAGGCTCTTGAACATTATGTGAAGCCCGGCCAAGAGTGCGATGAGAGCCGCCGCCAAAAACACCACCCAAAAACGGCGCGACTGCAATGAAAATAACCCCATAATCCTTTTTCCTACTGAAGTGAATTAACCCGAATCTCGGGTAATCAGGTTGTTGTAATTATTGTTAATGATGCACGACAAGGAACTAGCGAGGCCCTGTGATGGGGGATGCTATAGATTTTGGACGGGAAGATAAAGACGCTAGATGCGCTCAGCAGAATTTACATCAATAAAAAAACCCGCTCATACAATCATGAGCGGGAAAACATCGGAGTTAAATCATCCAAAAATATTACAAAAGCGCTTTGATTCGAGCAGCGTAATCGGGATCAGCTTTAGCGAATTGCACGAGCATGCGTTCCTGAATCGAAGTATTCGCTTGCTTTAAACCACCCGCAATATTGCGAGTAAGCTGATTTTTTTGATCATCCGTCATCAAGCGGAATAAATCGCCCGCCTGCGAATAATAATCTTCACTCAATTGATCATATCGATCCGCAACTGCATGACTCAAACGCAAGGGCGGCTCTTTAAAAGCGGGATTAGGTGCGGGATAACCTTGGGCTGCGCGATCATTCGGATAATAATTCGTCCCGCTGGTTTGCACCTGATTTCCCTGACCATTATTACCGTGACCAAACGGGCAACCTGCCGCCGCTCCATCGCGCTGATAATGATTCACCGGGCAACGCGGTGCATTCACCGGCAACTGATTGTGATTCACGCCTACGCGGTAGCGATGTGCATCCTGATAAGCCAGCAAACGCGCTTGCAACATTTTGTCGGGCGATGCACCTGTACCCGGAACCAAATTACTTGGCGCAAACGCGGACTGCTCGGTTTCTGCAAAATAATTTTGCACATTGCGATTCAATTCGAGCTGGCCGATTTCAATTAACGGGAAATCTTTGTGCGGCCAAACTTTTGTTAAATCAAACGGATTGAGGTGATAAGTCTCCGCTTGTGCTTCCGTCATAATTTGGATTTTTACCGTCCAGCTAGGGAAGTCACCGCGATTGATAGCATCCACCAAATCTTGCTGCGCACCGAATGCTGGTTTGGTCGCAGCCTCCTCCGCCGTCAAAGTTTTAATACCTTGATTGGTTTTGAAATGCCACTTCACGTAGTAACGCTCGCCTTTCTCATTCCACAAACTCAAGGTGTGCGAACCAAAGCCGTGAATATGACGATAAGACAAAGGAATACCGCGATCGGACATGAGGATCGTCATTTGGTGCAGGGATTGCGGGTGATTCGCCCAAAACTCAAAGGCCGCTGCCGGGTCTGGTAAATTGGTTTGCGGGTTCTTCTTTTGCGAGTGAATGAAATCCGGGAATTTAATTGGGTCATTCAAAAAGAACACCGGCGTGTTATTACCCACCACATCGTAATTGCCCTGGCGAGTGTAAAACTTCACGGCAAAGCCACGCGGGTCACGAGCATAATCACTGGAGTCCTGACCGCCACCTACAGTCGAAAAGCGCAAAAACACCTCAGTCTTCTCACCTTCGCGTTGTAAGAAATCCGCGATGGTATATTGGCTCAAACTCTTGCTCAAAGTGAAATGGCCGTACGCACCCGTGCCACGCGCATGAACTACGCGCTCTGGAATACGCTCGCGGTTAAAGTGCGCAAGCTTCTCAAATAAATAGTGGTTATCGAAGGTCAGTGGACCGCGAGGCCCCACGCTGATGCTGTTGTTATCATCACCAACAGGAGCGCCAGCTGAAGTTGTTAAATTAGTATTGCTCATAGTATTACCCTTCCAATTATGGGTTGCTGTGGACTACGAAGAAATACTAAAAGACGACAACATTAATATAAAATCAATTAATGTTATTGGTTTGATAGCTTTTGCGATAAACTTTAATAGCAAAACAAAAGTAAAATCCGCAACTAACAGCTAAACTATTTACATGAAAAATGTAAATTTATACGCCAAGTCAACTCTGGTTCATCTTTGTTGTCTATAAAGGCGTATAACTGGCAGAGGCAAACGCCTCAGCTCACTATTGGGTACCCTGAATCGCTTATGAAAGCATCCGAATCTGTAGTCGGTATTATCCTTGCTGGCGGCCTTGCGCGTCGTATGGGTGGGGGCGATAAGTGCCTTCTACCACTTGCTGGTAAAACCCTGTTGCAGCGCACTATTGACCGCGCCCAACCGCAGGTCACACAGCTGCTGCTCAACGCCAATGGCAATAGCCTACGTTTTGCCCGCACTCGCCTACCTGTAGTTGCAGATGTTTTCCCGAATAACCTGGGCCCTCTCGCTGGAATTCATGCCGGTTTTACCTGGATGCAGACTAAAGCCCCGGCTGCAGAATGGCTCGTCAGCTTCGCGTCCGACACACCTTTCTTTCCCGCCAATCTGGTAGAAGAATTGGTAAAAGCAGCCAAATCTTCACCCTCAAGGTTAGTAGTAGCAACTTCAAAGCTGAATACACATCCGGTATTTGCGCTATGGCATAGATCATTAAAAGAAGAGATTGAAACGCAACTCAACTCAGGGGAAGCACCACGTTTACAAGAGTGGATGAGAAACTATAATCCTGCTCAGGTTGATTTCGAAGCTGAACAATATGATCCCTTTTTTAATATCAACACACCGCAAGATCTTTACGCCGCAGAACCCCTAGCGGCTCTCGTAAAATAGCCGCACAAGCGAAATAATTTTATTTTCCTCACGCAACACACTGAACAGCAAATATCTTAATGCTATGCTGCGCTCAATTATTAAGTTAATGGTGTATGTATGTTGATTTGGCGCGCGCTTTGTTTACTGCAGTTTTTTGTTGTCCTTCTTGTATTCAGCTACTTAGGCTTAACGCCTAGCCCAGAAAATACCGTGCCTATGTTTAACGATAAGTTAATGCATTGCACTGGTTATTTTGTGGCAGGGTTTTCAATCAGTTTTGCATTTCCCCGCTGGAGTTTTTTACAGCGCGCCGCATTTTTAATTATCTATTCCATCGCAATTGAAATTGGCCAGCACTTTATGCCACCACGCACCTTTGATATTTTCGATATTTGTGCAAACTCTACCGGAGTAATTCTGGGGCTTTTACTCATAAACTTTCTAGCGAAGAAATTGAAATGGTTTAAAGCATTATTGTATTGGCAAACCGCTCAACCAACAGTAGATAAGAATGTGAAATAACATGCACAGAAACTCCGGACACTATCGCTGCGGCACGTAATTAAATTCGCTATTTAAAAACTCCACTGTCGATTTCACACTAGGTTCCAACCAAGGATCAAACATCCAAAACGAATGCGGAGCGTTTGGTAGCAGTACCACTTGCGTATCCACGCTAAGAGGCTTTAACTTCGCAATCATTTCCTCTCGCCCCACACTGAATCGTGTTTGGGCACTGCCAATAAAAAGAATGGGCGGTGTATTTTTTGAAACGTGATTAATCGGCGAAGCTTCTTTCCATAATTCAGTTTTTTCTGAGTAGCGCCCACCAAACCACGCTCCCGCTGCCGACGGATTTTTCTTGGGATCATCTTCGTATTTCAATGCAGTTTCGGACGTAAAGTCTGAAAGACCATCGATATTAATAATCGCTTGCACCGCACTAGAAACCTTGCCGGATTTCCTTTGAGGATCGAACTTTTCTTCGTCGTTAGTTACGCCCACAAGACTCGCAATTTGTCCCCCCGCAGAACCGCCAGCAATAGCGACATGTTGTGCATCCACTCCGTATTTTTTGGCATGGATTCGCAACCAACGTACAGCCGCTTTTACATCGTAAATCGCAGCTGGATACTGAGCTTCTGGCGATAGCCGATAAGAAATAGTTGCCGCTGCATAACCTTGTTCCGCCATGCGGACTGCCATAGGCGTAAAGTTTTCGCGATAGCCATGCTTCCAGCCGCCGCAGTGAACAAAGATAATCGCCGGCGTTAATTTTTTCGTGGAGGGCTTAGGCAGATACAAATCCAACTGCATTGCGCGGTTACCGTATTGCACGTAAGTAATATTTTTAATTTCTTTGACGGTAGCTGGTGAAGTCGTGCTGGCGATAGTGATAAACGGATAATCACCTTTCAGTTTTTGGTAGGTTGTTTGTGCGTTGTAGGTGTTGGTTGGATCATCAAAGTGTGTGATGACTGGAGTGGCGCATGCACTTATTAGAAATGCGAACATCACAATAAAATAGTTAGTTTTACTTTTTAACTGCATAGTGAATCTCTCATTAAAGGTGAATGAGTACCACTGTCGAATGTTTTATTTTTAATTATAAAGTGTAAATCAAACTTATTTGGGAGTCGTCATCCTCGCGTAGCGGGGATCCAGTTGTTAACAGACTAAAATCAAAAGCTGGATCCCCGCTACGCGAGGATGACGACTCCCTTCTTAACAAAAATGCAAAAACAAAAAAGGCCAGCAGTGCTGACCTTTTATACAACTTACCTAAAACCTATTACAACAACAGACGACGCAAATCGCCAATTACGCCGGTCAAGTAAGTCATAAAGCGGCCAGCGTCGGCACCGTTTACTGCGCGGTGATCGTAAGATAATGACAGTGGCAACATGTTGCGCGGAATAAACTCTTTACCGTTCCACACAGGTTTCATTTGCGCACGAGATACACCGAGGATACCTACTTCAGTTGGAGCAGAAACCATTGGTGTAAAACCATTACCACCCATAGCACCAAGGCTGGAAATGGTGAAGCAACCGCCTTGCATTTCGGCTGGAGTCAACTTGCCTTCACGTGCTTTTTTAGCTAGCACATTGATTTCATCTGCCAGTTCAAACAAACCTTTTTTATCGGCGTTACGAACAACAGGAACCAACAAACCATTTGGTGTATCTACTGCGATACCAATATGTACAAACTTTTTGTGCACAATGCTTTCGTTGTCTTGATGCACAGAAACATTGAAAGAAGGCTCAGCAACCAAGGCAGCTGCAACAGCTTTCACAATGAATGGCAATGGAGTCAACTTGCTGCCGCGCTTTTCAGCTTCTGCTTTCATGCTGTTGCGGAAAGCTTCGAGGTCAGTGATATCTGCATCGTCGAATTGGGTAATACGCGGAACGTTCAACCAGCTGCGGGTCATGGCGTCTGCAGTCAGTTTTTTGATTTTGCTCATTTTGACGATTTCGATTTCGCCAAACTTGGAGTAATCAATCACTGGTAATGCAGGAACACCTGAACCACCGAAAGAAGCACCAGATTGAGCAGCTTGAACGATTGGCTTGACATAATTACGCACGTCATCTTTCAATAAACGACTGCGTGGGCCTGAGCCACTTACTTTGCCAAGGTCTACACCCAACTGACGAGCCAGTTTGCGCACAGCAGGACCGGCGTATACATCGCCAGTTTGAACAACTTCTTCAACTGCAGCCGCTTTTGGTGCTGGAGTAGACGCAGCAGCGGGTGCTGGCGCAGCTTCAACTTTTGCAGGAGCTGGTGCGGCAGTAGCTGGCGCTGCTGCCGGAGCAGGCGCACCGCCAGCACTGGCAACTACAGCAATTGCAGCACCTTGAGAAACTTTATCGCCTACTTTCACAGCGATACTCAGGATTTTACCGGCAGTCTCTGCTGGAATTTCCATAGAGGCTTTGTCTGTTTCCAATACAATCAACGAATCACCTTGGGCAACTTCATCACCAACTTTTACAGAGATTTCGATAACCTCTACCGCTTCTGCACCGCCAATATCAGGCACAGATAAGGTAACTTCTGATGAAGCCGCAGCTGGCGCTGCGGCGGGAGCAGCTGCCTGAGGTGCAGGAGCGGCAGCGGGTGCGGCAACAGGTGCTGGAGCTGCGGCAGACGTAGCGACGCCCGCACCTTCAGCTTCAACTTCAATCAGGGCAGAGCCTTCAGACACTTTATCGCCAAGGTTCACTTTAATAGCGACAACTTTACCGCCCACACTGGCAGGGATTTCCATTGAAGCTTTGTCGGTTTCCAATACAAGAATGGAATCATTTTCAGCGATTACATCGCCTACTTTTACCGAAATCTCAATAACTTCAACGCCTTCTGCGCCACCAATATCGGGGACTTTAATTGTTTGAATTGCCACTGTTTATCCTCACTTAAATTTGCTCTTTATATAGAGCATTTAATCGATCAAATTGTATTCGATACAAATGCCTTGCCCTGAAAACAGAGCAGCCCTCCTTTTGGGAGGGCGGCCAGTTTTTAGACGCTCATTGGATCCACTTTATTTGGATCAATGCCAAACTTTTTAATCGCTTTGGCAACTACATCAGGCTTGATTTTGCCTTGGTCTGCCAAAGATTTGAGTGCAGCAACTACCACGAAGTAACGGTTAACTTCGAAGAAGTGACGCAATTGAGTACGAGTATCACTGCGACCGAAACCTTCGGTACCCAACACGGTGTAGGTGCCAGGAACATAGGCACGCAGTTGCTCGGAGTAGGTTTTCAAGTTGTCGGTAGCGATCACAAATGGACCGTCACGACCTTCCAACTGTTGGGTAATGTATGGCTTACGCGCAGCAGAAGTCGGGTTCAACATATTCCAGCGGGTAGCGCGCTGACCATCGCGAGTCAATTCGTTCACGCTGGTTACGCTCCATACGTCAGCTTCAACGTCGAAGTCTTTACGCAAGATTTCAGCAGCAAAACGCACTTCACGCAGGATAGTGCCCGCACCCATCAATTGAACGCGGTTTTTCGCTTTGCCAGTACCTTGTTCCAACAGATACAAACCTTTAACGATGCCTTCTTCAGCACCGGCAGGCATGTCTGGGTGTTGGTAGTTTTCGTTCATCAAAGAGATGTAATAGAACACGTTCTCTTTGTCTTGATACATGCGCTTGATACCGTCTTGAATGATAACGGCCAATTCGTAAGCGTAAGTTGGATCATAAGTACGGCAATTTGGAATGGTATTTGCCATTACGTGGCTGTGACCATCCTGATGCTGCAAGCCTTCGCCGTTCAATGTAGTACGGCCAGCAGTCGCGCCCAACAAGAAACCACGCGCTTGTGAATCGCCCGCCGCCCACGCCAGGTCACCAATACGTTGGAAACCGAACATGGAGTAGTAGATGTAGAACGGAATCATGGGCACGCGGTAGTTGCTGTAAGCAGTTGCTGCAGCAATCCATGAAGCCATAGAACCGGCTTCGTTAATACCTTCTTCCAAAATCTGGCCAGTGGCAGATTCGTGGTAAGACATCATTTGGCCAGCGTCGTGCGGGGTGTATTTTTGGCCTTCGGATGAATAAATGCCGATGGTTTTGAACATACCTTCCATACCAAAAGTACGGGCTTCATCCGGTACGATTGGAACAATTTGCTTACCGATTTGCTTGTCTTTCACCAGAGAAGACAGAATACGCACGAAACTCATGGTGGTAGAGATTTCACGCTCGCCTGTGCTCTTCAACTGCGCAGCAAAAGCCTCTAACGCCGGTGCAACAACCGGATCGAAATCCGCTTTACGCGATGGCAAATAGCCTTTCAGCGTATGGCGGCGAGAGCGCATGTATTGCATCTCAGGGCTGTCTTCTGCTGGACGGTAGTACGGCAGCGCTTCCAATTCTTCATCTTTGATTGGCAACTCGAAACGATCGCGGAATTTCTTCAGATCTTCCACCGCCAAATGCTTGGCCGAGTGAGTTTTGTTGATAGCTTCGCCCGATGAACCCATGCCGTAACCTTTAACAGTTTGGGCAAGAATTACGGTTGGCTGGCCTTTGGTGTTAACGGCATTGTGGTAAGCGTTATACACTTTCTTAACGTCGTGACCGCCGCGTGCGAGGTAAAGGATGTCCTGGTCGGTCATATCGCTAACCAGCTCTAACAGCTCAGGATATTTACCGAAGAAGTGTTCACGGGTGTAAGCACCACCGTTGGCCTTGTAGTTTTGCATCTCGCCATCGACAACTTCGTCCATGCGCTTTTGCAACAAGCCAGTTTTATCTTTCTCTAACAAGCGATCCCAACCAGCGCCCCACAGAACTTTAACTACGTTCCAGCCTGCGCCACGGAATACACCTTCAAGCTCTTGCACGATTTTGCCGTTGCCACGTACCGGGCCGTCCAAACGCTGCAAGTTACAGTTAATCACGAAAATCAGATTGTCCAACTTCTCACGCGCAGCGAGAGAAATTGCACCCAGGCTTTCTGGCTCATCACACTCACCGTCGCCCAGGAATGCCCAGACTTTACGGTCGCTTACTGGCGTTAAACCACGGGCTTCCATATAACGGTTAAAACGTGCTTGATAAATTGCTTTGATTGGGCCCAAACCCATAGATACGGTGGGGAACTGCCAGTAATCAGGCATCAACCATGGGTGTGGGTAAGAGGACAAACCACCGCCATCGACTTCGCGACGGAAATTGTCCAAATGGGATTCGTTCAAACGCCCTTCTACATAAGAGCGCGCGTACATACCGGGGGAAACGTGACCTTGGAAATACACCAAGTCACCTGGCACATCGCCATCGTTACCGCGGAAGAAATTGTTAAAAGCTACGTCATATAAGGTCGCAGATGATGCGAAAGACGCGATATGGCCACCAAGACCTTCGTCGTTGTCGTTGGCCTTCATTACCATAGCCATAGCGTTCCAGCGGATAATTGAGCGAATTTTGCGCTCCATCTTCAAATCGCCCGGATAGTCTACTTCTTGCTCAACGGGAATGGTGTTGCGATAGGGAGTACGAATAGATGAAGGCTGTTCAATGCCTTGGTTAACCGCAGATTCAGACAGAGTCTTGAGTAATTCGGCTGCGCGATCCTTACCGGCATGTCGCACAACTGACTTTAAGGCGTCCAGCCATTCTTTGGTTTCAATAGCATCGATATCTTGTAGCATTCAAATCTCCTCGGGTATGCGCTTGTGGCGCATATTTACTTAGCGATAGTGTCTATAGAGAGTATCTATATATAGGAATTGGAACTGGGGTATTCGCGCGCCCTACGCCCCTGAAAGCATTGATATTGCTGGGTTAGCGGCGAAGAATTCCTTGTGGTTGTACTAAAAAAACGCCGAATTCTTACATAAATGGCGTTTTTTTACCAGTCCTGAGTCGTTTGGGTGTCGACCTGACGGGCACAATAAAGGTGCAGAAGTGAGAAATAAACTCTAAATCCTGTCACTTAAATTAGGGTTGGCATTATTACCTAATTTTTTTGGATTCTCCAAGCAATAAAAATAAAAAATCACAATAAAAATGCACCATTATTTAGCATTTTTGTTGCATTCAATACGTATCTATTGTTGTAAGTATCCTTGTTGTTTCTGTTGGTAGGCGGCAACATTTTGAATTACATCAAAATCTTTCATGTTGTCTAATTTTTCTGTCGACAACCAAAGACGACGATTTTTTTGCAAAAATGCGGCTTCATAATATTTGCGCAAAGATTCCGGTGTTATTTTACTCACTGCATTAATCAAATCTTGCTGACGAGTAAATTCATAGTCATTTAATAAAATACTTTGCCAGAATTTTTCTGACTGTTCATTTAAAGACAAAGCAGGCTCGCGCAATTCTGATAAGAGTGCAGCTTTATTTTCAGCGAACCCTTCCGTCAAGCTGGCTGCATTTGCAGACAAAAAATTATTCACTTCATCAACCAATGCTGTGGCACACACATTAGGCGATTGCACTACAAAAAAACTGCCTTCAACATTTCTGATTGGCATGGGAAACACTGAAACCACATAACCTAACTGTTTTTCAGTTCGCAATTGATTAAAAAAACGCGGCTCCAAAATTTGCGTGAGCAATTTCATGTGCGCAGCATCATCAATATAGGGGGCTAAAGCTTGAACATATAATTCAACTGCATGATCGTTGTGCTCTAACGGATAAATGTACAACCAGGATTTATTGTCTTTATTTTCCGAGCGCAATACTTTTGCCAATTGCGGCAAACGTTTGGAACGCTTTTTCAACAACTGATGTTCAATGATGGCGGATAACTTTATGGCATCTTGAGGATATAAATTGCCGTAAAGCAAGGTTTCCAGTTTTGCACCGCGCAATAACTCAGAAGAAAATTGTTTGAACTGGTCATAAGATGTTTTATACAGCACATCAATAAATTCTTTTGATCCCCAATAAGGTAAATACTGTAAGCGAGGTACTTTTTTGGCGAGCACAGCATAAGGCAAGTTTTTATCTTCGTTGCGCCATTCGCGAATCAAATCATCTTTTAAGGTTTCAAAACGGGCCTCAGTAAAACTGGCTTGCCCTATGGCAGCCAGGATCTTGTTCATCAACAAACTTTGCTTATCGGTATAGCCGGCAACATTAACTTCCAATCCGCGAGAGTTCGCTTTTACGCTGAACGTCAAACCAGCCAGGCTAGCGGGATAGGCGTATTCATTGAGCTGATCTGTAATCAAAGCTGCAAATAACTGGGTGCGCGCAGTATTTTCCAAAGAATTATTTAACACGGGTAATTTAAAACGGAAATTTAATTCAGCTTTGGGTGAGCGGAATTTTCTGTCCTGTAAAAACCAGAGCTTTAAATCTTCATTATTAACCAGTAGTGCCGGTACGTTTTTACCGGCTTGTCCATCTGATGCAGGAAGCATTGAAGGAGCTTTTAACACTAGGTTTTTGGGAATAAAAATATTGCGCTCCGGCAACCCGAGTTTTTGGTGATACATAGGTTTGAGTTCAAGCACCTCGGGGATGCCCTGTGCAGCACTATAGGCAGTATTATAAAAGCTGGAAGAAATAGCGGTTGATGCCTCTGGCGCAACCAATGATATAAACACATTATCTTTACGCAAATAGCCCAGCGCCTGTCTCAGCAATTCTTCGTCAAATTTTGTATACGCATAATCGCCCCAAAGCACATCTTGTGCGGGATAATCATGCATGGCTTGTGACAGCTCCATAACAGAATCAATTGCGGCAGGTTTATCGCGAAAACGAAAATTAATTTCAGCGATTTGTTGCATCTCCACAAACCGCCATTCAGAGATGCCTCGCGCAGACATTATTTTCAAATAATCAAAAACGGCCGAAACAATTTGATCTTTGGCGGTAGCACCTTCTTTGGTAAGTTGGATGGTCACCGCAAAAAGCGCATCTTGACGGCTGCGATATAACTCGCCAGCAGAGAGCGATTCTGCCCAGCCCAGGCTTTTCAAAAGCGCCAGTAAACTACCCGATGATTCATTACCTAAAAAATGGCCTAGGTAATTTAACGGTTTGGTTTTGTATTTATCCGCATAGTTTGGCACAGGAAAAGCCAAAGTCAGTTGGCGCAACTCTTTCAAGGGTTTTAAACTTGCGCGTGCTGGCAAACTTTTTGGCATAAATAAGTTGGGATATTTTTGCGTAATAGAGCGATTTTTATTAGGCACCTGCACAAAGCGCGGCTCAACTATTTTTTGCAAATCATCCAGCTTGCGATTACCCAGTACGACCAGAGTCATCAGGTTCGCAGAATAATAGTTTTGGTAGAAAGCTAACAAATCATCACGAACACTATGCCCGTCCATGTCAGCTAAAGTACCCAGACTACCCACATCAAAAATTGCAGCGGGATGCTCTGGATTAAATATACTGCGGTACACATCCCATTCGCGACGTTCATCATCGCTTATCTTTGAAAGATATTCTGCATTTACCGCATTTTTTTCATGCTCAATGTAACTTGCGTCAAACAACGGCGAAATAAAAAATTGTGCGAAGCGATCTAAAGCTGGCTCAAGCGAAGCATGCTCAACATCAAAAAAGTAATTAGTATTTTCTGCAGCTGTATAGGCGTTATTGCTTCCACCATGCTGGCTAATAAATTCCTGGTATTCATCTGCAGCGGGATACTTTTCTGTACCCAGGAACAGCATGTGCTCTAAAAAGTGCGCAAGGCCGGGACGCTCTTTGGGGTTTTGATGGCTGCCAACGTGGATATTTAAAGCTGCGGCAGATTTCTCTGCAGCGGGATCTGAAATTAACAAGACACGTAGGTTGTTGCTGAGGGTTAGATAACGATATTCACGATTATCGTTATCGCTTTTGATGACATTGGAAACTTTGGAGACAGCCAAATGTTGCGCCTGCGCAGAGGCGACTATAAATAGGGTGAACAAAACTAATGCATGCTGGCACCAACGAAAGTTAAATGGCAACTTCAGCATCCAATCATCCAATACGAAACGTTTAGCATAAATAATCTCTGTAAACCCGAAGCGAACTGCTTAAGATTGCTTACGTATAAGGAAGCAATAGTAACCGTCTTGCCCGTAAAAACCTTCCAATACCTGCCCTGTTATATGCGCAAAAGACACGAAGTCTTTGAGCGACCCGGCATCAGTCGACCAAACCCGTAGTAACTCGCCCACCGCTAAAGCGCGCAAGCCTTGCTTGGCTTTCAATAGGGGTAATGGACAAGCCAACTGGCGCGCATCGACCTCTAAATTGACCGGACAATTTAAAGCCGCTGCAGATTCTACTACCTTTAATGCAGCGGGGATGCCTGCTTCCTGATCTTTCAAAACCTACACCTTCAAAAACGTGACTGGCGCACCGAAAAAGAATCATACGCCACGCAAAGGACGCTAAATTAACGCAGAACCGCTCCAAATCACAGATGAGTTTAAGAACTAATGTGTAGTTTAACGTTCAAAGCAAGCTTGGCTGCGTAGCCAGAAAGTCACAAAAACGCTAGAGTGCGCCGCCAGAGTGGGCATTAAGTCTTATTGCATCAGGAGTTTTACACAGTGAACCGACTTATCCGACAGCTAGTACTTGCCTGTGGCCGTTGCGCCTTGGCAGCTGCCGCCTTAGCCGCCGCGTTTACCTATGCATCAAATGATATCGAACTACCTGTACTGGGCGATACCAGCTCTGCAATGATTTCACCTGTACAAGAGCGGATATTGGGGCAGCGTGTCCTTAAAGCTTACCGCAGCCAAGTGCCCACCTCTTCAGACCCGCTCGTAATCGATTATCTTGAAAACCTGATTGGCCGACTCTTGCCTTACAGCCAACTGGAAGACAAGCGCGTTGATCTGGTGGTCGTTAAAAACGATACACTCAATGCCTTTGCTGTACCTGGCGGCATCATTGGAATGCACACCGGTGTATTCAACTACGCCAAAACCGAGAACCAGCTAGCAGCTATTCTCGCCCATGAAATGGGCCACTTGAGCCAACGCCACTATGCCCGCCGGCTCGAACAACAAAAGAATATGATGATGCCCATGCTTGCCGGCATGTTGGCAGGTTTGGTTTTAGCCGCAAACAGTAACGGCGACGGCGGTATGGCCGCGATTATGGCCACCCAAGCGGCAACCGAAGCTGCGTCCTTGCGCTTTAGCCGTGAAAACGAGCAAGAAGCTGACCGTATAGGCATGCAGACCATGTATCAAGCCAAGCTTGATCCTTACGCTGCTTCAGATATGTTTGAAGAAATGCTGCATGCGACCCGCTCAAGTCGCCGCCCACCAGAATATTTGCTGACTCACCCGGTAACCGAGCGCCGTGTTTCCGATGCACGTAACCGCGCCATGGCTCATCCGCGCACAGCCTATCCGGACAACCTTGAGTTTCAACTTATGCGTTCACGCATAAGGTTTGAACTTGAGGAGACGCCACAAACAGCAATTAAACGCTTTAAGAATGAGCTGGATGGTGACAATTTATCGCCCGATGCCAGCCGTTACGGCTTGGCTATGGCCTATTCGGCTGCCGGACAATTTGATGCTGCACGCACGGCGCTCAAACCGCTACTCGAAAAAGACCCAACGCGAATAACCTATCTGATCATGAGCGCAGATATAGATGTTGCGGCAGAGCGATTCAAACCCGCACTCGATTTACTGGAAAGCCAGCTCAAGCTCAATCCAGAAAGCTATCCGCTCAATATTCGCTATGCCGAGGCCAGCATGAAAGCCGGCCAATACAAGCAGAGCGCAGAACTGCTTGAACGCTATTCGCGCAAACGCAAGAACGATGATTACTTATGGTACTTGTTGGCCGAAGTAAACGGCTTGAATGGCGATATTCTAGGAGTTCACGAGGCTCGTGCCGAATATTTCATCGCCAACGGCATTTATGACAAGGCGCAAATCCACCTGCGCAATGCTCTCAAACTCGCCAAAGGCCAGTTCCAACGCACCTCAATTCTGGAGGAGCGCCTTAAATACGTAGAGCATGAAATGCTGGAAATGCGTAACCAGTAACTTGTCGGTTAGGGCTCCAGGCAAACTTGAGCCCCAAAGCCATCAATAAGGCCGCTAAAAGCCTTTTCTGCCCCCATTTCCCGCAAACTAGTTTTTCAACCTCCGGCCAAATATGGTAACTTGAGCGCCCCTTTAACAGCGCCCGATTTTTTGTGTGAAAAGCAGTGAAATCAAGGTATTGGCCAATAGCCAGCTGTGTTGCAGAATTCGTTTATGTGGAGTGCCAGCTATGGCTGTAGATCGTTCTGATATCGCAAAACTCGCCAATCTGGCGCGCATCGCCATCTCTGATGACGCTGCCGATGAAGTGGCAAACCGTATTTCTACCGTGCTCGCGCTGGTTGACCAGCTGCAAGCTGTAAATACCGATGGCGTATTGCCAATGGCGCATCCGCTGGATGCCGTACAACGCTTGCGTGCAGATGTGGTGACTGAGCCAAATGAGCGCGAACTTTACCAATCCATTGCACCTGCCGTGCAAGACGGTTTGTACTTGGTGCCCCAAGTTATTGAGTAAGGTAATCCAATAAAAATACGTTTGTGATAAGCACAATCATTTGCACTTTATATTGGCGACTTTCAACGCCGTCCCGATCAGGAATTTTTGAATGCATCAGTTAACCATTGCCGAGCTTGTAAAAGGTCTACGCAACAAAGACTTTTCCAGCGTTGAAGTTACCCAGCATTATCTCGACCGCATTGCGCGCCTCGATAAAACCTACAATTCTTATATCACCACTACGCCCGCACTTGCACTCGCACAAGCCTCTGCTGCAGATAAGCGTTTAGCAGCTGGCAATGCGCCCGCACTCTGCGGAGTGCCTATCGCACACAAAGATATTTTTTGCACGATTGGTGTTCGCACATCATGTGCATCCAAAATGCTCGATAATTTTATCGCGCCCTACAACGCGACCATCGTTGAAAATTATTTGGATTCCGGCGTAGTCATGTTGGGCAAAACCAACATGGATGAATTCGCAATGGGCTCATCCAATGAAACAAGTTATTACGGCCCCGTGAAAAATCCTTGGGCAACTGACTGTGTTCCCGGTGGATCTTCTGGCGGTTCTGCGGCAGCGGTTGCTGCACATTTAGCACCAGCAGCAACTGCATCTGACACCGGCGGTTCGATTCGCCAGCCAGCTGCTCACTGTGGTTTAACAGGCATCAAACCAACCTATGGCCGCGTTTCTCGCTGGGGCATGATTGCGTTTGCGTCGAGCCTGGATCAAGCCGGTATTTTGTCGCGCACCGCAGAAGACGCTGCGATTTTATTGAACGACATGGCGAGCTATGACACAAAAGATTCCACCAGTGTTGATCGCGAAGTGCCTGACTACACCGCAACTTTAAATGATTCATTGAAAGGTTTGCGCATCGGTGTACCTAAAGAATATTTCGGTGAAGGCTTGAATCCGCAAACTGCTGCGCATGTTGAAGCGGCGATAAAAGTTTACGAAAGCTTGGGCGCAACGATTCACAGCATCAGTTTGCCGCATACAAATCTTTCAGTACCGGCTTACTACGTAATCGCCCCGGCAGAATGCTCTGCAAACTTGTCGCGTATGGACGGTGTGCGTTACGGCCATCGCTGTGAAAATCCAAAAGATTTAAATGACCTTTATATGCGTTCACGCAGCGAAGGTTTTGGCGATGAAGTGAAGCGCCGCATTCTCGTGGGCGCTTATGCATTGTCTGCCGGTTATTACGATGCCTACTACAGCAAAGCACAAAAAGTTCGCCGCTTGATCAAACAAGATTTCGTTGATGCCTTCCAAAGTGTCGATGTCATTCTCGGCCCAACTTCACCGTCGCCTGCATTTCAATTTGGCTCAAAATCGAAAGACCCAGTTGCCATGTATTTAGAAGATATTTACACCATCGCAACTAATTTGGCGGGCTTGCCCGGCTTATCAATCCCCTGCGGATTTGTGGATAGCAAACCTGTTGGCTTGCAATTGATCGGCAATTTCTTTGCCGAAGCGCAATTATTAAATGCTGCGCATCAATTCCAACAAGCAACCAACTTCCACCAACAAACTGCACCAGGCATTGAGTAAGAGGAGAATAAAAGATGCAATGGGAAACTGTTATTGGCTTGGAAGTTCACGTACAACTTGCCACCAAAACCAAAATTTTCTCTGGCGCTAGCACTGCATTCGGTGCGGAGCCAAACACCCAAGCTTGTGCTGTTGATTTGGCATTGCCAGGCACCTTGCCTGTTGCAAACGAACAAGCATTTCGTTTCGCCACCATGTTTGGCTTGGCGGTAAATGCAGAAATCGGTAAACGTTCTGTGTTCGAACGTAAAAACTATTTCTATCCAGACCTTCCAAAAGGTTATCAAACAACGCAACTCGCAGAACCGATTGTTGGCGCAGGCTTTGTTGATTTGGAATTGGAAGGCGGCCGCACCAAACGCGTTCGCATTCACCACGCGCACTTGGAAGAAGATGCAGGCAAATCCTTGCACGAAGATTTCGCCGGCATGAGCGGAATCGATTTAAACCGCGCAGGCACACCATTAATTGAAGTGGTAACTGAGCCCGATATGCGCAGCGCAGAAGAAGCTGTCGCTTTCGCAAAAAAATTACACTCAATCGTAACGTCGTTGGAAATTTGCGACGGCGAAATGAGCCAGGGCTCCATGCGTTTTGACGTAAATATTTCTGTACGACCCAAAGGCCAGGAAAAACTCGGCACCCGCACTGAAACCAAAAACTTAAACTCCTTTAAGTTTATGGAAGAAGCCATCGCACTCGAAGTTGAACGCCAGATTGATGTACTGGAAGACGGCGGAAAAATTAAACAGGAAACTCGCCTCTATAACGGCGACACCAAAAAAGCACGCTCAATGCGCAGCAAAGAAGACAGCAACGACTACCGCTACTTCCCCTGCCCTGATTTATTGCCGGTGATTATTGATGACGAATATATCGAATCAGTTCGCAAGCAGATGCCAGAATTACCCGAGGCAAAACGCGCGCGCTTTGTTGAGCAATATGGTTTGAGCGATTACGACGCAGGTCAAATCACCATGGATAAATTTGCAGCCGCTTATTTTGAAGCAGCGACAAAAATCTCCGGTGAAGCAAAACTGACTGCAAACTGGATCATGGCGGATTTGGGTGCTTATTTAAATCGCACTGAACAACGCATCGACCAATCTCCCGTTACACCGGAATTGCTTTCAGGTTTAGTGGTACGTATTAAAGACGGTACCTTGTCGAGCAAAATCGCCAAGCAAGTTTTTGAAGCCATCACTAATGGCGAAGGCGATGCCGATACCATTATCGAAACCAAAGGCTTAAAACAAGTTTCTGATACAGGTGCACTGGAGAAAATCATCGACGACATTCTCGCTGCCAATGTTGCGCAAGTAGAAGGTTACCGCGCAGCCGCTGAAGACAAACGTGCAAAAATGCTCGGTTTCTTTGTTGGCCAAGCGATGAAAGCGTCTAAAGGTCAAGCCAACCCACAAGCATTGAATGAATTGTTGCTGAAAAAATTAAATTCTTAAGAGAACGAACATGAGTTTACGTAAAGACAAAGAGAAAGTACTGGGCGAAATTTTTGATGAAGAGCGCATCAAAACCTTTTTGGAATTTACCGCACCCACAGGAATAAACGCAGATTTTCATCTTTTAGAAAAAGCCTACCGCGGCATGCGTGGTGAAAACTTCACAACCTTCGTGAGATTATTCAAAGAAGCTGGTCGCGATTTAAATGCAGTCGGCCCTGAAGGAAAGACCTTTTTGCAAACTATTAAGACTCACCGCAATGGCGAGGAATACGTGATTGCATTAGAGGCTGCCGGAGCCAAGTAACTCCATCTTTGCTTGAAACAAAAAGGCAGCTCAATTAGCTGCCTTTTTGTTATGTGTGAGCCATTTACTTCCTAACAACCACACCCCGACTATTTGTATCACGATTCTCTGCAATAGACCTATCTTCAATTGCAGAACCTACAGACTTTGCTAAACGATCATAAAGCACAACATTTACACTCGCAGCCAAATTCATACAGCCTACGGTGGGCACATAAACCACGTGATCGCACTTATCCAAAACACTTTGCGAAAGCGAACCATCTTCTGGACCAAATATGTAAAAAGCGTGTTCAGGATGCTCGAAATACATGAGCGGCGTTGCACCTTCAACGAGCTCGACAGCAACAATTTTTGCACCTTCAGGCACTACCGCAACCAAATCCTCCGTATGCTTCAGCGGAATTTTTTCATGGCTGTTTTTTGTATCGGTAAAAAATTGGCGAGCGCGATCGAAACGTGTGCCCGTATAAAATATTTTACTTGCCTCGTAACAACCAGCGGCACGCATTACCATACCGACATTTTCCGGGCTTTTGGGATTAACAAGGCCAATATAGGCGAAGGGTTTAGCTACTACAGACTCAGTCATTAGGTTTTAGCACTTCGAACAAATAATTAACAAGCTTCTAAATAACGCGATTTTGCCAGCACACTAAATTGATCAAAAGGCAAAGGATGTGAAAAATAAAACCCCTGGTACTGGGTGCACCCCAAATCTTTCAAACATTGCAACTCCTCTGCAGACTCAACACCTTCAGCCAAAATATCCATATCCAAATTTTCGCCGAGCGCAATAATCATTTTGGCAATAGAACGATTTTCTTCATCTTTATGAATATCACGCACAAAATTTCTGTCGATTTTTATCAGACTCGATGGCAAGCGGCGCAAATAAGTTAACGAAGAATAGCCAGTACCAAAATCATCAATAGCACAGTCCACACCGATATCACCCAATTGGGCAATTAAATTCATTGCATCATGAATGCGACTAATTAAAATATTTTCAGTAATCTCAATTGTCATTTGGCCAGCGTTCACACCCGAGGTTTTTATAGCGCGGCAAATGTTATCGAAGAAATTTTCTTGCCCCAACTGCTTTGCACTTACGTTGACAGATAACTTCTTAAAGCTTTCCGGCAACCCAGCTTCCTGCAGAATTTTTAACTGCCGACACGACTCATGCAAAACCCAGTCACCAATCGCAAGGATCAGCTCGCTGTCTTCTGCTATGGGAATATAAATTTCCGGAGATTCCTGAATACGTTTTGGGTTATTCCAACGCAACAAGGCTTCAGCACCAATGATTTGATGGTCAAAATCGTATTGCGGCTGATAGTAGAGAACAAATTCATTGTTTTTCAGGGCATTTTTAAGCTCTGCTACGTATGCAGAGCGCATATTGAGCTTTTCTGACATGCTCGAGTTATAACGCAAGGCCACACGCTGCCGCAATGTTTTGGCCTCGTACATCGCAAGGTCGGCATTCTTGATAATATCGCATGAAGAATTATCGACGACAGGAAAAATCTCAAAGCCCATGCTGCAACTAACGTTATAAACCAAATCCCCTACAGAGAAAGGCTCTTCGATAACATCAAGGATGCGCACTGCTGTTCTATTTACAATTTGTTCGGCAACTTGCTCATAATCGCCTAAGTCTGGCAATAGGATGATAAATTCATCGCCACCAAAGCGAGCAACCGTATCCTTACCGCGTGTAATGCCCTTTAATCTATTAGCAACCTCTTTTAATATTTTGTCACCAACATCATGCCCCATTACATCGTTAATCGATTTAAACTGGTTTAGATCGATAAAGATCAGGGCACCAAACTTGTTATTTTCATTACAGTAGGCAATAGCTTTTTTAAGATTATCCGTCAGAGTTCTGCGATTAAAAAGTTGCGTCAGCTCGTCGTGAGCAGCTTGGTGGGCAATTTTTTCTTCTGCGCATCTACGTGCAGCCATTTCTTTTGCGAGAGACTGATGCACGAGACAGGCATAACAACTCAACGCCAGTTTTTTCAAAATCGGTTGCAAAGATTTTTGGATAGTCGGCTCAATTTCTACAATACTTTCAAAAATAATGACCCCATGTTCGGGGATAGTAAAACTTTGATAAACCTTTCCGTTAAAGTGAACAACAGACAATAAGTCATTCTGTCCCAAGTGAGCTTGAACAATACCGCACAGCATTGGATTGTCAGCCCAAGCCTTACCTAAAAATTGTGCCGGAATACTTAGATAGTGCGATAACTGGCAATCTGCAGTCTCACCCACATAATGAATAGGCTCATTATTTTCGTCGCAAAATAAAAATAAATGTGCGCTACTCAAATCCAAACGAGCAATAGAGACACGGATAAACGATTGAAGCATTTCATGTAAATCGAGGCCATTTCCAATAGCCATTGCCAGCTCATGCTGGATTGAAATTATTTGGAGAGCACGTTTCATAATTGTTTTTATATATTCCCAATAACAATGGATTTATTTAATAGATTTATTGTACCGCGACAGGTATTTGCAATCTCGCCAATGGAGAGCGCACCAACAATTGATCGCTGGCCGCCAAGCCCACGCTGTATTGCTGCCATCTCTTGCGGAAACTTATCACCCAAATAAAGAACGCGGCTCACGCAATCAAACACCAAACTGAAATTCAAGGACTCCTGATTGGCAGTTTGCGATTCTTTATGTGCAAGTACGCCTGCATTTTCGGCTGCTCGAACAATATGCTCGTCATTTCCGCTTAAAATATAAATCATGGAGTTTACAGGCACAGACCCGACACAAAATAATTCTTTGCCACGAACCTGGATGGGATCACGAACCAATATGTCGTCATTAATGCTTAGTATTCCCAAAGGGAAGTTTTGCGATATTTGAAAAAAATTTTCTTTTGTAAATTTATAATCTGCAATTTCTTCAATTACATTTTTATAAACATCAAACGCGGGTAAATAATTTAATGTTTTTATCTTGGTATCTTCGGCCTCTGTAACTAAATAGGGGCCATTTAAAACCTCCCAACCATGTTCAACAGCACACTGCATAGGCACTGGCAAACGAACAACGAGAGCAGTGTTCATCAGTAAACCCTTCCGCGAAAATACACAGGGGCGCTGTTTGAAATCAATCGAGCCGGCACCACCACCAATTACATCTATTCCACCACCCAACGTTTCGTAGAGGACATTAATAAAAGGTTCGGTAGCGTTCGCCATAGCATCTATAAATACCAATAGATCAAACGAGCTTTGCGGTTGTTCAGCATCCCGAACTAACGGAGAATTAAAGTCTGGAGCAGTTTGATTAACAGAAAGATCATAATTAGTAACGGAAATTACGAAAGGAAATCCCACCAAAATAAATCCCTTATCCAATTTTGTATCTGCATAAAAAACAGAAGGAAATATTCCTCCACAAATTGGTATTGGGTAAGACTGCAATGAGGACTCAAGAACTCGGGGGGAATGATTGTTAGCGCTACAGGCCAGAATCATTAGACTTTGGGCTCCACGTGCAAGAATTTGGGTCAAAGCATCCAGCAAAGACTTATCTGTGCCTTGCTCGGAAACCCAAATAAGAGGTGTAGAAACACTCTCTTGCTGTGCAATGAACGCCATGATGCATCCCTAACTTACTGTTGGCAGGGATAATAATGGAGCACTCCTGGAATAGGAAATATTATTTTTAAGCAACGAATGGAAATTTAAGCGCCATTTGATGTTAGTTATTATAAGAACATGCGCGGTAAAGACAGAATGTAGAGCATCCCTGCCCTAAAAAATCAATCGTGATGATGACCGCCAGCTCCATGGGCGTGACCATGAGCTAACTCCTCGGAAGTTGCTTCACGAATATCTACAACTTCTATTTCAAAAGTTAAAGTTTTACCTGCCAAGGGATGGTTACTATCAATATCAACATTGAACTTACCCACTTTAAGCACCACAGCCTCCCATGGGCCATGCTGAGTATTTACTTGCACACGCGAACCAGGCTTCAATTTATTTTTTAACGCTGCATGATTATGCAAATGTTTAATGGGGACACGTTGAACAGCACCCTCTTTGCGCTCACCATACGCCTGATCGGGCGCCAAAGTCACATTTACTTTGTCTCCCACGACCTTAGTATCTAATTCAGATTCAAGCGCGGCCAAAATATTACTGTGACCATGAAGATACAAAGTTGGATCAGCATCATAAGATGTTTCCAATAATGTTCCATCAACATCTTTTAAGTTGTAATGAAAACTCACTACTTTGTCAGCGGAAATGTGCATAATTTCTCCGAAAATTGCCTACATAATTAAAAGCGGCAGTATGGAGAGTTGAACAATACGAATCAACAGAAATTAAAATTTCAATTGAAAAGAAGGGCAGAAGAGGAAATTAAATAATTTTCGAATTAAAAATTATCTTTCAAATATTGCTTGGCAAGACGTGCTGAATCGCCCAAACCAGCTGCGGCATCATCTAACAAAGGCTTGGCGCGTTTTTTATCGCCTAACAAATGATATACCTTCCCTAACTTAAATTTGGCATCAGGTACTTTGTTACTTTCAGGAAAATCTTGAAGCAATTTTGCAAACCAATCACGCGCTTGGGGTAATTGGTTCTTCAATAGGAAAATTTCGCCTAACCAATAGCAACTGTTAGCGGCAAACTCACCTGACGGATATTTTTTGAGATATTCTTTGAACGCAACCAAGGATTGATCAACTTGGCGCTGACGCAACAAATCATAAGCTGCTTTATATTCATCAGCTTCACTCGCACCAGCTACTGCGGGCGCTACTGCAGAATCCGTAGAAACAGATGAGTCTGTATTTGCACTGGCATCCAGGTCTTTTGCTTTAGCTGCATTACCCGTTAAAAAAGAAACACGACGATCCAGATCAACATAGTTGTCGAGCTGAAGTTGTTTTAAACGGGAGATTTCGTGACCTTGCTCTTCAACCAGAGCGCGCAACTCGGAGACTTCTTGCAGGAGCGATTGAACCTGATTATAAGATTCAGTTTTTTGTTCGAGGGATTCTTGTTGACGATTCACCCCAGAGCGAACGCTCTGAGGTGAGGAATCAACAACCCGTACTTGTGCTTCAACCGCCGGAACTGCAATACAACATAGGAGAGCAATTGCGCGTTTCAACATACGGGTCAGACTCTAATTACTTGATTTCTACACGACGGTTTTGAGTGTAAGAAGCTTCATCGTGACCAGTAGCAACTGGACGCTCTTCACCGTAGCTAACAACTTCCAAAGAAGCCGCTTTTACGCCTTGAAGAACCAAGAAATCACGAGCAGCTTTAGCACGTTTTTCGCCCAAAGCCATGTTGTATTCGCGAGAACCTTCTTCAGAAGCGTGACCTTCCAAGCGAACTGCTGCAGAAGAACCTTTTAATTTCTCAGCGTGCGCCAACAGAATAGCGCGAGCTTCTGGGCTCAGATCGTACTTGTTGAATTCAAAGTAAACAACGTTTGCAACTGCTTTAACTGGAGCAGCAGTTTCTGTAGCAACAGGAGCTGGAGTAGCTGCTGGAGCAGTGGTTTTCTTCTTATCGCTAGAAGAACAGCCAACCAGGAAAGCCATAACTACGGCCAAAGTCAAACCTTGCTTAATTGCTTTAGTGATCATGTGTGTGTAACTCCAATCAAGTTGTAGATCTATAGTGGTGAAAAAAACAGCTTAAAAAAATGGTGACCACGCGGGTTCACGTACATCGCCTTGCTTGGATGGCAAACGAACCTTTGTTCGCGCATCCAACGAAACAGCACCGAGGATACCCTTACCACCAACACTGGTCGCATACATAAGCATTGCGCCGTTGGGCGCTATAGTAGGCGATTCGTCGTAATTTGTCTCGGTCAAAATGCGTATATTTCCCGATTTAAGGTCTTGAGCGGCAATCTGATAGTTACCACCAGGGCGCTTATTGACCATTACCAAACTCTTACCATCGGGAGAAACACGACCACGCGCGTTATAATCGCCGTCGAAGGTTACACGTTCTGTTATACCCGTTGCAAGTGTTACTTTATAAATTTGTGGTCTTACGCCACGATCTGATGTGAAAAATATTCCCGTTCCATCAATGGTCCATGACGGCTCAGTATCGATTGCAAATTGATTTGTAACACGAGTAAATGCTCGACTCGCAATATCTACGGTATAAATTTCCGGGTTGTCATCTTTAGACAGAACCATAGCCAGCTTTTGACCATCTGGAGACCAAGCCGGTGCACCATTTAACCCTTTGAAGTTTGTGATTTGCTCTTTACGTCCGGTCGCTAAGGTTTGTATATAAATGGCGGGACGATCGGATTCAAAAGACACATAAGCCACACGAGTGCCATCTGGCGACCAAACAGGTGACATAATCGGTTGTTTTGATTCAAGCAACACACGAGCGCGTGCACCATCCACATCTGAAAGCATCAAGCGCGATCTTGCGGGCTTGGAGAAAGCTTCTACATAAATAATTTTAGTGGAGAAGATGCCGCGAATCCCAGTGATAGTTTCATACACCTTATCGCTGATTCTATGTGCCATATCGCGCAGCTGAGTCTCTGAACCATCAACACTCATTTTGATAAAAACGCGCTTCTGTTGCACGACATCAAATAATTCGTAGGATGCTGTGTAGCGGCCACCCTGCTCTGCGATACTACCGATCAATAAATATTCTGCTTTGATCGCTTTAAAATCGCGGTAAGAAATTTCGCTTTCACTACGAGGATGAGTAATCAGCTGATTTGAATCTATGGATTCAAATTGACCACTGAAATTCAAATCATTACGAATGATGGCTGGAATATCTTCCGCCAGCTTTGGGCCTGCAAAATCATCCACCGCAATTCGCGTTGGATTATCAATACCTTTTGAAATCGTGATGTTAGTCAACTGTGCGTTAGCATAACCTGATAACAAAACCATACAGAACAATACAATGCGTTTCACTGGCGCAAATCCTCTGGTCGGAAGGTGAATAAAAATTGACGGAAATATTTTTCAAAAACATCCGGCGGAATATTTTTGACGTCTTCAAATCGATCAACACGTTTTACCGCTTGCTCCGCAGCGCGATCAAACGCGGCATCTCCACTACTCTTGGTGACGCGAACGCCCATAACTTGTCCGGTGGGCAACATTCTAATTTCCAACACTGCTGTCATTCCGTTACGCGCTGATGGAGGTCTACTCCAATTTTGTCTTACGCGCTCAGCAATTAACTCTTCGTAACTTTTTGTGCTGACGTCATCAACAGTACTGCTCAGCATTTGCTCTTCTTTTTGCATTTGCGCTTCTAGCGCTTTCAATTCCTCGCGGCGTTGCTTTTCTGCCTTTTTCTTCTTTTCAGCTTCGGCTTGTGCTTTTTGCTCTTCTTCTAATTTTTTCTGCTTTTCAGCTTTAGCTTTTGCATCAGCTTCTTTTTTAGCTTTTTCTTTCTTTACATTTTCATCGCGAACTTTTTGTTCGGCTACCGCCTTTTCTTTCTGTTCTTGCTGTTTTTGAACTACAGCTTTGGATTCAGCCTGCTGTTCTTGCTGCTCCTGCTGCTGTTTCACCTGTTTTAATTCAGGATTATTTTTCCCATCCAACACCTGCTCTTTAGGCTGTTGGGGCGCAGCTTTTGCTTTTGGCTTTACGTCAACCAAAGTGGCCGTCACAAAATGCGGCTTATAGGGTTCAGGCTCTTCCTTCAGAAAATCAAATTTTAATATCATTGCCAAAACAATCAGTGCGTGAAGTAACACACTGAGAAATACTGGCAGCGAAAAAATATCGGCAAGCTTCATAGACAACCTAGTGCGAGGGTGGATCAGTCAACAAGCCCACTGACGGTGCGCCAGCGGCTTTTAATTCGCCCATCAACTCGACAATAACACCATAGTTCACGCTGCGATCGCCCTGCACAAACACCAATGTGTTAGGTTTGGCGGCCAATATTTTCCCAACAATATCTTTAATCTCATGGAGAGGCCGTGCGGTATCCCTGCTTCCTCCAAGCCCCTCTCCACCAGACTCAATGTAGAAGCCGCCGTCCTTTTTAACAGAGACCGTAATAGGTTCGTCGTCTTTGGTGTCAACAGGCTCCGCAGCTGCCTTAGGAAGATCAACCTTTATACCCTGCGTCATCATGGGCGCGGCGATCATAAAAACAACCAGCAGCACCAACATCACGTCAATAAAGGGGACGACGTTAATTTCTGCTTTGAGATTTTTTTTAACTTTTGGTCCGAATCCAGACATGTGTAATAACCTATTTCGCGTTCACTTAACCTATATACATCTGCAAAACATTTACTTGCTATGCACTTGGCGATGAAGAATGGTCGAAAACTCTTCTGCGAAGGTTTGATAATTACTGAGCAGCGCTGCTGAACGTGAGGAAAATTTGTTGTACGCCAACACCGCAGGAATCGCAGCAAAAAGCCCCATAGCCGTTGCGATCAAGGCTTCGGCAATACCTGGTGCAACCGTCGCCAAGGTTGTTTGATGGACATTTGAAAGGTTCATAAAGGAGTTCATAATTCCCCATACGGTCCCAAAAAGACCAACGTATGGGCTTACAGATGCGACACTGGCAAGGAATGGTAAGTTTTCATCCAGTTTTTCCTCTTCACGCGCTAGCGCCACACGCATTGCACGCTGAGCGCCATCCATAATTGCTTCAGCATCTGCACCAGCCGTTTGACGCAGACGAGTAAATTCTTTAAATCCTGCGCGGAATATATTTTCTATTCCTTCAATACGCTCATGCCCATTGCCCTGACGGAAGAGCTGGTTGAGATCAATGCCGGACCAAAATTGTTTTTCAAAATAATCAAACGCATTTTTAGCTTTGCTTTGATAAATAAGACTTTTAAAAATCATCACCCAGGACACAACTGAAGCTGCAACCAAAATCAGCATGACGATTTTCACTGCGATGGTAGCCTGGCCCATGAGGGCGAAAATTGACATTGTATTTTCAGCGTCTGACATAGAGGGTTTAACCTTGAGTGTTGGTTTCTATATTTGTGAAATTTGAAGTTGTGACAATTGCTGATGCATATCCGCTGGAATTGGGCGCGGTTTCATTAACGCTGCATCTACACAGGCAACACGCACGAGCCCACTAGATAACAACTCTTGCTCGCGGAAAACCTGCTGTTTAAATTCGATATAGGTGCGCGCTAACTTGGTAATGCTGCTTGTTATCAGCAATTCATCATCAAGTCGCGCAGGACGACGGTAGTCAACTTGAGCAGCATGTACTACCAATAAAAGGCCGTCGTCCAAAATCGCCGGCTTATGATAACCCAAAGTGCGCAAGAATTCTGTACGGCAGCGCTCCATGAATTTTAAATAGTTTACGTAATAAACAATTCCGCCCGCATCTGTATCTTCGATATAAACGCGAACCGAAATACTAAACTCTTCCGCAACCATAATTTCTCTGTACAAATTTTATTCGGATTAATTTTCACCGACGTCTTGTTGTAATCGTTTTGGCATGGGTACGCCAAAATGCAGATAGGCATTATTAGTTAAGACCCGACCGCGTGGCGTCCGCGCCATAAAGCCTTGCTGAATTAAATATGGTTCAATCACATCTTCGATGGTGCCGCGGTCTTCACTAATAGCTGCCGCCAAACTTTCAACACCTACTGGGCCTCCATCAAAATTGTTCATCATCGCCATTAATAAACGCCGGTCCATATGATCAAAGCCGCGTTCATCTACATTCAGCATATTTAATGCGCTATCTGCCATGCTTGCGGTGACTATGCCGTCACCTTTCATTTCAGCGAAATCGCGCACTCGACGCAGCAATCGATTGGCAATCCGCGGTGTACCGCGCGAGCGTTTTGCGACTTCCTGCGCGCCTTTATCATCCATACGAACGCCAAGCAAATTAGCGGAACGCGCAACAATATGGGTGAGATCGGCGACATTATAAAACTCCAGACGCTGAACAATACCAAAACGGTCGCGTAAGGGTGATGTTAAAAGTCCGGCACGAGTAGTTGCCCCCACCAAAGTAAACTGCGGTAAATCCAGCTTAATGGAGCGTGCAGCGGGGCCTTCACCAATCATAATATCCAGCTGGAAATCCTCCATGGCTGGATAAAGAATCTCCTCCACCACAGGGCTCAAGCGATGTATTTCGTCAATAAACAACACATCGCCCGGCTCCAGATTAGTCATAAGTGCAGCTAAATCACCGGCTTTTTCTAATACCGGGCCAGAAGTACTTTTTAGCGATACGCCCATTTCATTAGCAATAATATTGGCGAGCGTGGTCTTACCCAATCCAGGCGGACCGAATACCAAGGTATGATCCAGCGCTTCGTTGCGTTTTTTGGCAGCACCGATAAAAATTTCCATCTGCTCACGCACAACAGGCTGCCCAACATAATCCGCAAGGCTTTTGGGGCGCACAGTGCGATCCAAATAATCTTCACGCTCTTTGGCGGCGGGGGCAATCAGGCGATCTGTTTCAATCATTATCAGCTCGTAAGATAAACAAAGTGTGTGAATGTCTTATTAAGAGAAATCAGGAGCTAGCCATAGAACGCAAAGCCAAGCGAATGAGCTCTTCACTCTTAGCATCTGGTTTTTGCTTGGATGCTGCGGAAATCATTTTTGCAGCTTCCACAGGTTTATAACCCAAGGCCACCAATGCACTTTCAGCTTCTGCGTAAGTATCATTGTCGCTAACAATTTGCTTGATTTCATTATGCGCCAGCAGATCGTTATGGGGCATATCCCAATTTTTCAAGCGATCACGTAACTCAATCACCAATCGTTCAGCCGTTTTGGCGCCTATGCCTGGCACTTTGGTTAAGGCTTTAACATTATTGTCGCGCACACAGCGAGCGATATCATCCGCCTCCATGCCCGACAAAATCGCTACTGCTAACTTGGGACCAACACCATTTACTTTTATCAAGGTGCGAAAGAGGGAGCGGTCACGCTGATCAGCAAAACCAAAAAGTTGGTGCAAGTTTTCGGTGATGGACAAATGCGTGTGCAAAATAACTTCTGCACCCATTGCCGGGAGACGATAGAAAGTTGTCATGGGCGCTTGTAGCTCGTAGCCAACGCCATTTACATCCAGCAATAAATAAGGAGGTTGCTTTTCAATGAGGGTGCCACGGAGACGTCCAATCATGTGCGCTTTTAGCCTGTGTTAACGTTGAGGGCGATTGTAATGCAGTTTAAACATTTTAAAAATTTGAATCTTTACCGGGAAAACTTTGGGATTATTATTAAACCACCCTGCCTCGCCGAAAGCTTACTGAACCGGCCAACTTAATTAAATGCTGGGAACTGTTGGCATGACAAAGAGCGACGGCAAGTGCATCTGCAGCATCTTCTTGTGGAACGGCGGGCAGCCGCAACAGTGTTTTCACCATATGCTGGACTTGAAGCTTATCTGCTGCACCGTTGCCTACGACCGACTGCTTCACTTTGCGCGCTTCATATTCTGAAACTGGCATATCCAAGGCGACAGCGGCCACGATTGCGGCGCCCCTCGCCTGCCCAAGCTTAAGAGCTGAAGCCGCGTTCTTGGCCATAAAAACCTGTTCAATGGCCATTTCCTGCGGACAATATTGATTAATAATCTGAGTGATGGAATTGAAAATGATTTTTAACCGCTCAGACAATTCCACCTCCGGAATACGTATAACTCCGCTAGTGACGTATTCGGTTTTATTGCCATTCGCGTTGATAATGCCAAAACCGGTTTTACGTGAGCCGGGATCTATACCGAGGATAAGTGCCATAAGCAGAACCAAGATCATGCATAAACTGTAGATACGTACAGTGTTACATGAAGATGGCATCTAGGCAAGCTGCATGCACCTAAAGCAAGCAGCTATTCTAAAGAGAGGATGTAGATAGAAACTAACCGATTTGCTCCATGATTTCTTCTGAAATATCCGCATTGGTATAAACCTTCTGCACATCGTCCAGATCTTCAAGCATATCAATTAATGCGAGGATTTTTTCGGCCTGGTCTTTATCGAGCGATACGGTTAATGACGGCTGCATAATAATTTCGGAGTGCTCAGGCTTGAAGCCAGCCGCAATCAGCGCATCTTTTACATTCAGATAATCTTCAAACGCGGTGAAGATTTCGATGGAACCATCATCATTGGCAATCACATCATCTGCGCCAGCTTCCAGCGCAGCTTCCATTAATGCATCTTCGCTTATACCTGGCGCAAAACTGATTTGGCCTTTGCGTGCAAACAGATAAGAAACAGAACCGTTTGTACCGAGATTTCCGCCACGCTTATCGAACGCATGGCGAACTTCGCCCGCGGTGCGATTACGGTTGTCGGTCATACATTCAACAATAAAGGCAACGCCGTTTACGCCGTAACCTTCATAAGTTAACTCTTCGTAATTATCCGCTTCAGTTGTACCAGCGCCACGCGCAATCGCTTTCTCAATCGAATCACGCTTCATGTTGTTGTAAAGTGCGTCGTCAACTGCAGCACGCAAGCGCGGGTTGTCTGCAATGTTTGCGCTGCTTTTTGCGGCAACAGTTATCTCACGAATGAGTTTGGTAAAAATTTTTACGCGTTTGGCATCTTGTCGCGCTTTGCGGTGACGCATGTTGTGCCATTTACTGTGGCCTGCCATCTTGTTTCTCCAAGATACTTTTATTTAATTCAAGATTAAAAATCCCATAAAAAAAGGGCGGGCATTGCCCACCCTTTTTCAATCGCGTTGTTTCAAGTGCGATTACATTCCGTACTCAGCGCCTTCAGCTGGTGCAGCTTCGGCTTTTTCTTTCTTGCGTAAACGAATGTGCAATTCACGCAATTGCAAATCGTCTACAAAACCTGGGGCGTCAGTCATTACACAAGCAGCGCTTTGGGTTTTCGGGAAGGCGATTACATCGCGGATTGAGCTTGCGCCAATCATCAACATAATCAAGCGATCCAAACCGAATGCCAAACCACCGTGCGGTGGTGCACCATATTTCAATGCGTCCAACAGGAAGCCAAATTTTTCGCGTTGCTCTTCTTCGCTAATGCCAAGGATGTTGAACACAGTTTGTTGCATTTCCTTGGTGTGGATACGCACAGAACCACCGCCCAATTCAGTACCGTTTAATACCAAATCGTAAGCTTGTGACAATGCAGTCGCCGGGTTTGCAGCCAATTCTTCTGGTGAACAAGAAGGCGCAGTAAATGGATGGTGAATTGCAGTCAAGCTGCCGTCATCCAATTCTTCGAACATCGGGAAATCAACAACCCACAACATTGCCCACTCTTTGGTGTACAAATTCAAATCTGCACCGAGTTTGCAACGCAATGCGCCCAAAGCTTCAGTTACGATTTTGTGCTTGTCGGCACCGAAGAAAATCAAGTCACCGTTTTCTGCACCAACGCGCTCAAGAATTGCGGCACGAACTGGAACAGGGAGATTTTTAACGATTGGAGATTGCAAACCTTCTTCAAGATCATTCTTGTCGTTAACTTTAATGTACGCCAAACCTTTTGCACCGTAGATGCTTACGAACTTGGTGTAGTCGTCGATTTGCTTGCGCGTTAACTTTTCATTTCCACCGGGGACTTTGAGCGCAGTTACGCGAGATTTTGGATCGTTCGCTGGGCCAGCAAATACTTTAAAATCTACTTCGGCAACCAGGTCTTTAACATCAACCAATTCCAACGGAATACGCATATCAGGTTTATCTGATCCGTATTTTGCGATGGCTTCAGAGAAAGGCATGCGTTGCAATTCGTCGAACTCTACACCTTTCAAATCTTTAAACACTTCGCGAATCATACCTTCAGTCACAGACATAATCTGGTCTTGGGTCATGAATGAAGTTTCGATATCGATCTGGGTAAATTCTGGTTGGCGATCTGCACGCAAATCTTCATCGCGGAAACATTTTGCGATTTGGTAGTAGCGATCAAAACCAGCCACCATTAACAATTGTTTAAACAACTGTGGCGATTGTGGCAATGCGAAAAATTTATTTTCGTGGGTACGTGATGGCACCAAATAATCGCGCGCACCTTCGGGGGTAGCACGAGTCAGAATTGGCGTTTCAATATCCAAAAAGTTATTGCGATCTAAATAATTGCGAATTGCGCTGGTCACTTTTGAACGGAAGCGCAAACTTTTTTGCATCTCTAAACGGCGCAAATCGAGGAATCGATATTTCAAACGAGTTTCTTCACCTACGTTTGAAAATGCATCCAATGGGAACGGAATAGTTTCGGCTTCGTTCAGGATTTTCAAACCCGTGCCGTAAACTTCGATCTCGCCGCTCGCCATATTCGGGTTTACAGCTGCTGCTGCACGAGCGCGAACCTTACCAGTAACTTGCAAAACATATTCGCCGCGCACCTTATCAGCCAATGCAAAATTCTCTTTGGCATCCGGATCAAACACCACTTGCACAATACCTTCGCGGTCGCGCAGGTCGATAAAGATCACACCACCGTGATCGCGACGACGATCCACCCAGCCAGAGAGGGTGACTTCTTGATCGATATGAGCGGCATTTAAAGAGCCGCAGTATTGGCTGCGCATAGGCATTGTCCCGTTATATAAAAGTAAATTAATTAGTTGCGCGGTGCTCGGAGGATCCGATTAGTCCGCGGCTTTAGTGCTGGAACTAGAGGTTGACGAGCTGGAAGTGCCCGAACCAGAGTCACCGGCTAAATTCTTTTTATTGCCTGATTTGAAATCAGTTTCGTACCAACCACCGCCCTTTAAACGGAAGCCGGCCGCTGATATTTGTTTCTTCAAGGTTGACTTATTACAGGCCGGACAATCCACCAAAGGGCCATCACTCAAACGCTGTAAGGCCTCTAAAGCGTGGCCGCAAGCTTCACACTGGTACTCGTAAATAGGCATTTCAACTCTCAAAACTACTATGTAGATGCATTTTCCAGAGCATTTACCCTGAAAAAGCTCGCGATTATAGCCTAAGCCAACGCCTGCGAGAACTGCCGTAGCTGGTTTTGGAATTATCCATCTAAATTTACTTCGAATTTCTATAATTTTTCTATAAAGCTGTTTTATAGGGAAAAAATAAGAGATTCGCGACAAGTTTCGATCAAATAGCCTCCCGATTGGAGCCGCTTCCGCGTCCATCGCTACCACTAACTTCAACTAGCTCAGGCTACTTAGGACGGTTTATGTACAAACTTAAAACTCTTTTCTCCATGTTTTTGGTGATTTCCGCATCAACATTGGCTCTCGCCGATGAAAAAAGCCCTACTCAAAAGGAGTTCAATAAAATCCAAAAGCTAGCCATCCCCGACATGGTCGACATCCCTGCCGGTAGTTTTATGATGGGCGACATCAATCACTTTATCCCTGAAGACCCTCGGATGGTTAGAGCAACAGAAATGGAGCAACCTGTTCACAAGGTTAAAATTAAGGCATTTAGATTAGGCAAGTACGAAGTTACCTTTGCACAATACGATGTGTTTGCTGAAGCAACAGGTAAAACCAAGCCAGACGACAAAGGTAACGGGCGAGGTCAGCAGCCAGTAGGTAATGTTACCTGGTGGGAAGCTACCGCTTATGCGGATTGGCTTAGCCAACAAACCGGCAAAAAGTTCCGGCTCGCTACCGAAGCAGAATGGCAATATGCAGCTAGAGCAGGAACAACCACCGAGTATTATTGGGGTAACGAAGCTAGTCACGCCTACGCCAATTACGGTAAAGACGAATGTTGCGATCTATTTGCGAGTGGTACCGACAAATGGTTGCACGCAGCACCGGTTGGCCAGTTCCCGCCTAATAAGTTTGGACTTTATGACATGCTGGGAAATGTTTCTGAATTTGTTCAAGACTGCATGAATCTCAATTATGTAGGGGCACCTACCGATGGTAGCGCCTGGACATCAGGCAATTGTAGTAAACATGTTAGCTTGGGCGGCCAATACCACAACAATCCATTCATGATTCGTGTAGCAGCACGTAACTTTCACCCCATAGTGCCAGAACGTGATATTAATTTCGGTTTTCGTATCGCTCAAGATATAGAGTGATTTGCAAACGTAGCTCGGCAACGGGCTACTGAATATTTAAACGAATATCAAGCTCATCAAGCGCTGCCTTATTTTGCTTTTGCCAAAACACCAAATTGACGGACTCTTGTAGAATAAAATTTCTATATAGCATTTGTTTTTCCGGCAACTGCTGATGTTGATAAATTCCTATTAACGCTAAAGCAGCATCTAAGGCTAAATTACGATCACCTGCAGTATTCGCCTGTTTAAAAGCGGCGAGTGTATGTTCTTCCGCTTTGCTCCATTCTGTTTGAGCCTGATAAATTTTTGCCAACATAAGTTTCTGGGACGCATTCAAAGGATTTTGATTTTTATAGATAGCAAATGCATCTTGCCAACGTTGCTGTTCGATAAACAGTTGCACCAAATGCGCCTGCGCTCGCTCTCTCACCCACAATGCTGGGTCATTTGGAGTGACGCTTAAAACTCTCCGATAATTATGCTCTGCGGCAGAAGGTTCTTGTTCACTCATACCCATGTAAAAATAAACCATCGCATAGTGTTCGCGCGATTGGTTGTGCTTATCTAATAGTGTTTCAGCCTGCTTTAAAAAATACTCGGCATCCTGGCGATACTTAAACTTTAAAGCCATAACAGCCGAAACTTCGTTTAGATGCGCTTCTAACAAAACATCTTTTGCCAAACGCGCTGATTCCATTGCCTGAATATTCCACGCTTTCATTTGCTTATAGTTGCCCTTATCAAATGCCAAACGTCCAATTGCTACTTGTGTCTCACTTGCCATTCGATAATTTTGCGCATCCTTAAATAAAACCAATGCTTGTTGTAATTTTTGCTCCGCGTCACCCAACAATTGTTGTTGCTGTAAAGCTTGTCCCCATATCAACAACGCAGAACCCAAGTACAAATTATCATTTTGCGCGCGAGCTTTGTCGCTCAGTTGTTCTGCCAACACTAAGGTATTACTTGAATCACCAAGCCATAATTGACTTTGGACGAGGCGATAAAATATGACAAGATCATCAGGATAACTATTGTGCAATAGCTTTAGCTCGGCATTTATTAACACTGGATCTATTGTGTCTACCACAGCAAACCGTGAACTCGTAACATGTGTCAAATGGCTGAGCCACTTTTCAATTAATTGTGCGCGGGAGCCAGCCTCAATCTCTGCGAGCCAGAAATTAGAATGGCTTTTTAATAGATAGCGAACAAATACTTTACCTTTTCGCTCACCCACAAAACCCATTATTAAAGAACTATTTTTACGCAAGCTGATATGTTGAGTGTACTTTTCTGGTAAATAAAAAAAATCGCGGTAATCTTCATTTTGCTCTGTGGTAACTGGCTGAAAGTTACCCGTATCAAGTAGTTCATTCCATAAGGGCTCAACTAACTCAGCTTGCAGCTCAGGAGAATCCTGATTTTGCGAATCAATTAATAAAGGAAATGCAGCAATTTGAGTGGAGTCAATTTTAGACCTATCAAGCAGATAAAATAAAACAGCGATGCTTACAACAAAGGCAACGATAAACTGAATAAATAAACGTTTATTAGCTTGATAAAAGCTAACGAGTGGAACGTCACTAACTTCAGACTCCGCAGATGATTCTGATTCAAGCACACACGCATTTACTTGCCATTGATAACCCTTTTTAGGAAAAGTTTTAATAGAACCTTCGCCAAATAAACTACGTAGATTACTAATACTTTGGAAAACCGCTTGCTCAGAAACTACTTTCCCTGCCCACACGCGATTTAGAATATCGTCTTTACTAAAGACTGTTTGCGGTTCTGCAAGGAACAAAGCGAGCAATTTGGCCTCGTTGGGGCGACAGGAAATTATCTCCTCGTGTTTAGATAAAAGGAGTCGCTCGCTATCAAAGACAAAATCATTAAATGAATAAAGCATAGATCGGCTCAGATTATGGAACTCGCGAATAACGCATACGTTCCTGAACCGACTGCGCATGCTCACTAACATAGGCGGGGAAGCGCTTTTCGAACCGGCGTGGGCTGGGGAGCATTACTGCCATGCGAGCAGCTTGCGAATCGCTTAAGTAGGCTGCGGATTGGCCAAAGTGCCTGCGCGCTCCCGCCTCTGCACCAAAAACCCCACTGCCCCATTCCACAACGTTGAGATAAACCTCAAGAATACGTCGTTTGCTCCAAAGCGATTCAATCATAAGGGTGATCACAGCCTCTTCGATTTTGCGGAGATAAGAGCGCGAAGGTGAAAGGAATAGATTTTTTGCCAACTGCTGGGTAATGGTTGAACCGCCAGCAACTTTTTTGCCTTTGCGTTGATTCTTCTTGAGCGCGTATTCAATCCCTTCCCAATCAAAGCCGCCATGTTCCATAAACTTGTCATCTTCTGCTGCGACTACAGCACGCTTCAAATTGGCAGAAATATTTTCGTATGGCACCCATTGGTATTGCAGTTTTGCCTGTGGATTTTTTTCTTGCAGTTCGTCTAAACGAATCTCCATAAAGTTAGTTTCTTTGGGCGGATTCCACTTCCACCAAAGGACCCAGGCAAATACCCAAACTTGATAGGCGAGTAAAAGCACAAACACTAGAAGTATTAATCGCTTTAATAGCCGAACAATCAACATTGCTGAGTAACTCGTTAGTTATTAATTACAGATTCAAAGTGCGCTTTTTTAGCTTCCTGGATATCACGCAATTCGTCGTTCATTGTTTTTGGTTTTTCATCTTTTGCTGCTGGCAGGTTTATAACAGGCGCCGGCGGCAACACATTTGTGTTGGGGTCAACAGCGATAGTTTTAGCTCCCTCAACCTCACGATTTTCATAATGAACAACGCCTTTTGCGTCAGTCCATGTAGATACTTTTACACGTTCATCCGCTGGGGAATTCTTGCCCATAAGCTTATATAAAAAGTTTTCTGCCCCCGCCAGCCATGCGCGCGTGGGGATGTAATGGGATTGCTGATAGGACATAACGATCAACAACACAAAGCGCAAAATCGCAAACCTGAATATAATTCTCATAAAGTCCCTTAATTTATTGCCAGTGAACTCTGTAAATCAAAGCTCACCGGCTTTTATCGGCAAATTAATTTGCTGCTTTTAAACGGCACGCATTAAAACGTTCAAATAATGGCTCGTAGTCTTTTGAGTCGACAGCGCCCACTGCGACCCAATCAAACACAAGATTTTCAATTTCCGTCGCAACGTCCTGGGTTTTTCGCCCAAAGTTTTGCTGTAATTGATTGACTTGAAAAGCGGTGCGCAAAGCTTGTTCAGATGCTGGTGTGGCGCTGTCAGTTAAGATATCTGCACGAACACACAATTCACGCAGTGCGTTTAAATTTTCTGTAAGATCGGCATCGCCACGTGCACGTGCGAGCTTTTGCTGTATGGCTTTTAAGCCCCCTGCAGGCCATTGCGTGAACGAATCTATTTGCGTTTGTAATTCGGCTTGGTCTGCCAAGTCGGGCAATTTACCCTTCACAAGCGCCAGCTCATAATCATTTACAATTTTATTAGCAGCAAACAAATTCACCCAAATTTGTTGCTTAAGCGCAACTCGTTCATCTTTTATTTTTTTCTCGAAGACTTCTATTGCCTGATTGAACGCGGTTTTTATTTCATTGACTTGTGTTTTAGGGAGTTGGCCCAAGCCGGTAAACTCCTGGCGAATTTCGTCAACTCGTTTGCGCGCATCAGTTAACGCCTGGGCAGTGAGTGAGCTTAAACTTGAAAGCTCAGCGATCAGGTTTTTAGCATTTGTTAAATTCGCGTCCAACTCAGCCTTAAACTCTGCTGATTGCTGTTGACGCTTTGCAAAAACTGCATCGCACACATCTCTGAACTCGTGCCACAACTGCTGCTCTTCCTTACGCAAGCTTGCACCTATAGCTTGCCAGCGAGTTTGCAATTTTTTAATTTCATCCGTCGCCTTGCGTGAATCGTCCAAGCCTACTAACTGTTGAGCTTGCGTAATTAATTCTTTCTTAAGCAAAGCGTTTTTTGCATACTCATCATGCAGTTTCTGCTGAATACCCGCCAACACGTTTTCAAATTCTGTCAATATTGGTTGGGTTGCCGCACGGTCTGTTGGTGTGTAGTTACGCCATTCTGAGCGCGCCACGCGCATCACTTTTTCAACTTCTTTCCAGTTAGCATTTAACCAATCATGGTTCTCAAGATAGTCCTTCAACTGCGCAACAAGCTGTTTGCAAGAATTTAAATTGTTTTGGCGAAGAGTAGCTTGTTCAGCAAAATAATCGCGACAGGGTTGATAAACCTTTTGTGCCAAATCGTGGAATTTCTCCCACAATTCCTGATCCTGATCTTTGCCACCCTTGCTTAACGCGCGCCATTCATCCTGAATACGCTTGATTTTGTTCGCCAGAGTTTCGGGATGCTCTTTGCTACCAGCCAAAGCTTCCAGTTGTGCAATCAGCTCATGCTTTTTAGGCTGTACAGCGTAATCTTTCCAGTCTTGTAACTTGGTAAGGGTTTCATCCAGCTGTTCAAGTTGGTTGGCCAAATAGTTTGGCAATTGTTCAAGGCTTTGCAATTTTTCGTCAATAGCACGGCGAATTCCTAAAGCTTTGCCTAATACCCCGGAACTCACAGTTTCGTTAGCTTTGCGAATCAAGCCAGCGATATGACGTTGAGCGCTTTGTATTTCAGCAGCTTTTTTCTCTGCTGCTTTTTCCCATTCTTGATAGGTCGCCTGTGCGGATGTTATGACTTCCGGTAGCTCTTCTTTGAAAGAAGCTGCCAAGCCATTGACGCGCTTTTTTAACGACTGATAATAAGTATTTGCATCTGCCGATGCGTCGGTTACCAGTTGTTCAAAGCGAGTTTTGTGTGCAGCAAGGCTGCCATGCGCGCTATGGTTAGCCAGCTCATCAGCAATAACACGGTGTAAATTATTTACGATTTTTTGTTCGCTGGCGCTTGGTGCTTTTACGGCGGCGAGTGATTCCCATGCTGAATTCAATAATTTAAGCAAGGCTTGGGTTTCTTCAACGTTAACTTCACTGCTTACAACAGATACCAAAATCGATTGCAGTTGTTGAATATGGGCTTGACGCTCTTCAGCTGCGGCTGTTTCTGCTTTACGTTGTTTTTCCTGCGCAACCTCTTCCGCAGAAATGTTATCTATAGTTAGCTGGGCTTTTTTAACAGCCTGAGCCACGCGTTCAATAAGCTCACTATTTGCGTCAGCTTTTTTTGTATCCCACTGTTGTTGTAAATAGGTAAACTTCGCAACAAATTGACCGTCGAATGGACGATTGCTGTGTTGCTCTAAAGATTGCACAACTGCGGCTACCGACGCCAGGATTTCAGCGGAACGCTTTTCATCCTCCTTAAACGCATCACACTTTTCTTTAACAATTTTAAAAACGGTTTTATCTTTGGTTTTAGTGTCTTTCAACAGTTGTTGCAAAATATCTTTATCGGTAATTTTTTCTGCCGCATGCTGACGTAATTTGCTGGTCGCGCCGTCAACAGCAAACTTTGCCAATTCAGCTTGATCTGTAATTGCATTAAATGCATCGTCAAACAATTGCTTATTATTCGTTAAACCCAGAAGCGCGAAGAGTGCCATTTTGTCACTAATACGCTGACTTAATTGTTCGCCGTTAATCGCCCCCGAATCAACCAAATTAGCCAAACGCTGCTTTGCAGCTTTTTGTATACCGGCATTCAGGTTTGATGCTTCGGTAATTCCTGCAAGACTCAATAGCGTTTCCTGATCGGTAATTTTTTGAATTGCAGCAATGCGCAATGCTTCATCGTCGCCACTTTTAATAACTGCTACTAAAGCATCAAGCGAAAGCACTTCCAAATTAGTGGATTTCTTTTCAACCGGCTTAGGTTGCGGTTTTTTACCTAATAAACGAGCGAAGAATGACATAAACATTACCTTTTAAAAATTAAACCAAGACTTACTAGCAATTGAAGTCTGGAGAGTGAAAGTAGAGTGATGAAACAGAATCTAATTAAACAAAAACATCCAGTAGCAGAACACCAATTAACCCCAAAGTACCCACTATAGTTTCCATCACAGACCAGGAAGCAAAGGTCTGCTTCAAACTTAAATTAAAATACTCTTTGTACATCCAAAAGCCGGAGTCATTCACGTGCGAGCACATCAAACTACCCGCACCAATAGCAAGCACCATAAGATTAGGGTTGATAGACGGCGAAGCTAACACCAATGGCGCAACAATACCCGCAGCAGTTAAACCCGCAACAGTAGCTGAGCCAAGACAAATACGGATAATTAACGCGATTAACCAGCCAAGAAAGAGCGGGTTAACCGGGATATTTTTTAACCCGGCAGCAATTTCAGTGCTCACACCACTATCGACAAAAATCTGCTTAAGTGCGCCTGCACCTGCAATGATGAGCAGGATAACAGAAATATCTTTTAAGGCTTGCGTATAGGTTTGCATTATCGACTTAAGCGTGTGGCCACGCGCCAAACCCAGGCTATAAGTAGCGATGATCAAGGAAACTAACATCACCATAAGCGGGTTTCCGAAAAAGGAAACATAAGGTTTGAACTGAATTTGTTCCGCCAGTAAAGGCGTTAACACGCTGGCAAGGCTCAGCATCAACACGGGCAATAACGCAACAAAAAAACTTTTTCCCGTAGAGGGTAAAGCATGGTCGGGAATTATTTGCGGTGTAAAGGTGGATAAAGGTTCGCTGTGAATATTTTTTAAAAAGCGCGAAAAAATTGGGCCCGCGATCATCATGGTAGGTAAGCCCACGACTAAACCGTAAATCAAGGTTAGCCCCATGTCCGCTTGAAATTGCGGTACCAGAGCAGTGGGCGAAGGGTGCGGAGGCAAGAAGCCATGGGTAACAGAAAGCGCTGCAAGCAAAGGAATACCCAAATAAACTGCGGGCAATTTAGTTTGATAGGCAACTGAAAAAACCAGGGGCACCAGGAGCACAAAACCCACATTATAAAATAGCGGAATCCCCACAAAAAACCCCGTAAGCATTAAGGCCCAGGCAATATATTTTTCACCGCAAAATTGAATCAACACGGCGGTAATTTTTTGCGCTGCACCAGAATCTGCAATTAACTTCCCAAACATAGCGCCCAAACAAATAATTGCAGTCAGCGACCCAAGAATGCCGCCCATACCTTTTTCAACAGAGTCGGGGATTTTATCGAGCGGAATACCCAGCATCACACCGCCGGAAATTGCCGTAATAAGAAAAGCAATAAAAGGATTAATATTCCAGCGCGCCGTTAATAACACCAACAACGCAATACAAATAACAACCGATAAAATAGACATGGCCAACCTTGCTTATTGTTTTGGGATTATGCTTAGTGGAGATCTAAGCCAATTTGATTTCCGTCGTAAATTAATGGCAAAAAAGTCAGTGCATGGCGGCAGCTTAATGGATTAATTGGCATACCAGAGCGCAAATCAAACTCAATACCGTGGGCGGGACACCGCAGTGTATTTTTACTAATGCTTGCCTGTGTCAAAGGCGCTTGCAAATGGGGGCATTGGTTAGCGATGCAATAAACCCTGCCCTCTTCTTGCAATAGAATCCACTCGCGGCCACCAATCCGAAACACACGACGATAGCCGTCGTAAAGCTGATGAAGTTTTTCCAGTGCAACAAATGCCATGGGCAGTCTTAATAACCTCAGTAAGATTCGGCTGCTCGATTCAAAATCGTGCTTTTCACGGGGCAAAAAATTAACGTCGGCTATTTACACTGACTAACGAAGCCCAAGCAAGCATTTTTACGGTTTTATACCCTGCGGCAATAAATTAAAAGAAATTCTCAAGTTTTTGCCATAAATCGCCACCCGGATAATCACTTTTGGCCTGCCAACAGTTAGAATGGGCGCGTCGATGACAGCGCAATCGCTGTTGCCTTATCGCCTTTATGATGAACATCCTTTATGACGAATCAAGCCTATTTGGAGCGTTTGCGAAGCCTATCCAATCGCTTGGTAGCCCTGCAAAAACCGATTCGCATTCTGGATGCGATCAAATGGCCCAGCGAGCTTGAGGCCATTTTCTGCGCTAAAGGCGGTCGCGAATTACCGCAACTCGGCGCCGATTTCTATCAAAACCAACGCCTCGCGTTCGATACCGAAAAAGTTTATCAACAGCTCAAAGAACTCAAAACCGATGTGCGCCGTGATTTGGGGCGCGGCGATGCGCTAGGCCACATACTGCTCGCCACCATCGACCAATACCAGATTGTGATCGAGCTTTTGAAGGCGCGCGGAACCCATCAATTCGGCCACTTCAGCAAGTTACTCTATGGCTCGGCGCAGGACAAAATCCGGGGCGACCGCAAAACCCTGCGCGAAATGGGCGAGCGCCTGTGCCACGTGTTCTCGCTACCCGCAGTGGAACATCTCAACCGCCCCTACACCAACAACATTAGCTCGGAGCAAGCTGTTAGTAGCCTGCTCTGGAGAATGAACGACTATTTTGGCAATGGCGAAGTAAGAGTCGAAATCAGCGATGACATAGTGTCTGACGCCTCCGCTGGCGGTGACTGTATTAAGATCAACCGCCGCGCCGTGTTCTCTGAATTGGACTTGCAAGTGCTGGAGGTGCACGAGGGCTGGGTTCATATAGGCACCACCCTCAATGGCCGTCAACAACCCTGGGCAACCTGGTTGAGCGTAGGCTCGCCGCGTATTACCGCAATTCAGGAAGGCATGGCCGTGCTGATGGAAACCCTGACCTTTAGCTCATTTCCCCAACGCGCACGTCGTATTAGCGACCGCGTAGTAGCGGTGGACCTGGCGGAACAAGGGGCAGATTTTTGCGAGGTATACCGGCATTTCCTGGACCGGGGAATTAGCGAGCACGATAGCTACCGTGTTACCCAGCGGGTGTTCCGCGGCGGCACATTAAGCGGTGGTTCAGTGTTTACCAAGGATATTTCTTATGTGAAAGGTTTCGTGGAAAACGTGAATTTTATTCGCAGCGCTATTCAATCCGGTGTACCCGAAATTATTCCCATGCTGTTTGTTGGCAAAGTAACCCTGGACGATTTGCCGTTGCTTTACGAGCGCTATTTGGAAGGTGTCATTGCAGGACCAAAATATTTGCCACCGATGTTTCGCGATTTGAACGGGCTTTATGTGTGGTTTGGATTCTCAAGCAGCATGGGCTTAATGAACATCGCTAAAGTGCAGCAACACTTCAGCAAGCTCTTCCAAAAAATGCCTGTATCCGTTCCGCTGTATCCAGATAAAACTGATGTTGAATTAGACTAACGTGTTTATTAAATGATGAAGTACTACACCGTTGTAATTTCCGGCGCGAATATATTTTTTGAAAACTATAACCGCACCGAACCTGTTGTTGGTTTCATTGCTTGCCGCCTTATACAAGCAGAAACCGAACAGCTCGCTGTTGCTACCGCAAAAGTAGAAATTTTGGTTGACTGGAACCGCAGCTTTAATGCGGACCGAAAACTCGGCATGCCAGTATTAAATGTTGAACATATTGCGCAATTTAAAGGATGGATAAAACCAAAAACCAAGCACGATTATTATTGGTTTACCGATGATGAGCATAAGCAGGCGCAAATTGCAGAGTTGACGGCTGCGCCGAAGAAATGGTTTTGGCGGAAGTGATTTAGCTTTTAAGGGTACGCAGTAAATTTAGCCGAAAGTAGTCACACTGCATGGAGACAATAGCCCTAGGATCAGCTCTTAGGGAAGATCAGTTATTTTATTGAACTAAAAACTATATAGCTAGCTAACGCAATAAAGTAAGGCGCGAGTGCACCGCTAAAAAAAATGCTGAACTTCTGAAATCTTTGAGATGTTAACGACCAGAACTTGGAAGAATACATTTCTTTTGAATTTGGCACCCCGACTCCTTTCATTGTGTAATTCTGCAAATAAAAATAAGTTACCACACCTATAATCAAGATTATTACTTTGAACAATTGGGCAAAACCAGTAAAGATAATGAGTCCCCACGCCAGCCCTGCTACCAAGCCGCTCAATGAACCAAGGAAGAAAACATTTTTATTCGAAATCATATTTCCTCGCTTAATCCCCGTCCGTTAATAGTCCCAATCATAAATTAAATATTCCCCTCACCTCTTCCGCAATAATCCTCGCACCCGCCTCCACCACACTCGCATCCTGACAATAAGTCACGCGAATACACTCATGGCTGTGTTGCCATTCTTCTTCCAAACCGGGAAAGAAATGGTGGCCGGAAATTACCAAAACGCCGCGTGCTTTTAAACGCTGGTAAAGTTCTTCGCTGGTAATCGGCAAATCTTTAAACCACAGCCACAGGAAAATTGCGCCTTCGGGTTTATGGATTCGGTAAGGTAAATTACCGAGATGCTGTTTAAAAATGCGTACCGCACTTTCCATTTTTTCGCGATAGAAAGGTGCAACTACTTCGCGACTAAGCTGCAAGATTTTTCCATCAACTAACAATTGTTTCGCAAGCGCAGGACCAAAATTACCGCAGGCTAAATTTAGAATAGTGTTGGCTTTTGCGAAAGCATTTATCACAGTTGGATTCGCAATCACGATGCCAGTACGAGCACCAGGTAAACCTAACTTGGAGAGACTCAACACCAAAATCGTATTTTGATTCCAGTGGGGTTTGATATCTGCAAATAAAATATTGGGAAAAGGTGTTCCGTAGGCGCCATCAACAATTAGAGGAACATCGTGTTCTTGCGCAAGCTGGTCGAGGTGATCAAGCTCTTCATCACTCAACACATTACCAGTAGGATTGGTTGGGCGCGACACACAAATGGCGCCTGTACTTTCCGTTATTTTGAGTTTAGTAAAATCTACGTGATATTTAAAAAAGCCGTCATCCAACAATTCAACACTTGGGCGAGTGGAGGTAAAAAACTCATCGCTAATACCGAGGTCGTTGTACCCCAAATATTCCGGCGCAAGCGGAAACTGAATTTGCTTTTTTATGCCGTTATCATAATCACCCGCAAACATATTAAACAAAACAAAAAACGCCGACTGACTACCGTTACTGAGAGCGATGTTGTCGCGCGTGAGCGGCCAGCCGTATTCGCTGCCGAGCATTTTTGCCAAAGCATCAAGCACATCCACATCGCCTTGTGGCGGTTGATATACACCTAAGAGCTGATGGGATTCTTGTGGGCTTTGTAAGGTTTTTTCGAGCGCTTCGGCAAAAGCTTCTTCCATTGCGGGAATTCGAGCAGGGTTACCGCCGCCCATAAAAATCATATTAGGATTGGTACGCAGGGCATCACCCAAGTCGTCCATTAATTGAACTATGCCAGCGTTGCCGCTGAGTTTTTTGCCGAATCGGGAAAATTGCATGTAGGAATCCGCGCTAGTAACACAAGAGTGCGCAATCTAACGCGGATTTAATTGAATGGGAATGATTAGGTTAAAAAGCCGATGTTTTTAGTAGAAAAGTTTTTTAAATTTGGGAATATCTTATCCACATCATCACTGCTCACGCCAAACCATTGCGCAAGCGTTGCAGCATACTGATCAAAGCTGAGTGTTGGAATAATTCTGCCTTCACCAATATCATCATCGCTACCCAATTCAAGACTAGGCATTTTCCCAAAAATTTGTTGCCCCTTTACCGCACCACCCATGACAAAATGGTGGCTACCCCAGCCATGGTCCGTCCCATCTGTACCGTTACGAGACAAAGTTCGGCCAAATTCAGACAGCGTAAAAGTAGTGACCTTATCTTCATAACCTAATGCAGTTAGGGTTTCATAAAACTCAGACAAGGCGCTATTTAATTCCGTCAACAAATTCGCTTGTCCAATTAATTGATAACCATGAGTGTCGAAAGGGCCAAAATTAATGTAAAAAATTTGGCGCTTAACTTGAAAGTCCTGGTTTGCGGCAATGATACGTGCAACCGTTGCGAAGCTTTCACTCAAGCCTCGTGATGACATCAAAGGAGTATTGATTTTTGGCTGGCGATCCAAAATATCTGCAACGTATTTGGACATTGTCCACGCTTGGGTTCCTGTATCAGAAAAATATTGCTGTAAAGGATTAGCGTGATTGCGGCCTAAAAAGTGCCGGTATAATTGCGCTCTTTTTGCAGACAAGTCTCCAGGATTATCTTCCGATAAAGCGCTCATCTTATTAATACCTGCTTTGGTTAACCCAAACGGCATTATTTCGTGACCACGTTGCAACTGATTAGAACCCGACAAGGTAATATTCATCGCTAATTGTTGATTGATATTAAAATCACCCAAAGCTTCAGCTATGCGCCCCGCCCACCCGCTATCCAACGGGCCGTTATTTAATGCGTGCGAAAATATTGCTTGATCATTGTGCGCAAATAAACTGCTGGGCAAACGCGTGCCCGCTTGTTTGTAAGAAGCTTTCTCAACGGGCTCAATTAAATTGCCAAGGTTAGCGACAACAGCAAGTTTACCTTTGTTGTAAAGTTTACTTACATCACCCAACACCGGGTGCAAACCATAAGGTGCTGATGCTGTATTAGCATGCACAAGCGCATTTAGTTTCTCTTTCGGCAACGCTAACTCTTGCCTGATTTTGTTGTAGTTTGCGTAAACAGAATCAGCCATGGGAACTATGGTATTAAATGCATCATTGCCGCCATTCAGATTAAGGCAAATCAAAGCTTTGTATTGGCTAGATGAGTTTGTTGCCGCGTTAGCAAAAGCCGGCAAAATTCCGCTGCCAAAAGCTGCGCCTCCTAAAAGACCTGCACCCATATTTTTAATAAATGAACGACGCGAATTTATTATTTTCATAGTTATTATCCTTGCACAGCATATTCAGGTGAAATAGCAATTATGTAAATCGCTTCATAAATACGTTCTAGCGGATCGGCAATCGAACTAATATGCTTAACAATAAGCGCCGAATCTTCCGCATTTATTTTCCCTTGGGTTAACAGCAAATTAATCCTGTCTACTAACGCTTCAGGTTTTTCTGCCAGCGCGCGCTCTTCGGTTAAGTTCAACAATGCTTTTACGTGAGGATTCCAATAGTCTCCATAAGGAATAATGCCATTGATTTCACCAGCATCTTCACCGGTATAAATATTTTTATCGTTCATCGCCCGCCTAAAAATAATATTAGCCATGAGATTATTTTGATGCACCGCAAGCAGGCCATCAAAGATTTGAGTTTCCGGAGCGAGTATTTTCTTTTTAGATAAATTGCCCGGCGGGCTGTAATCACTGCTGTAGTAGTTAAAAACAGAAGGCGCATGCAGCATCTCTTGTTCTTCCGGGCCGTAATGATGATGGGCAATAGTCGTTACAGTTCCTGTGCGCGGACTTTTAATAGGAACACCTTGCGCTTTAAAAGCGCGCCAAATACCGGAAACTGCCAAGGGGGTTTCTTTAAATTTTCCATAACTACTATTTTGATCGGCAGGCGTATTGGCTTCGTCATCCATGTAAATAGCTTTAACCACTGCTTTCATATCACCTTTCACGCCGCTGCCATTATCGTTAAAAACAGTAGCAACACGGTTTACATAAGCATTAGAGGGATTACTGGTGATCAAATATTGAATAAGTTGCTTGGATATGAATGGTCCCACGTTAGGATGATTCATAATATTGCGAATTGCCGAATCTATATCTTGCCTGGCCGTTTGCCCCGCGGGAATAACCTCACCATTCAATAACGTTTTGCTACCCACATCGTGATATTCCTGAAACGCTTTCATTGGATCAATGTTAGCGATTGCCGCAGGGTAAATTGTAAAAACACCATTTTGCGCAAATTCGGTATAGGTTGAATAACTCCAACCCGTGAAAACGCGAGCGAACTCTTTAACCGTTTGTTGATTGTAGGTAGCTATTTTTTTCCCATTTGCATCCAGCTTTAAAGTGCCGTCATTATTGAGCTGATACAAACCAATGCTAAATAATTGCATAACTTCGCGTGCATAATTTTCATCTGGTCGGGTAAATTTAGCTTCATCTGCTTTGGGATTATTCAGCGTATTGAGATAAAGCCCCATAATGGGATTTAAGGTAATATCCGTTAATAGCTCACCATAATTGCCAAAAGAGCCATGCGCTAAAATATCAATATAATTTGCAAACCCTGTTTCGCGCGCAAATTGATTTGCACCAAACTGTGAAACTACCAGAATTTGACTCAATGCATGAGCGACGCGCGAGCGAAGTTGATCTTCACCCCAAATACTTGTTTCCATCCAGATATGATGCTGAAAAATAACGCGCTCAAATGTAAACTCTTCACGCGTAGAGTCACCGCCGTTATACATATAAGGTGGCACAGCAACAAAGCCCAAATCTTCAAGGCGTTTTTTAAACAGGGTTAGTTGCGGTGTTTGCGGCTTTGCAAACTGTTGTTCAAGCCACGCAGACTTGCCATTTTTAATGATGTAATCAATATCTTTTGCTGTTGCACCAAAGGTTGCCTTGGATAAAAATCGGGAAGCTTCTACAGCTTTATCCCAATCCGGCGAACCGCGTGCAGGTAATGCAGGATCGGGCGCTGTATCTGGTTTTAGTACCACCGGCTTTGGAACAATGGGTGGTGGTTCGATTTGAGTAGAAGATGAGCTATTAGAGTTTTGGTCACCACCAGAACCACCTCCGCCACCACAAGCGGGAATAAGGCTGCTCATCACTAGCAAGCATCCCCAACCTAATAAGTTTTTTCTCAATAGCTTTCCAATAACAGGATTCATCGCATCTCCTTTATTATTTATTCATATTCGTTCAGGATACTTTTTACTTTGGCAACAATTACATGCTTTCACCTTGGCAATAAAAATCCATGCCGCCTTTACAGCGGCTAGAGATTAGCAGACCCCAAAAACAGCACAGCCAGTTAAATGGCGAACGGTAGCTACACAAAGTAAATGGCATATTTTCTGTTTAAACGGTGGGCACATCTATATAAGAAAAACAACTCGCGCTCCAAAGCAGTTTTTGCCCGACAAAATAACTAGAAATGCCAGCTAAATTCCTATAAGTTTCCTTTTATTCAAATAACCACAATAAAAAGCCAATTATGAAATCTAGTTTTTCAATCAGGGATCTTTTTAGGATTTTCCAGGCGCCCACGAGCTTTTGGCTCTTTAATATATTAGGATGGCTTTTTTACAATCTTGCGCACAGTATTAATATTTCGCTTTACGCTGGCTCTATATTCTCCAATTTTTTATTATTTCTCCCAACCGCAATCACCGGAGCGCTAGCCGGACTGGTGTTTTACAAACTCTATGTAAAGCATCGCTGGTATGAACGGCATCCAATACAGTTGATTCCCCTCGCTTGCATAGCTGCTATCTGTTTTTCCAGTATTGATACATTGATTCACCAAGCGGGATTAATTCTTTCACTACCGACTGTTTGTGCTTCAGATTTTGCAAGACCGCCCTATAGCTGTGGGCAAGTAACGGATGCATTTCGGCACGACCTTTACGCTATGTTGATTTGGTCCTTGCTCTTTGTATTAATGAATGCCGAAGAAAAATATAAAGAAGCAAAACATAAAAATTCCACCGCAACTACCAGTGCAGATATTATTAAAGCGGCTGCTTGCTTGATCGCGTGCAGGCTTTTTGAATACGCTGTAATCACCATGTCTTATGTTCCGGCAGAAAGTAAGATGTGGCTTATTTTCTCCAAAGAATATTTTGCTTACTCCGTCATCAGCGTGTTTTTTTGCACTCTCTTCGCATTGTTTATATTTTTCCTTAAACCAAAAGAAGCCCTGTTTAAATCCCGCTTGTTACCCCTGATTCCTTCCATTTTGATTTTAACCTTTTGCACTACTGTAATGAGTATGTGGGGCAACAACCTTAGATACAGATTTGTACATGCCGCCGACAATGCACTATCGCCCTATTTGTTTTTTGGTGGCGACTCGCTGTGGGCATCACCTAACGCGTTTGGTGGTGCCATGCGCGAATGTATACAGGACACTTTAATCGCCGTGTTGTTCTTTTTGGCTTTGAGCTTTTCCACCCGCTGGAAGTTACAACCTAATGAGCAAGTCGTTAACTTTGATTTGAAAAAATCAATTCAATTTTGGCTGTACAACACAGGCGGCTGGTTGCTAGTTGCTAGCGGCCTCTATTTCACTGGCTTATTGGGGCTGGAAAGTGTGGATAAATCATCCACGCCTGTCTTCATTTTCGCATTTGTGTTGGTTGGCGTTTTCATGGGGGTTTCGCTAAGAACTTTTATGCGATATTACCAACCCGCTGATTTTACGTTGTTGAGCTTTACCTATCGGCTTATGGTGATGTCATTACTGTTCGGCTTTCTGCAAGCCTGTACACTCTGGTTCTGTAATTATTTTTATAATTATCTGAGCGCTAATACTGGTCTTATTATGAAGTACCAGCAATTTGTAACCACAAGTTATTATTTTTACACCAGCATTTTTGTCTGTGTACTCTGCTGCTTCTTATGGTTACTTATTTACCAAATTTCAGCATCGCAACGCTTAAAGGTGGACACCACCATAAGACAATTGCAACTTGAAAATAATATGAAGAAAATCCAGCTCAGTGCGCTGGCTGGAAAAATCGACCCGCATTTTATTTTCAATGCGTTAAATAATATTCGCGCACTTATTAAAGAAGATGGGGAAAAAGCCCGCGAAGCTGTGTTAATTCTGTCCGACATACTACGCAGCCCTATCACCACTAACTCACAAGATAAGGTGCCGCTGGCGATGGAATTGGGACTGGTGCGAAACTATATTGAACTCTCCAAAATACAATTGGAGCGGCGCTTAAGGTACGAAGAGAACATCAGCGTTGAACTTGAGAATGTATTGATACCCTCCATGATGCTGCAAATTATGGTTGAAAATGCAATAAAGCATGGCATTAGCCAATTGCATGCTGGAGGTTGTTTGCATCTTCATATTTATAAAGAAGAACAAACCTTAAAGTGTATTTTAAGCAACCACGGCATGCTCTCATCCAACGCAAAAACATCCGGCTTTGGCGTAGGGGTTGCCAATATTCGCGAACGTTTGGCGCTTCTTTATGGAAGTAACGCGAGTTTTAATTTACATCAACAACAGGATCAAGTTGTTGCAGACTTAAGCCTGCCAATTGAGTACGCACAATGAAAGCATTGATCGTTGAGGATTCTCGCCTTGCGCGAACTGAACTAAAAGATTTGTTACAGGCTCACCCGAATATTGAGCTGTGCGGTGAAGCGGAAAGCCCGCGCGATGCCCGCCCAATCATTGAAGCTGAACGCCCGGATTTATTATTTCTGGACATTAATATGCCGGGCGAAAATGGTTTTGAGTTGCTCGAAGCTTTAGATTACGACCCCAAGATTATTTTTATCACAGCTTACGCTGATTACGCGCTGCGCTCATTTGAGTTTTCCACCGTCGATTATTTATTGAAACCCATTTCTGCCGCACGCTTAAAAACCGCCATTGATAAATTGGGCACAGGTATAGAGGAAACACCAACCCCCAAAGAAGAACTTCTGGAATTCACTAGTAGAGTTTTATTGCGCGAAGGTGAAAATTGCCACTGGGTACAACTGGGCGAGATTATTTATTTTGAGAGCAATGGAAATTACACCTATGTCTTTTGGGGGGAAAGTAAAGCACTGGTTTACCGCACCTTGGGGAAACTGGAGGAGCGCCTGCCTGAAAAACAATTCTTCAGGGCAAACCGCCAGCAAATTATTAATATTGAATACATCGCCAAAGTAGACCTTTGGCTGAATGGAAGTTACAAGGTGACGCTCAAGACAGGATTGGAGATAGAAATCTCACGGCGGCATACGGCAAGGTTTAAAGGGTTTTTTAGCTTGTAACTAGATAACTAGATCAAGCCAAACTTGCGCAGCACTTCTTGCAGCTTTTCGGGGCTTACGGGCTTTTGGATAAATTCCATAGCGCCCATTTTAGTAACGCGGGTGTAGGCATCGGGTTGGATATCACCTGAAATCACGATGATCATGGCATCCAAACCTTCATTTTTAACAGCTTCCAAAACTTGGTAACCATCCATCTCCGGCATGGTTAAATCCAGAAATACCATCTCGCCTTTTCCATCACGAATCGCCTGTATGCCTTCCAATCCATTGGTTGCAAAGGTAATTTCAACATCCCAGCCCGCCGGCAGAGCCTTGGCCACTTGCTTGCGGGCCATGTTGGAATCATCACAAATAAGAAGGGGTATGGTCATAAATCGTGCTTTATGGGGCTACGGTTAATGGAATAACCTGAGTATAGACAGGCATTCTCATTTCGCCGGAATATTTTTGGTTTCGGCGATAAATGCCGTCCCCCACATACCCAAATACTCTAACGGCGATCGAAAAAGGTTTCGACTGAAAGGTTGAAGCGCTCGCTGGCTGCCTCGTCCAACTTACCCAGGTACTCCTGCGCATTCGCAAGCCAGGGCAAATGCTCCAATTGTTTTTGTTCCGCCGGTAGCCGCCCTGCCTCCCCCACAAAAGCACGAACATCGTTCAAGGTTAAGCGCGCTAAATCGCGCCTGAGTACAAACTCGTTCAGCTGGGTGCTAACGATGACGTTATTGGCCAGTAATGCCTCTCGGATGCGCTGCCATTGAAGACTTGAGAGCCCCATGTTCAGGAGTTCATGATTAGCAACGCTGTTGCCCTTATCAGAGGCCTGATGAAATTGCCAAAGCACAAGCAAACAGGCGAAGAAATCCGGGTAAGCGCGATCACGTAAATTGACCTGGAATAGCTCGATACTCCTAACCAAAACCGCCCCACCCAAAATGACCATCCAACTAGCATTGATCCACAATAAAAACAGCGGGACTACTGCAAAGGCACCGTATATAAGCTTGAAGTTGGAGTGAGTCACCATAAAACTGAAGGCAAATTTAATTAGCTCAAACACCACAAGAGTAACCGCACCGCCGATTGCCGCATGCTTGAAGCGAACTTTGCAATTGGGAACCGCCACAAATAACAAGGTAAATGCAGCAGCAGTGAGTAACCACGGCAGCCATTCAAATACAAAATCCATGAAACTCAGGCTTTCATAATGACCCACAAAAGTTCGCAGCGCGATTAGGTAAGTCTTCATAAATACCGCTAGTCCTAGCAGTAGAGGACCCAAACTGAGGATCGCCCAGTAGAGCAAAAAGTTGGCAACACCGCGGCGCGCGCGCGTTACGTTCCAGATATTATTAAAGTTTTGCTCAATATTTTTGAGCATAAAATAAGCAGAAACCATTAAAAAAACGATACCAAAAGCCGTCAGCTTGCGCGCCTGTTGTGAGAAGTCGCTCAAATACTTAGCAATCACCTGCTCATTACCGGGTAATAGCTGTGAAAAGATCAGCGCCTGGAATTGATCACCAACAGATTGAAAGGCAGGAATCAGCGAGAACATTGAATAGCAAACCGTCAGCATGGGGACTATTGCAAACAAGGTCATATAAGTTAAGGAGCCTGCACTTTTTTGGCAGTCTTTTTCATCGTAAAGACTGTAAGCAAGCGTAAGAAAACGGCGGCTGACGCGATAATAATGATTGGCCTGACTGAACAAGATGCACCCTCGTGTAATACGCCCGGGACTGATTAAGGGCTATAATGCGGTTTTTATCAAGATGACGACTATGCCTACACTTTACCACAACCCTCGCTGCTCCAAATCACGTGAAGCGCTCGCATTGCTAGAAGCCAACGGCTGTAAACCGAATGTGGTTTTGTACCTGGACAACCCGCCCACTGCAAAAGAATTAAAAGCCTTGCTTGCAAATTTAGGCCTATGTGCACGGCAATTATTGCGCAAAACGGAAGACCTTTATAAAGAATTAAATTTAAGCGATGAGAAACTTAGCGAAGCAGCCCTGATCAAAGCCATGGTTGCCAATCCCAAATTAATTGAACGCCCCATTTTCATCAACGGCGAAAAATCTATTGTTGGCCGCCCCCCAGAAAATGTATTAACTATTCTTTGAGCCTCACCATGACTCCCTATATTTTAATTTTGTATTACAGCCGCCAAGGCGCCACTTTGGCAATGGCTCAGCAAATTGCGCGCGGTGTTGAACAAGCTGGGCAGATTGAAGCGCGTTTGCGCACCGTGCCCGCAGTATCGCCAGTTACTCAAGCAACCGAACCTGCAGTGCCCGCTGAAGGTGCTATTTATTGCAGCGAAAGTGATTTGAAAAATTGCGCTGGATTAATTTTAGGTAGTCCCACTCGCTTCGGTAATATGGCCGCTCCCATGAAATATTTTTTGGATGGCACAAGTGGCGCGTGGGTCAATGGCGATTTAATTGATAAACCCGCAGCGGTATTTACCTCAACATCAACTTTGCATGGCGGCCAGGAAAGCACTCTTCTATCGATGATGTTGCCACTCATTCATCACGGCATGCTCATCGCAGGAATTCCCTACAGCGAAAGCGCCTTATCGTCCACCAGAACTGGCGGCTCACCTTATGGCGCGTCACATTTCGCTGCAGACGATAATTCGCAAACCTTAAGTGCAGATGAAATTACCTTGTGCCAAGCCCTGGGCAAACGCGTTGCAAAAATCGCATTGCAATTGGGAGCTGCGCAATGAGTGATGCTGCAAAAACAACAATGCCAACTACCGAAGAGTTAAACAACGCACTTACACAAGTCAACAAAAAGCTCAGGCTGGGCCTTTGGTTTACCCACATCAGCTTCGGTGTATTTTTATTACTCATGAGCTGGCTTAATTTTCAGCCGGCTGATAGCAGCGTTAAATTATGGCTAGTAAAAATATTTCCGCTGTTAATTTTTGTTCCAGGCTTTGTGAAACGTAAATATCGCACATACAGTTGGTTATGCTTTGGAATACTGCCTTATTTTATTTGGATGACTCCTTTGGTTATGGGCCGCGGCGCCTGGAGTGATTGGGTAATGGTTATCCTGATCGTTGTTCTATTTATTTCGTCTATGATGACCAGCCGGTGGATGCAACAGCAATCCTATTTAGGTTGGCAAATATCCCACACACCTTCCAATTGAATTTTTAAAAGGATCAGATTGTGAATTATCCTCAACAAAAACCGCGCGGATTTTTTCGTCGATTTTTTGGTGGCATAGGTTCGATTATTACTTTTTGCCGCAACACCCTACTGAATATTTTTTTCATCTTCTTTTTAATCCTTATTTTGGTTGCGATTGGCAGCAGCGCACCTAAACCTTTGCCTGAAAAATTTGCGTTGCGCGTAGCACCCAGTGGAGTTTTGGTAGATCAGCGCACCTACATGGATACCGCCAGCCTGTTACTCAAAGATGAAAATGAAGAGAGCGAAACATTGGTGCGCGATGTGGTTGAAGCAATCAACCGCGCTGCTGATGATAATCGCATAGATTCCATAGTGCTCGAGCTAGGCGGTCTTCGTGGCGGCGGCATAACCAAAATGAGCGAAATTGGCCAAGCCTTACAAACCTTCAAGGCCAAAGGGAAACACATACTCGCCGTCAACGATGGCTACAGTCAGGATCAATATTTTCTTGCGTCCTATGCCGACGAAATTTATTTACACAAAATGGGTGAAGTGCAGCTAACGGGTTTTGGGCGTTATATCACCTACTATAAAACGGCGCTGGAAAAACTTGGGGTTAATGTGCATGTATTCCGCTCGGGTAAATATAAAGATTATGTAGAACCTTTTTTGCGCGACAACATGTCGGACGAATCGCGCGAGCATAATGCACAATGGTTGAACGCATTGTGGGCGCAATATACAAAAACCGTGGAAACACAACGCAAATTACCGGAAGGCAGTTTAAATCAACTCATTAATAATCTGGACAGTAAATTAGTCGAGGTTAAAGGCAATAGCGCACAACTCGCGCTTAACGAAAAATTGGTTGATAAATTAGTATCGCGCAACGAGATCGACAATTTATTGATCGAGAAATTTGGCAAAAGTGATGAAGGCAATTATTACAATGCAGTAGGCGTTCATTCTTATCTTGCCGAAGCGCATTTACACAAATTACCAAAAGCTGACCAAGTTGGTTTAATTGTCGCATCCGGCACCATCCAGGATGGCCATCAGCAAGAGGGATCTATCGGCAGTGAAAACTTCGTGGAAATATTGCGAAGTGTAGAAGAAGACGAATCTGTTAAAGCCTTGGTTATCCGCATTGACAGTGGCGGAGGGAGTGCATTTGCATCAGAAATTATTCGCGCAGAGATTGAAGCTATCCGCAAAAGGAATATTCCCATTTATATTTCTATGGGTAGCGTTGCTGCATCCGGCGGTTATTGGATGGCGACCGCTGGCGATGAAATTTGGGCAACACCAACAACGATTACGGGTTCCATCGGTGTATTCGGCGCCTTCCCGACACTTGAAAACAGTTTGCAAAAAATTGGCTTGAATACAGATGGTGTAAGCACCACGGAATTAGGTGGTGCATTGAGCATTGACCGCCCACTCGCCCCCAAAATGAATAGCGTTATTCAATCCGGCGTAGACCACACCTACCAAAGTTTTATTGAGCTAGTAGCCGATGCTCGCAAAAAAGATGTAGCCCAAATTCATGAAATTGCCCAAGGCCACGTATGGACAGGTGTCAAAGCAAAAGAAATCGGTTTGGTAGACAATTTGGGCACTTTAAACGATGTAATAGCGGCGGCGGCTAATAAAGCTGATTTGAAAGATTACAGCGTAAAACTCATCACTCAAAAGCTTTCGCCTAAAGAAGAATTTATTCGCAAGTTGGTGGGTGAAGACGCCAAAGGATTTATTCCTAAATCTTTATTTAAACCCTTGGCGGATTTAAGTTTGGTGCAGCAAGAGTTGTCGCCACTCTTAAAGCCCCTGCTTGCGCTGCAAAAAATGACGGATCCACAGGGTATTTACGCCAGCTGTTTGGAATGTGTAAGCCCTTAATATTTTTAGCCAAAAACTCACACAACAAAAAGGCCAGCACTTGCTGGCCTTTTTGTTGTTATTGAAAAAAATATTAATTTTTTGATAAGACTTCCAATGTCGCATTTTCTTTAACATGAATCCTCTTCATGACTGCGCCACCATCTTTTGCGGGCTTAGCATCTACTTTGGCATCCCATATAATAAACGCCATAAGGTAGTAATCACCTGATTTTACATTGGCAAACAGGAACTCATCCTTCTCGTTACACTGCCCTTTGATTAGCAACTCATGGTATTCCTTTGGATCTGGCGTAAATTTTGGCGGATTATCTTTCAATAAAATTTGGCCTTGTTCATTGTTGCCGTAAACATTAAAAATTCGCTCACTGGAATACTTTGCAACTGGAAGCAGTTCAATATTAAAACCCGCACAGCCTTTGTATTGCCCATCAGGCAACTTTAGAAACACCTTGCCTTTAACAGACGAATTACCTACTTCTTTAACCCATTTCACCTCATCAATACTAAATGGGTTCTTAAGCTGTATAGGCTCAGCCGCTTGGGCAAATGAAGCTGCCGTCAACAATGCCAACAAACCCAATGCCGCTTTAACACTTTTCCTGCTTTCCATATTTTTCTCTCAATTGTTATATTTACAAACACTTATCTAATTCACTTAACAGCAGATCAATCTTTCTCCTAAAAGCATTTTGACTACTCCCAGCGCTTTGCCGCTACCGCATCTTTGTCTTGTGACTCAACCCAAACGCTGCCCTGTTCAGTTAATTCTTTCTTCCAGAAGGGTGCGCGCGTTTTTAAGTAATCCATTAAAAAATTAGCCGCACTAAAAGCATCTTCACGGTGGGCGCTGGTGACGCCGACAAACACAATGTTATCGCCAAGGTGTAAGTCGCCTATTCGATGAATAATTTTGTAACGTAAAATTTTCCAGCGCGGTTGAGCCTCATCAACAATGTCTTGCAATGATTTTTCCGTCATACCCGGGTAATGCTCTAGATGCAAACCGAAAACATTGCGCGCCAAATTTAAATCGCGAACACGGCCGACAAAAGTTACTACCGCACCTGCCGATGTATCGTCCGCAACGAGCGCCTTATATTCTTCACCCACATCAAAGTCTTGCTGCTGAATCGATATCATTTAGCCACCCGTTACCGGCGGAAAAAACGCTACTTCGTCATCGTCATTTATTGGATGGGATGCTTTCACCAAAGTTTGGTTTACAGAGAAGAGTAATTTATCGTTTGCCAAAAAATCGGCCCACTCGGGACGCAAACTAACAAGCCGCTCGCGCAACAAAGAAATGGTTAAAGAAGGGATATATTCCACCTCTATTTTCTCACACTGCAATTGCTCGCGAAGTTGCGCAAAAAATAAAATTCTAATCACGCCCTACTCCGCACGCTTATAATGGCCACGGCGACCGCCGGATTTTTCGAGCAGGCAAATATTTTCAATCACCATTCCCATATCCACTGCTTTGCACATGTCATAAATAGTTAAGGCCGCCACACTCGCAGCGGTAAGCGCCTCCATTTCAACACCTGTTTGACCGGAAAGTTTGCACAGTGTATGAATTTCTACTGAACTTTCAGGCAAGTTAATTTCAAATTCCACGCTAACCTTGCTCAGCATTAAGGGATGACACAGGGGAATTAAATCGGCACATTTTTTTGCGGCCTGAATTCCGGCAATACGCGCAACGGCGAGCACATCACCTTTTTTGAAACTATTTGCTTGAATCTGCGCGAGGGTCGCAGGTTGCATACGAACGCGAGCACAGGCGCGCGCTTCGCGGGTGGTGACGGGCTTCTCGCTCACATCCACCATGCTGGCCTTACCTTGTTCATCAATGTGGGTTAACGACATAAAGGGCTCTTTTACTTCAATTCATTAATTAGGTACCTAATAAGGTATGATAAGCGTCCCTTGTGACCGCGTCAGCAATCATTTTTACGAATTCACCCAGCAATGACCTCTGCCAATATAAATCGTCGTTTCACTGCCGCCCCTATGATGGAGTGGTCAGATACCCACTGCCGCAGCTTTTGGCGTCTACTCACTAAAGAAGCCGTGCTCTATAGCGAAATGGTCACAACAGGCGCATTGATTCATGGTGATCGCAAACGCTTTTTGGAGTTCAACGCTTGCGAGCATCCTCTTGCCCTACAGCTCGGCGGTAGCGATCCCAAAGCATTGGCCGAATGCGCAAGAATTGCAGAAGATTGGGGCTACAACGAAGTGAACCTCAATTGCGGTTGCCCAAGTGACCGCGTGCAAAACAATATGATTGGCGCGTGTTTGATGGCCGAACCCAAGCTAGTCGCAGAATGCATTTCAGCCATGCAAGCTGCGGTTAAGATCCCCGTGACCATAAAACATCGTATCGGCATTGACGATATGGAAGACTATGAAGGCATGCTGGATTTTGTTCGCACAGTTGCTGATACGGGCTGTAAAACCTTTATTGTCCACGCGCGCAAAGCTTGGTTGAAAGGCTTGAGCCCTAAGGAAAACCGCGAAATTCCGCCACTGCAATACGACAAGGTCGCGCAGCTAAAAAAAGATCACCCTGAACTTGAAATTATCATTAATGGCGGCATAACTACTTTGGAACAATCATTGAATCTATTGAATGAAGTCGACGGGGTTATGCTGGGGCGCGAGATTTACCACAACCCCTATTTGTTGGCAGAAGTAGACCAGCGGATTTACGGTATTGATAAGCCGGTGATCAGCCGGGAAGAAGTGATTGAAGGTTTTATTGCTTATGCAGAAGTCCAGCTGGCTAAAGGTGTACGTATAAATTATATGACCCGTCATATATTGGGGCTGTATCAAGGTTTACCGGGCGCACGTAAGTTCAGACGCGTCATTTCAGAGCAAGCTCACAAGCCAAACGCGGGAATTGAGGTAATAAAAGCAGCGCTCAAAGCGCTAAATGAGTTACCATTTAACTCCGAATTGACCGAATAAAAGCGCTTAGTCAGCCCAAGAGTAAAGCTTTTATCAAGCAGCAGGCTTTAGATAAAAGATGACTATCAGCTAAGAGTCAAAAAGACTATAATCTATCCTACGGCAAATTAGACATATCAACTTTTAACTCCGTTATAGGAAAACTACCGTGACTAGCAAACTCGAACAACTGAAACAATTTACCGACGTAGTTGCCGATACTGGCGATATTGAAGCAATCCGCTTGTACAAGCCTTTGGACGCAACTACCAACCCATCTTTGGTATACAAAGCTGCACAAATGCCGCAATACCAGGATTTGTTGGCTTCTTCTATTAACGCCGCTAAAAGCATTACCAACAGTGCAGAACAATTGAGCGCTGCAAGCGACAACCTGGCCGTTGGCCTTGGTTTGGAAATTTTGAAACTGGTTCCAGGCCGTATCTCTACTGAAGTTGATGCACGTTTGTCTTTCGACACCAAAGCAAGTATCGCCAAAGCCCGTCATTTGATTGAACTTTATGCCAAAGGCGGCGCTGACAAGTCACGCGTTTTAATCAAATTGGCTTCTACTTGGGAAGGCATTCGCGCAGCAGAAGTGCTGGAAAAAGAAGGCATCAACACCAACCTGACTTTGTTGTTTGGCTTTGAACAAGCTGCAGCTTGTGCTGACGCAGGTGTGTTTTTGATTTCTCCATTCGTGGGTCGCATCCTCGACTGGTACAAAACCAACACTGACAAAAAAGAATACACCTCAGAAGAAGATCCAGGGGTAGTTTCTGTTCGCCGCATTTACAACTACTACAAACAAAACGGTTACAACACTGTTGTTATGGGCGCGAGCTTCCGTAACCTTGGCGAAATTGAAGCCTTGGCAGGTTGCGACCGCTTGACCATTAGCCCTAACTTGTTACAAGAGTTGGAACAAGACCAAGGTAAATTGGAGCGTGTTCTCTCTCCATCAAACACTGGTGAAAAAATTGCCAAGGTTATTGAGACTGAGCCAAGCTTCCGTTTCGGTATGAACCAAAACCAAATGGCAAATGACAAGTTAGCTGAAGGTATTCGCGGCTTTGTGAAAGATCAACTCAGCCTTGAAAAGCTGCTTAAAGAACGCGCTCTTTAATTATCACTTTGTAAAACTAGAGTTCACTTTGTTAAGTAAAATCTCTGCGTTTTTTGAACGCCACCTGCAACCTGCAGGTGGTGCTTCTGCCCCACTTTCCCATTCTCAAAAACAATTAGCGGTTGCAGCTTTGTTAATAGAAGTTGCTATGGCTGATCACGTTTTTGATGAGCGCGAAATGCAATCACTCAAATTACATCTCAAACAAAAATTTGCTATAGCCGATGCACAGCTCAACGAGCTGATTGATTTGGCGAAAGAAGAAAGCTCAGAAGCAACTTCGTTACATCAATTCACTTCACTCATTCACCAGCATTGCAACGCGCAAGAAAAATTTGAACTGCTCGTGTCCATGTGGGAAGTCGCATTTGTCGACGAAGATTTAAATAAATACGAAGAATACGTTATTCGCAAAGTGGCAGATTTGATTTATATGTCGCATGCAGAATTTATGCGTGCCAAATCAATTGCAAAAAACAAAATGATTTAAACGAAGAGAGTTAAGAGGAAAGGCAGTTGGATATAGAGGGATTTTTTAGGAGTTTTCGAGCATATTAACCAGGTTTTTAAACGTCTCGCGGTTTTGTTCATTTAGACCCATCAGAATTTTGTGCGCTTCTAATACCTTTTCTTTTACTTCCTGCTCACCACATTCTATCGGCGACAACGGCTTTTCCGGCTCTATATCGACTTCTAGTTTATTTACAATTTTAAAAATATCTGCGAACCCCATGGTGTCCAAAATGCGCTTAATGCTCGCATTTGTAGCCAAAATAACCGGAGTTATATTGCGCTTGTCTTGAGCCAGCAAGGAAATTTTTGCCATTAGGCCCAGCGTAGTGCTATCAACCGCTTCCGCTTCAGATAAATCAAACAACACCGACGAAAAATCAGGCGCTGCAAGCATCGCATCAATAAAATTATCAAAAGATATACACAAGGTGAGACGAACATCACCGGTCATCTTAATGATGTAAACACCGGCGTGGTCTGCAACGAGTATCTGACCGGGACGCATTTTACTTACCTCTAGCAATCGTAAGGATGGCAATATCATCTGGCGTTTCGCCATCATCCTTAACATGTAAAGTATTGCAGATGGATTCCAAGCTGCCAGTTGATTCTGCAACTTTTTGTAATAATAAAGCTTCCTTCTCTTGAATCGTATCCGCTGGCAATATCTCTAAAACCCCATCAGAAAAACATGAAAGCGTGTAAATTTCTGGCAATTGCAACTGATAGGTTTGCCAAGTTACATCTTTAAAGATTCCAACCGGTTTGCCATTACCTTCTAAGTAACGACAATCATCTTCCGTTTTTAAAACCGGCATGGGCAAATGACCTGCAACAGCATAGTTCATCAATTGCGTATGCGTATCTATAACCCCAACAAAGAAGGTCAAATGATGATTTAAACGGGTTTCTTTAATTTCGCGGTTAACAGTTTGAAGCAGGTGGTTGGCGCCGCTAGCGAAAGATTCTTCATCGCCAAACAAGCCTTCTTCACGAACCATGCGACTGACAAGGTGTTTTAACCAGATGGTGACAAATGCGGAGGAGGAACCGTGACCAGAAACATCGGCAAGATAGAAAGCAAGGTAGCGTTTTCTAATATGGGCGTAGTCGATAAAGTCGCCACTGAGGAACAGGGATGGCGCTATGTAGTGGGCAACTTCGTAATGATCCTGGGTAATCAGGCGGTTGGGCATTAAACGTTTTTGGACTTGTTTACCGGCGAGCTGATCGCGCTCTAACACTCGTAAACTTTCGCGCAATTCCTGGTTGGCAGTTTCTAACTGTTCTCGGTAGCGCTGGTTTTCTAATAACAACTTGGTACGTTCTAAGGCCTTATTGATGGCATGAACTAATACCTCAATATCCAGAACCGGCTTAACCAGATAATCGCTTGCACCTAATCGAAGAACTTGCACCACATCACTTACACTACCTGCGCCGGAAATAATAATGACAGGCAAATCGGGTTGATGTTGTTTTATCTGTTTGAGTACCTGTAAGCCATCAGCTCCGGGCATACGCAGGTCAGTAATGACGAGATCGGGAGCGTATTTCTGGATAGCCTCGCATAAATGGTTGGCTTCGCCCTCTTCAAAAACTTCAAACCCACTATCGGCTAAATAGACAGCAATACTGCGCCGAACAAGTGCGTCGTCATCAATGATGAGCAGCTTTTTAGGTTTCTCCGCCATCTAAGGTGTTTCTCAGCTATGGTTTAGGGCATGTTTAAGAGGCGCACAACACTACTCTTTCAGCACTCTTCCCGCAAGCAATTCGTAGCAGTATTTATGCTAAGCCGGTTTAGTTTTACCCCAGCTGAACAAAGCTTATATAAAGTGCTATTTGATTCGCAAGATTTCACATTCACCTCCGAGATAACAAGGTGGCCAGCTGGCTTTTTTCCTGCCTGTGCTACACTCATTGGTGTTAGTCAGAAGCAATATTGCCATCCGTTGCCCAGATACATAACTAGATAGATAACAAGTTATAAGAGGACAGAATATGAGCTCTATAGATAAAGGCTTTAGTGAAAAACGTGACTTTATCCGCATGAAAATCAGCGCTCCATTAAGCGCCAAGCTCTCTCATGATGAGGGTGTTATCGAAGGTTTATGTCGGGACTTGAGCGGCGGGGGGATGCAGGTTGAAACTAAAACCCAAATTCCTGCGGGAACTGATTTGGTAGTAGAAATATCTTCTGACCATGGCCACAATCCAACACTACACGCCAAGGCCAAAGTTGCACGCTGCAGCAGTGATGGCGATTCAGGTTATGTTCTCGGCCTGGAAATTATTGAAATCATCAAGTAATGCGAGCTTCGACAGACTCGGATTAAAAACCCGAGTCCTCTGATTCCTCGTCCTCACCAAAGCTATCTTCCACTTTGCCGTTATTGATTAAGAAATTGCGGCGCTGCAAATAAGCCTCACGAAAGAACACATATTTGTCGCCAGTGATCCCCTTTTCCAAAGGCATAAGGTTTGCGCGCGTATTCAACACAGAGGCCGCTCGCACGGTATTCTTGGTAGGAATATGGTCGATGTAAGTTTTGGGATCTGTATACCAATCCACTGGTACAGCGCCAGTATCCCGCAAATTACTTGGCCCAAGGATAGGTAGTACCATATATGGCCCAGCGCTAACACCCCACACCGCCAAGGTTTGGCCAAAGTCTTCATGATCGGTTGGCTTTAGGTTCATGTATTGTGCGACGTCCAAAATGCCCGCCAAACCCAAGGTTGAATTGACCAGCAAACGACCCGTGTCATGACCAGCACCGCGAAAGTTACCTTGCAGCAATCCGTTGAGTGCACTGGGGATTTCCATAACATTGGATAAAACATTATCGACACCGCGACGAAAAAAGCCCGGGGTCAAACGCACGTAGGTTTTTGCGAGGGGTTTTAGGAAATACTTATCAGCCCCCTGGTTAAAACTAAACATAGAGCGATTGAATTTTTCCCAGGGATCGACCGCAGATTTCACCATGGTAGCTTTGGATTCAGTAACAGGTGCGCCATCCTGGGTTTCAGGATCGGCTGCCATTGCGAAATTAACCAGCAATGAAAGGAATATGGAGGCAGTAAGCAGTGAAGTTTTCATAGTACTCATTGATTCGCCAGAATGCAGAGTGAACAAACAGAAAGGTGAAGCGTGGCGGCAACACAAAAGGGGCGCCACTTTACCCAAAGTCCTTAGCCGCAACAACCCATTCAGATTGTAGAAATGTGCTGGTAGGGAGTGAAAACAAAAAATGGCCAGTGCGGCCATTATAAAAGCATGGTGTTATACCATAAGTGACAATTGTAACTGATGCCCCATGTAATCAATCAATAGCTGGCGCTATAAGCAGTGGTAGATCAACTCAAGCTTCAAAGCCTTGCTATTTTTGACGGGCAAGTACCTCTCCCCTTCAACCACGAATCCTTTTGTGCATTCAAGCGCTAAGGTTTCCAACAAGGTGAATTTTGCCGTTTGCAGTTGTTGTGGAGAGCTAAATTCGTCGGCCTTCAGAATATTCTTTTTGTCCGCGATTTTCTCTTCGACCGCCACTTTGGTAATTTCAGTCTCGCGCTTCTGTTCCTTATTTATCTGGGCGTCTTTATTAACATCATCTGTCGCATTGGATTTCTTTTTACCTGAGAGGGTGCGATGTAAGACACCATTTAAACCGGTATCGGAATAGTCACACTCTTTCGCTGCTGCCAGCTGGTCTGCATTATCTACCGCAGGACCACACTCTTCTTTCTGGTCTTTTGCAAATACATTCGCGCATGAAAAACACAAAGCAATTATCAGGGTCAATTTTAAAAACATAGCCTACTCCAGTAACGGTTTACCTAAGCATTCATTAAGCTAGCAAAATAAAAAAGGGTGCCGAAGCACCCTTTCCAAACTTCAACATTATTAGAAGTTGAGTTCGATACCAACAGCAAGGTACTTGTCGTCAGCGCGCGCTGCGTTGTCCACTAACTTGGTAGTAGCATTCAAACGCTCGTCTTCGATTTGAGTGTAATAACCGAACACTTTAGCTGCTTTGGACAATTTGTAATCTGCACCAATGCTGGTTTGCTCGCCGCCTAATTGAATCATATCTGAAGCAGCGTGTTGAGCTTTCAAAGCCCACTTATCATTCACATTCCATTGTGCAGAAACCATAAAACCATCTTCATCGATTACGCCATTGTCGTAAGTTTCCCAAATTGCGCCCAATACAACTGGACCAACATTGAAACGACCCACAGCACGCAGGATATCTGTATCTGTAGTGTGAACAACTGCACCGCTGGCGTTAGTTACGTTGCTGTCGTTAGCCAAAGCCAGGTACACATTTTTAGTGCTATACACGATAGATGCAGAGTAACCATCGTCTACATTTACGGCATCTTTTTCAGCGTTCACGTAAGCTACGTTAACAGTAATATCGCTAAAGGTTGGTGTTGAGTACTGAATGATGTTCTTAGCGCGAGTCTCGCCTTGCAACACAGCCTGGATATCACCAATGTAGTCGTTGAACAAGTCAACTTTCTCTTGCGCCACTTTGAATGGAGTATCAAACATACCGATCATTGCAGTACCACCAGAGCCTTTCAAACCAACGTAAATGTTACGTTGGGAGAAGGTCTGACCGCCGCCACTGATAGTACAGGTAGTGGTAGTAGTCGTGGTAGCAGTGGGGGTAGCAGTAGTAGATTTTGAAGTGGCAGAGCAAGAAGGTGTTGATGACAAGCTATTTGAACCATCATCAACTTTGGTTTGGTATTCGAATTGGTAAATTACTTTCAAGTCATCATTAATTGATTCAGTACCTTTCAAACCGATTCGTGAAGCGTTACTTACCACTTCTGTAAATTCGCCACCTACATTTTTATCGGTAGATTGAAAAGCAACGTTTGCTTTACCGTAAACAGTCACATCAGCAAAGGCAGCGGCAGGTACAAGTGAAGCAATCATTAAAGGAAGTAGAGCTTTTTTCATGAGGTTGTCCCCTAGGTTTTAATAGATATGGTCATTACATAAATTACTGACGCGACGCATAGCATTTGTAGCGTTCTGGCGCGCATTATGTTGTGACTTTATTGCAGTTGTATTACAGCGTAGATGCGGCGGCGATTTTCGCAACAAAAGAGTAATAAAGGAAAGCCAATATTTCGCTATATGCATCAATTCTTTCTATTGCAAATTGAGCCAAAAAACCTCTTTACCTATTTATTGATTATTTAGTGAGCAGGGCTTGGCTGCCCGCCAGAGTGCTTTCCAGACAAGTGCTTAACCTGCATGTTTGGCCAGTTTTACAAAAAACTTATCGAAGACACATTTTATTTTCTATTGCGTGTAACAAACGTATTACCTCTGCATCTACTATAGGAGTTGAGGCAACTCAGTATTATTCCCTCAACCTACTACCACCTAAATATCAATGAATGGAGATTTACTGAAATGAAAACAATGACTACTTCTGCTCTCGTATTGGCTACTGCAGCTTTATTCTCAACTGGTATGGCATTCGCAGACGATAAGCCTGCTGCAAGCGAAGGCACCGTTAAGTGCAGCGGTGCTAATGCCTGTAAAGGTCACTCTGCTTGCAAAACTGCAACCAATGCTTGTAAAGGCCAAAACGCTTGTAAAGGTAAAGGCTTTACTGAAACTACAGCTAAAGATTGCGCCGCTAAAGGCGGCAAAGAAATGAAATAATTTGTTGTGATCTTCGCAAGGGCTGCGTAAGTGTTGTTACTACGCAGCCTTTATTAAAGTTAATCGATAAATATTTTCAGGCAATTCCATGGCAACTCACTCGCAACTACAACCTCATCTAGGCTTCGGGCTTGGCTTGCGTAGCGAGCATTACACCGACCTTATTGAGCATGATCACAATGTAGATTGGTTGGAAATACTCAGCGAAAACTACATGGTTGCGGGTGGTAAACCGCTCCATTATCTGGACCAAATTTGTGAGCGCTATCCTGTTGTGATGCACGGTGTTTCATTATCGATTGGCAGTGTTGATCCACTGAATAATAACTACCTGGCGGAATTAAAAAAACTCGCCCAACGCGTAAAACCTAAATGGATTTCAGATCATTTGTGCTGGACGGGTACCCAAGGCATTAACCTCCATGACCTAATGCCTTTGCCCTACACCGAAGAGGCACTCAAACATTTAGTCGCAAGAATTACACAAGTACAAGAATTTTTAGGGCAACGTATTTTATTGGAAAACGTATCGAGCTATTTAACCTTCCAGCACTCAACCATTTCGGAATGGGAATTTTTAAGCGCTTTAGCAAAAGAAGCAGATTGCTTGATCCTTCTCGATATCAACAACATTCATGTAAGCGCACACAATCATAATTTTGATCCGCTAACTTATTTAGATGCAATTCCTGCCGAGCGCATCCAGCAAATTCATTTAGCTGGACATTTAAATAAGGGCGACTACAGCATTGACACACATGATCATGAAATTATCGATTCGGTGTGGGAACTCTACGCCGAAAGCGTCCGTCGTTTTGGCCATATCAGCACAATGATTGAGCGCGATGATGATATTCCACCGCTCAATACCCTCCTCAAAGAGTTGGAAAAGGCTCGCAGTATTTATGCAGATGTTTTATCTGAAAATAATCACCATCAACATATTTGTTAACTAACTAAAAGGTTTAAGGATGCCCCATGACCAATATCTGGAATTCATTTATCAATATCACACTCCGTTGGCCAGAAAGCGTAGCAGCTTATATTCAGTGGCTTGGTCCCTTGGTGGCTCGTTTGGTGGTAGGCGAAATATTTATTACCGCCGGCTGGGGTAAACTGCAAAACCTGGAAGCCATTACCGAAAACTTTATCAGCTGGGGAATTCCCTTCCCACATATACTCACGCCATTTACCTCCGGCGCAGAATTTGTATGCGGTATATTGATTATCCTGGGGCTCTTTACGAGAATTTCTGGCGGCATTCTCGGGGTAATCATGATTGTGGCGATAAAAAGCGCGCTCTGGGAAGATGTAGACTCTCTGGATACACTGCTTGGATTTTCCGAAACGGCTTACTTCGCGATATTTTTCTGGTTGGCAATCGCAGGCCCCGGTAAAGTTTCGCTTGACCACTTACTCACGCGCAAATAATTCATGAAAACAAAAAGCCTGGCAGAACTGCAATCTGCGCTACAAGATTTCGTGCTCGATAAAACGCAACACGCAGCGGATCTAACACTGGAGACGCCAGCGTTCTCAAGACAAGAACGCCTGGGAATTTATCATCACGCCTACAGGTTGCGGTTAATTGATGCGCTGCGTAATGATTACACTGCGCTTGAAGCATTTGTTGGCGAAGATGATTTTCTCGCTATCGCCAATGAATTTATTACAGCATATCCGTCGCATCATCCGTCGCTGCGTTGGTTAGGAGAAAAGCTGGCAGAATTTTTAAGCACTCATACAATCTGGAAAACCAAAATCCCAATTGCAGAAATTGCAGCCTTCGAATGGGCTCAAACCATGGCATTTGATGCAGCCGATGAGCCTACTTCCACGCTGGACGATGTACGAGCGCTCGCCCCGGATGCATGGATGACAATGCAATTAAAGTTTCACGAATCGGCACAACTATTAAACTTCTACAGCAATGCTCCCGCATTATGGAGTTCGTTAATCAATGAAGAAAATACAGTTGAACCGGAAATAATGAGTGAAGCCAATGCCTGGTTAATTTGGCGAGATGATTTACGTGTTGTCTACCGGCCATTACAACAAACTGAAGCTTGGGCCTTGCAAGCATTTCTGGAAGGAAAGAATTTTGCAGAAGTATGTGAGGGATTGTGTGAGTGGTTTGATGAGGAACAAGTTCCCATGCAAGCAGCGCAATATTTGCAGCAATGGATTTTAGGGAATGTGATCACCAAAATCCTTACCGCTGAACAAAGATAAATACCAAACTCAAATGTGGCACCAGTGGGGTCCCCATTTGAACGCCCCGAGCATCGCAGAAAAATAGGTGGCAAGCGCACAGGAAGTGCGCTTGAGTGACTACGCGACATGGATGTCGCGTCGGAACGACAGCTATTTTTCGAGAAGCGCAGGAAACAGGCGTGAGTTGGGGTCGCCTTTCTTTGGGTTACTTTTCTTTGGCGAGACAAAGAAAAGTGACTCGCCAGCAGGCGAAACAAAATTTCTCTAAAAATCAATTTATTCATAAAAATTAAAGTACGAACGCCTGCCGCAGGCCTCACTTTTTTGCTTGTCCAAAAAAGTAAGCAAAAAAAGACACCCGTCTCGCTCCTGTATCCTCCGCACCTCAGAAAATGACCGTCGTTCCGACGCGGCATCCATGCCGCGTAGTCACTCAAACGCACTTCCTGTGCGTTTGCCAGTCATTTTCTTCCAGTGCTCGGGGAGCTTGCATGGGATGTTTAAATCAAAAGCAAAGCAAAGCAAAGCAAAGCAAAAAGTGCTTACCAATAAACTATTTTTCCAGCACCAATTCCCACTGCTTATCCAAACGTTTGGGCGAAATAGGAATCTGGGTTTTTAAGGTCTGCGCAAATAAACTCACCCGCAACTCTTCAATCCACCACCGGTATTCCATTAGAGCTGCATTCTGCGTCATTACAAACGCGCCTTCTTTTTCAATATACTCTTGCAAGCGCTGCCAATAAGGTTGGATTTCCAGCAAAGTTAATTTATCTTTTTGTGGATTAAGTGCAGCTTTTTCCAAGCGCAATTGAATTGCACGTAAATAACGAGAGTACTGGCGCAACCATTCATCCGGCGTTTTATAAACCAAACCGGGATAAAACAAATGTTTAAGTTGTTCCTGAATATCACTGAGCGCGAACGCAAGAGCCAAAGCATTTTTTTGTTGCTTAATCGTTTTCTTTACATCAACCAACAGCTTCAAACTTGCAAGTAAATGCGAGCTAATATCTTCTGCCGCTGCAACTAACTTATCTTTGATTGAAGTTAACCTTTCGTCAAATTCTGCTTTAGTGCGCGGCAATTGCAAGGTATCACGCAATGCTAATTGCTTAATCGCAGCTAGAATAATATCGTCAGAGACTTGATCCCGAGAGCCTATACCTGCAAGTGTCAAAGCGATCTCTTGCCCTTTCAATAATTCCTTTTGCAAATATTTTACAGTTTGGTTGAGCTGGAGATGCATCAAGCGCGCAAGACCGCGCTGCGTCAACTCCAAAGCTTGTTGTGGATTATCCAAAACTTGCAAGGCAACAGAACTCGTTTTATCAACCAATGCAGGATAAGCGCGAATACCAATCCCATTGCGTTGCAATTGAATGGCTTGCGGCAAGGATTCAAAATCCCACTGGGTAATATTATCGCGCTCGATGTTCGTCGCCGCCGATTGAATATTTTGTTGCACCTGCGCGCGGTATTTTTCGCGCAGTGGCGACAAGTCTCGACCACTGGCAATCACTTTGCCTTTGTCATCCACCACTTTAATATTGAAGCGATAATAATTATCCACTTGCGTTTCCAGCCATGCATCTACACCAACATCAACTCCTGTTTGACGCTTTAATTGCAAACCCAATGCATCGGTTAAGGGTTTATTATCGGGCGACATTGCGGCCAAGGCTTTATCAACCACATCTGGTACGGGTACGAAATGTTTGCGTAACGACTTAGGTAAACTCTTTACCAAATTAATACATTTATCGCGCAGCATTCCCGGCACCAACCATTCAAGACGCTGCTCTGGTAATTGATGTAGCACACTCATAGGGACATGAATACTCACACCATCATCAGGGTGGCTTGGCTCAAAATGATAAGTTAGCGGAAATACCATGCCGCGCCATTCTAATTCGTTGGGAAATTGTGCCTGGGTAATATCCAGCGCACCGTGCCGCATTAAAGCTTCGCGGCTGATGAATAAAACCTTGGGATTTTCTTGCTCAGCTTTTTTTCGCCAATTTTCAAAACCCGCAAGATTAATAATCTGTTCTGGAATCACTTCATTGTAGAATTCAAAAATCACTTGCTCGTCCGCTAGAATATCGCGACGGCGGGATTTTGCTTCCAGATCATCCAATTCCTTTAGTAGAGCTTGTTGATGCTCAAAGAAATCGTTCACTGCCCCTTTGCGCTGCATATTTTTACGCTTGGGATTTTCCGCATATTGCCCTTCAACAAAAGCAGCACGAATAAAAACCTCACGGCAAATGGCTGGATCTATGTGCGAATAAATGACTGATTTCTTTTCAATTAAAGTGAGCCCATACAAGCTTACTTTTTCATAAGCCATTACCTGGCCGCTATGGCTGTTGTAATGTGGCTCAAAATACTGGCGCTTAACCAAATGCTCTGCCGCAGCCAAAGCCCATTCTGGCTCAATCTTGGCCACAGTGTGAGCAAATAACTTTGAAGTCTCAATCAGCTCCGCTGCCATAATCCATTTAGGTGTTTTTTTAATTAATGACGAGCCGGGGAAAATACTGAATTTACGGTTACGCGCACCCAGGTATTCGCGCTCTTCGTGATTAAAACCGAGATTGCCGAGCAAGCCACTTAATAAGGCTTTATGAACGGGGTCGTATCCAGCAGGAATCGTATTTGCTTTAAAGCCTAAATCTTTAATGGCTACGCACAATTGGTGGTGAATATCTCGCCACTCACGTAAACGCATGTAATTTAAAAATTCTTTTTTACACAATTTTCGCAACTGGTTTTGCGAGAGCTCCTGACGTTGGGTTTCAAAATAATCCCATAGATTTACAAAGCCGGCAAAGTCTGAAAATTCCGCCCAAAAACGGCGATGACTTTGGTCAGCTGCCTGCTGTTTTTCCACCGGACGCTCACGGGGATCTTGTACCGACAGTGCACTCGCAATAATCAATAATTCCCGCACACAGGATTGTTCTTGCGCTGCGAGTAACATGCGCGCAAGGCGCGGATCAAGCGGCAACTTACTCAGCTGCGTTCCCACCGATGTAAGTTGGTTTTTAGTATTTACCGCTTGTAACTCTTCCAGCAATTTATAGCCATCGCTAATTAAACGATGATCCGGCGCATCAATAAAAGGGAACTTATGAATGTCGCCCATTTTCAGTTGCAACATTTGCAAAATCACTGCCGCGAGATTTGTGCGCAAAATTTCTGCATCTGTAAACGCAGGGCGATTGTTAAAATCCTCTTCGCTGTATAAACGAATACAAATACCTTCCGCCACGCGGCCGCATCGGCCTTTACGTTGGTTTGCGCTCGCTTGCGAGACAGGTTCAATAGGTAAACGCTGAACTTTAGTGCGATAAGAATAACGTGAAATACGCGCAAAACCAGGATCAATTACGTAACGAATACCAGGCACAGTGATGGATGTTTCGGCAACGTTAGTCGCCAAGACAATACGACGACCTGTGTGCGGAGCAAATACACGTTGCTGCTCTGCCAAACTTAAACGGGCATAAAAAGGTACGACCTCCATGTGCGCAAACTGCGCTTTGCGCAACGCATCGGCCGCCTCACGAATTTCGCGTTCACCGCTAAGAAAAATTAAAATATCGCCACCGCGTGGACCTCCGCCGGTTTTTTCGTGCAATTCGATTTCATGCACAGCATCAACCATCGCACTGTAAATATCTTGTTCAGTGTCTTCGCTTTCGTCATCTTTTGCCTGGGATTCAAATAGCGGGCGATACCAAACGTCAACCGGATAAGTACGACCAGAGACTTCGATAATAGGAGCATTATTGAAATGCTGAGAAAATTTTTCTAAATCAATTGTTGCCGAGGTGATTATTAGCTTTAGATCGGGACGGCGCGGCAATAATTGCTTCAGGTAACCGAGCAGAAAATCAATATTTAAACTGCGCTCGTGCGCTTCATCGATAATTAGCGTGTCGTATTTATTTAAATAAGGATCATTTTGAATTTCAGCCAGCAAAATACCGTCAGTCATTACCTTAATTAAAGTTTGCTCACTCGACTGATCGCTAAAACGAACCTGGTAGCCAACCTTTTCACCTAACTTGGTATGCAATTCTTCGGCAATACGTGTTGCCACCGTATTAGCCGCGATACGACGCGGCTGGGTGTGGCCAATTAGCCCACGCGCACCGCGCCCCAGGGTTAAACAGATTTTAGGAATTTGTGTGGTTTTACCCGAACCAGTTTCACCAGCCAGCACAACTACTTGGTTGTTCGCAATAATCTGTGCTATCTCTTCGCGCTTTTCACATACGGGTAAATCGGGGAAATGAATACTAGTGGGTATAAGCAGCTTGCGATTTTCCACTTTGGCTTTTGATAAAAGTAATTGCTGTTGCCATTTTTCCAAAGCAAGCTCGTATGGCTTTTGAGCGCGCGCAAGTTTTTCTAACTCGCCCAAGCGGCGTAGCAATTTATAATGGTCTTGCGCCATTACATTGTCGACAGATTGTTTATATTCCAACCATTCGCCAGCCATACATCTCACCTTTTAAACTCAGGTGCGCATAATACCATGGGAGCGAAATTCGGACGCACTACTGCTTCCTAGCCTTTAATCGCAAAACGGCTGAATTTTGGTCAATGAAAAAATCAAAGCGGCCAAGAATATCTACCCCTAACAAGCCATCAAACCCCTGCGAATTATCCATTGGCAACTGCGTGAGGATATGTTGATTAAAAACCATATCTTCAATGGCGATGCTGTTAACCGTAAATAAAAAGCTATCATGCGCGCCACTCGCTGTATTTAAACGAATGGGTTTTGTAGCCTTAATCAGCGACGGATATTTTGCGGTATAGCTAGCAGATAAGCCGCTCAGTGATGCACCAGTGTCCAGTAATAATTTGGCCGAATTACCTTCAATATATACATTGACTAAATATTGGTTACCGTGACGAATTAAAGGGATGCTTATTTCCTCCGGCGTATTGGTACCATTGAGTTGGGCGAGTATAACTTCTGCCTTTTTCTGGGCACGCGGATCATTCACTGCCATAAGTGCGTGATATTGCGCCTGATAATCGTCATTCAGCTGCACCAAGAGCGCCGCGAGAATAAGGTGCAAGTCACCATCGTTAGGATTATATTTTAGCAATTCATCAAATTGCGCCAGCAACCAGGAATAATCGTTATTAATTAATACCGGCGTATCTTTTAGCTGCAATAAATAAATTTTTATATCACCTAAGGCTTTATTTATTTTTTGGTCATCCATTTCCAGTTTCACATAACGAAACCATGCATCTACGGCAGCCAGGGGCTGGGATTGCTTTTTATAAATTGACGCCAATGTCAGCCAGGCTCGTGCGGCGTTTTTAGGCTCGCCCATTTGGGTTTGCAAAAGGCGAATGGCATCATCGAATTGTGATCTGGCAATTAGTTGTTCTATTTTCTCCCACAAAAATGGTTCGATCATTTTTTCATCAGGAGTAAAAGATCCGGTATCTGGCGTGCTTGAGGGTACTTCATTTAATGCGGGTTTAGTTGATGGCTTAGGTACACTAAATTGAGCTCCAGGTGCAGCATGAGAATCTTGCTCTGCCAGTTTTTGATGGCGATATTCGCTCACCACAAAGCCAAGCGCGAATGCAGCAAGCACAATTAACATTGTTTTCTTATTTCGTATCATTCAGGTACAGGCTCTGCAACGAAAGTTCACCAGATTTAATCCAAACGGAACGCCGGATCAGCGCTATTCAGCTGGGATTAGGTTTCTAAACCTAAGATAGTGATCTTAATAGACGAAAGCTTGAAACCATCTCACAAGCTCGTCAATAGAAGGATCAATTTCACCTAAGTTCACAGATGTAATACAATACGCAACTTCAGGCAGGCCGACATAAATTAGCGCCTCCCCCCATGTACAGTGATGTCTCTATGAAAAAGTGGCCCATGAAAAAATGCTTAGCCGCCCTGCTTCTCAGCTCAGTTAGTTTTCACGCCTATGCCGATATTTTCTGGCGTTTTAGAAATCCCGACGGCACGACAAAATGGCAGTGGGTAGCCAATTTTTCCAGTAGCGTTCTCATACTTACGCTTTTAATTGTGATGATTTTTCTATTACTGTCTAACCGCCGCGCTGGCCGTGCCAACCGTGAGCTGAAAGACATTAAAGCAACGCTTGAAGATCGTGTTGCAAGAAGAACTGCATCGCTCATAGAAACCACAGAAGCACTTAAAAGCCGCGAAGAATATATCACCAATATCGTGGAATCCATGCCACTCATGCTGATTGGTTTAAACCAACGTATGGAAATTATTCAATGGAACCAGGTGGCGGAAACTTCAACCGGGCGCCCTATTGCAAGCGTACTGGGCAAGAACTTGTGGGAAGCCTACCCTGCAATCACGCTCACGCCAGATCAAGTTGCAGAAGTTCTGCAAACCAAAAAAACCATGGCGATTAAACACAGCCAACGGGACCAATATTATTTTGACATCACTATTTATGCGCTAACCGATAAAGACGAAACAGGCGTAGTGATTTTGGTGGATGACATCACCAAACAAATGAAAGCAGAAAATAAAGTGTCGGAACGCGATAAAATTTCTGCCATGGGTGAACTGGCTTCCGCTATGGCCTACGATATTAATTTGCCATTGCAATCCATTTTATCCAGCCTCCTTAATGCACAAGAAAAACTTTCTTCCAATGAAGTAAGTGCAATTAAAAGCGAGCTGCTAGATACATTGAAAAATGCGTGCTTCAGCGGTAAACAAGCATCCGCTATCATTCAAAACTTATTAGATTTAGCCAGCAGCCATCACCATGAAAAAGCACCTGCCGACATTAAAGTGCTAATGGATCAGAGCATTAATTTAGCAGGCAGCTTATTTACAGATTTATCGGGCTTGCGGTTCGGCGATATTCACATCACTCGCCATTATCACGAAGGGCTGCCGCATATTCCTTGCTATCACTCAGAGCTACAGCAAGTATTTGTGCGCCTGTTGCGCAATGCGTTCCACTCATTGAATAAAGCATCGCATGAGAATCCTGCGATTAATATTGAGATTAGCGAATTTTACGATTCCCTATGGATTAAAGTGCAACACAATGGCAAGGCATTAAGCCCGCTTGAACAAGAAGATATTTTCCAACCATTCTTCTCTATTTCTGATCGCGACCCTGCTTGCCCTGTTGAACACAGATTGTCTTATTCCTATTTTATTATTACAGATCATCACGATGGCCAAATGTCAGTGACTTCCGACGAGAAATTTGGCACCTGTTTTAATATTCAACTGCCATTGGTTTAACATTTTTCCGACATAAAAAAAGCCGGCCCCTCACGGGATCGGCTTTTTTTATGTGCTGAGAAATTATTCGAGCAAGCTACGCAACATCCAGGCAGTTTTTTCGTGCAGCTGAATACGTTGGGTGAGTAAATCTGCAGTTGCTTCATCGTTGGCTTTTTCAACCACATCGTAAAGCGAGCGCGCAGTACGCACAACAGCTTCTTGCCCTTCAACTAACAAACGAATCATATCTTGCGCTTTTGGAATACCATCGTCTTCTTCAATACTGCTTAAGGTTGCAAATTGCTTGTAAGTTCCTGGCGCATAAACACCAAGCGAGCGAATACGCTCTGCAATTAGGTCCACAGCCAACGCGAGTTCGGTATATTGCGTTTCAAACATTAAATGTAAGGTTTGAAACATAGGCCCGGTGACATTCCAATGAAAATTATGGGTTTTTAAATAAAGGGTATAGGTGTCTGCCAGTAATCTGGATAAACCTTGCGCGATTTCCTGACGGTCTTGCTCGTTGATACCAATATTAATATTCATAGCAAATCTCCTTGGTTGATGCCGAATCATAGCGCCGGAAAAACGCAAGAACCAGTAGATTTTACTTATGGTTCTAATTGCGCCAAACCAGCGGAATTGATGTATCCCATAAGGAACCAACCGCGCTTGCGTTCACGATGGCGAATATACATCTCAGCTATATCCTGAGGAACTTGTTCTGGAGCGAGATGTGTAAATTGCAACGACAAATAAAAATGTTGCAGATGCGGAAGCGCATAACAATAACAGTTTGCTTCACCCAAACTTACCAGTAGCGTGCGCAATAAATAACTCGCTACTCCTTGGTTTCTCAAGGCTGGCTCAACACACAGATTTCGCAATAGGAAATGACCGGAACGCTGGGGAATTAAACGCGCTGCCGCAATAATGTTGCCTTCTAAGGCTAAGCTGTAAACACGCTCAAAGCGCCCGCATTTAACCCGATAATTACAACTGGAATAGAAGCGGTTAACCAAAGGCAACCGCAGTTCGCTGATAAGTTCAAATGTACACTTTTCTAAATCAACACGCAGATCCAACATCGTAAAGGCTATTTTTTGTCAGTAGGGTCATCCATACTATCCAAAGGGAATAATTTGTCCAGACTGGAATCATCATCACTCATGGGAATATGGGCTGGGTCTTCATCGGACAAATCAATTTCAGTTTTTTCCGGCGGCTTTTTTGTAACCGTTTTTTCTTCTGAAGCTTTACCAGAACTTTTTACGTCAGTTGCAGAGGTTGCGGCCAAAGTTTTTTCAAACTCCGCCAACTCATCTTTTGCCTTGCCGCCCATAAAAAATCTGTATGCAAAATAGATTGCGACTATCAACAATAAATTGCCCAAACCAATAGCGGCATACAGCAACATATTATTGGATTCTTCCGGCTTTTCTTCCACAGCTTTGGGTTCTTCTTTAGCTACAGATGAAGCTTGCTCAGCCTTTTTAATGGTGTGTGTAAAAGTATCTGCGTGTAAGGTTTCATCTAACTTACCACCATCCAACAAATCGCCTTGTGCACGAATATCAATATTATATTCACCTTCCTGGATGGGCGAGAAAGAGAACTCCCAGCGATTGGAATCCAGCAAGCTTAGATTTTTATCGAGATTGTTGTTTTGTGAATTTTTTATACTCACGCTCACTTGTGTTTTTTTGATATCAACTATTTTCTCATCGGTAGATATTTTATAGGTGTAGGTCGTTTTACCATGCTCATCATCAGCTTTGGTTTTTTCCAAAACCAGCAGGCTGTCTCGCACCGTTAAGCTGTGTTTGAACTCTCGTTTAAAGGTTTTTCCATCAACATATATGTGCAGTTCATAATCACCTGTTGAAGGAAAAGTGTTCAAACTTTGGTGAAAAAAGCCGTCTGCCGGTGGTACAGATGCGGTAAACGAAGCGCTGGTGTTTTCTTCGGTGTTATCTTTAGCCACTATGGCGTTAGCTTCTATTAAACCCAAAAATTCTTTATCAGTAATGGTTTTTTCATTTTCTTGAAACGAGTAGGACACCGGCAATGCATCATTGCTATGAATATTGTTCTTTAGAGGATCAACAATCAATTGCAAATTACTCACCACGGTAATGCGGCTCTGCGGCGCTATCTCGGTCTTTATTTTCCATTGCCCGGCTTTGGGTAAATCCGCCGTAATCAAATCGTATTTATCTGTGCGATACCAATTGATTCCGTCGCCGGGGTTAGTGGCAGAATATTCCTTGCCTTCAGGCGATTCTATAACAGTTCTGTCTTCGCCGGGTTTACGGAAAATGAGCGCGGTAAATTCTTTAATACTGGCGTCAACTAAAAAGCCGTTATTTTCCAAAGGAACGCGTTCTGCAGGAACTGCTTGATCAAATATTTTTAAAAACACACTCATCAATTGATCAGCAGAAACCGCTAATGTGTAAACACCGTCGGTCGCTATGGAGATTTTCTTCAGTAAATCCATGTCAGAATTTTCAGAGAGCGCAATGGTGTGAACAACGTAGCCCGCTGATTTCAAGCTAGGCAGAATGTCGTTAATAATGCGCTGACGCTCGGTATTATTCCCCACCGCATCTTTGCCAATATCAACCACACCATCGGTCAATAACACTATATGGGTTTTGTAATCGGGACTGAGGGAGTTTTTGTCAAAACTAACTTCATCCAACCCCTTGCCGATATTGGTATACATGGCAATAGAATTGATTTCGTTGGATTTAGCAGCAGCTTGTTTACGCCAGGCAGCGTCCACTGGCTTGAAAGGCATGAGCATATTGACCGAGTTACCAAACGTCCAAACACCCGCGCGGCTTTTATCTGGCAATAAGCGGACAATCAAATCCAGTGCTGGCTTGCGCAAATTTTTAGGATCGGTTTGCTTCATGCTGCCCGATACATCTATAAGCACACGCACATCTGAAGGCAATATTTTTGCCGCTTTATTATCACTGGCAGTTTTTGTTGCAGCGCTACTTTTGGCGTCTGCGGACGTTTTAGTGTCTTCTTTTTTTACCGCTTTTTCATTTTTGGATTGAGTTACCGCAGAAGAATGACTAGCTTCTTTCGCGGGCTCTGAAGTCTGCGCGAATGCACCAGGCGTAACCGAAAAGCATGCCGATAAAATGAGAAGTAAAAATATTCTGTTGCGCATAATCAGAGCCTTCTGTCAGGCGGCGATAAGGTTAAATGTCCCAAGGTTCACAATTGAATTCCCGGGTAATATCTTCATTCATTTATAGCACTAAAATGGCAAATCGCCATTTTCCTGACACCTTAAATAAAAAAAGCCGGCTGAGCCGGCTTTTTGATGTAAATTAAAACTAATCCCTGATGGCACGCATGGGCACTTCGCCTTTCAACAATTCTTCTCGCGCCTCGAACTCATCGCGACTCAAGCCGCGCGACGACGAGCGCACAACGGGCGTTTCATGGCGACGTCCACCATGGTGTTCTAACCGGCGGGAATTTCGGGAGCTAGAGGATTGAGTGCCTCTGGGTTTATTGCGCGGTGATTTTTGTTCGCCCGATTTGCGGGTAAGCACTACAAATACCAACACCAGGATTATCCCAATCAACCAAATACCCACCATGAGTTTTATGAGCGGCGTTATCGCTGGCAAGCCTTGCGACATACCTTCAAATACCAGCGTGTAAATGGCAGGTGCCATAGTCATGGTTTCTGCATCTATTGCATAAGGCGTGAACAGCAGAGTCAGGACAGTAACAACTGCTGCGTAGCGGACAAAACGCCATGCCCAAATAAACATCCACCAAGCGGCGATTGTGCAGCCAAGGCTGCCAGCGAAATAGATCGCCCACGCATATTGTATTGTTGTGATTTGACTCATGATTCTCCTTACACCCAACGCACAATGTGATCTTCAAGATCGTCGGGGTTGACTGAATTTTCGTGCACAACTTGCCCTGCTACTGACATACCCGCTTTATGAACTGAATCTGGATCGCCGGATATCAATGGATGCCAGTCAAATAGTGGAATGCCTTCATCAATTAAACGATAGGCACAGGTTTCAGGCAACCAATATGTATCTTTAACAGATTCCGGCGTAAGCGTAATGCAATCGGGAACATGTTTTTGGCGCTCCGCGTAAACCTGGCATTTACATGTATCGTGATCGAGAAAACGACACGCCACTTTGGTGTAATAAACATCGCCGGTGTCTTCATCTTCCAATTTATGCAGGCAACATTTGCCGCAGCCATCGCACAGAGACTCAAACTCTGCGGGAGACATTTCATGCAATTTTTTCGCACGCCAAAAAACTTGTACTGGCATTTTACTTAACCTGCACCTTAACCTGAAAGTTTGGAATTTTTTGTGCGCATAGCCTGCATTTCCGGATCTTGCTCGTTGCGCGGCGGCAATTGTAAATAATAACCTTGCGACTCAAGGCTTTCTGCGACTTTCTCGACACTCACGCGTGCTAATTTTTTTTCCGGCGTTAGCAACAACACCATAGCGGGTTGAGGTGTACCAAAAAGTCTCAATAATTCTTCTGGAACTTTACTGATTCCATCTTCTTTTTTAACGTAAAGATACATGCCCTCTTCTTTTGGGCTACGATAAATCTGGCAAATAATTTTCATTAGTTTGGTTACTCAATAACAGTTTGCTTATTCGATGATGGTGGGTGAAACAGATTCTTCAGCATCCAAACTGTTAATACCTACTGTGGTATTTTGAGCGACCTCTAATAATCCTTTTCCGATAATTTCATATCGCCAGCCAAGTAAACGCTCAGGCAAACTATAAGTTCCGCCTTTTAACCCGGAACGCGCTATAGCTTCATATTCTCTTTTACGAATTAACAATTCAGGAGGCAGGCTCAACCCCTCCGCCACATCGCGAACATATTTTTTTAAGGATTTCATCAAGGGTGCTTCGCTAAGTGCTAGCGGTGCATCCAAACGCGCAGGCCAAGTGGCTGGATTCGTGGCGGCGCTGTCCTGAATGATTCTTAACAAGGTTTCGGTATCGTTGCGCAAAGTACGCGAAGGAATATCTTCTATGCGCTGCAAATGCGCAGCGTCCTGCGGTTGCTTACGTGCGATTTCAAATAACGAAGGCTCTTTGATTAAACGATTGCGCGGAATATCGCGCGCACGCGATTCAACTTCACGCCAAATGCAAAGATCGCGCAATATAGCCAATTCCAGCGGCCGCAACTTCCACGCAAAACCGACTTTATGAAAAGCTTCAGCATAATCATCAGGCTTACGCGCATTAACAACTAAATCTGCACAATCACTTTTCACCCATTGCAAACGCTCGCTTGCTTTCAAAGTTTGTAGCAACTTGCCGTACACAATCAGCATGTGTGCAACATCCAGCGCAGCATATTTTAATTGCGACGTACTTAGAGGACGTTGCAACCAGTCAGAGCGAGTTTCATCTTTGGGAATTTCAATCGCAAGAACTGCTTTCACCAAACCCGCGTAACCGAGGGAAAAACCAAAACCAGCGAAGGCAGCTGCAATTTGCGTATCAAAAATGGGGGACGGAACCACACCTAACAAACGCTCAAATACTTCAATATCTTCAGAACACGAGTGCAAAACCTTTACAACTTGCTCATCCAACATCAGTTCGCGCAAAGATGAAAAATCCTGGATAGCGAGCGGATCAATTAAATAACTGGTTTTGCCATCGCCAAGTTGAATCAAACCTGCAATTGGATAAAAAGTATCCGTGCGCATAAATTCGGTATCGACGGCAATTGCTGCTTGCTGACGCAAGCGTGTGCACAAATCTGCAAGCTCTGCATCCTGCGCAATCCAAACCGGTTCTGTGGAAATAATCATAAATTAAAAACTTCTACGGCTAGAGAACGCGTGCGCCAGGGTTCCACCATCAATAAATTCCAATTCGCCGCCCAGCGGAACACCGTGTGCAATTCGCGAAACAAGAACATTGTGGTGCTTAGCGCGCTCGCTAATGTAATAAGCCGTAGCTTCACCTTCGACGGTGGGATTTGTGGCAAGAATAATTTCTTTAATGGGTTCAGCATTTGCTGTTGCTTGCTGTAACAAATTAATAAGTTGGTCGATACCAATATCTTCTGGCCCTATACCATCAATAGGTGATAAATGGCCGAGCAATACAAAATATTTACCTTGATAAGTACCCGCTTGCTCAATGGCTAAAACATCTGCAGGTGTTTCAACAACACAAATAATGCTGCTGTCGCGACGTGCGTTATTACAAATACCGCAAAAGTCCTGCTCAGTAAGTGTGCGGCAACTTTTGCAGCGGCCGACACCTTCCACGGCTTTATGTAAACTCTGCGCTAAACGTTCTGCACCTTCACGATCGCGCTCCAATAAATGCAAAGCCATACGTTGCGCCGATTTCGGCCCAACGCCAGGTAAGCAGCGCAGAGATGACATAAGTTCGTCGATTAAGGGGCTGAACATTTATTAAATTTTCTCAAGATTTATTCGGTAATAACGTTATGTAAATCGAGTCGTCCCGCTTAACAAAATATTTATTTCAAATTAAAACGGCATTTTAAAATCTGCAGGCAAACCCATACCGGCAGTCATCTTGGCCATTTGATCCCGATTTTGGGTTTCAACTTTTCTTACGGCATCATTCACTGCAGCTGCAAGTAAATCTTCCAGCATTTCTTTATCTTCACTCATCAAGCTCGCATCAATATTCACGCGCTTAACATCGTGTCGGCCCGTCATTACTACCGAAACCAAACCTGCTCCCGCTTCGCCTTTCACTTCTGCATGAGCGAGGTCTTCCTGCATTTTTTGCATGTTGGCTTGCATTTGTTGCGCTTGTTTCATTAAGTCGCCGATGTTCATAGCTACCTCTTTTTCAATTACAAAATTAAATGGCTTGACCAAAATTGGCCTGACCAAAACTAAATGGCCTGAATAGTATCTTCACGCAGGGTTGCGCCAAAATGTTCAATCAATTGCTGCACAATTGGATCAGTTTTAATTGCATTCACCGCATTGGCATAACGCTCTTCCTGATGGCGCTTGGCAATCAGCGCTGGTGTTTCAGCGGTTAATTTTCCCGGTTGAATTTTTACGTGTACACGCTCGATAAAATAATTGCTGAGCAAATCCGCTAAGCGCTGCTGATGACTTGGGTCATAAAGCGTGCTGTTGTTTTCATCCACAATAAATTGAAATTCATTGCCGTTACGCGCAACCAATTGGCAATTAGCGACGGTACTTTGCAGAATTCCAGTTACACCCAGACCTAAATAAATTTCTGGCCAATCCTGCGGTGAAGCTTGCTCGTAAGGAACTTTGCGAACCGCTTTCGCGGTAACGGGCGGCAACTCAGGAGCGAGCGGTTGAATAACTTCTCGTGCAGGAGGAGGTGCAATGATTTCAGGCTTGGTTTCAATAATGACTGCCGCCTGGGTTTCAGGCGTTTCAGACTTTTTTGGTTCAGGTACCTCATTAACAGAACCATAATCGCCTGCATCCAGATACGCAGGTGCATCCGAATATTCATCATACTCATCACCGCTGATTTCCGGCGCATTATCGTAAGGGCCATCAAAAGGTGGAGGTGTTTGGGATGGCGCCGACACTGGCACTGGCGCAGCAGAAGGCGCGGTTTGCACTGATTGAGGCGCAGCCTGAACAGGTGCGACTTGCGGCGCAACAGCTGCGGGTGAAACATTTGCCTGAGCAGCTACAACAGCAGGTGCCGGTCTTGCTTGCGCTGAAGATTGCGGCAAGGATTGAGTCGGCACATCAATTACGCCTTGCGGCTTAAATGCCAACATGCGCAGAAGCACCATTTCAAAACCGGCGCGGGCATCAGGTGCCAGCGGTAAATCGCGGCGGCCGAGCAATGCAGTTTGATAAAACAATTGCACATCTTCAGCCGGTAATTGCTGTGCAAGTTGCATGATCCGCTCTTTATCACCGTGGCTGTTATCCACTGCCTCTGGCAAGGCTTGGGCAATCGCAATTCGGTGCAAAACAGACAGCATTTCCGCTAACGCATTCGCATAGTCTGGCGCTTGTTCCGCCATATTTTGCACCGCACCCAGAACTGCTTTGCCATCCAGCGAAGCCAGCGCATTAACGATTTCATACACCGCCGCTTGGTCCAAAGTGCCTAGCATTGCAGCAACTTCGGCCTGGGTGATTTTGCCTGAACCGTAGGAAATGGATTGATCTGTGAGGCTTAGAGCATCGCGCATACTGCCGTCGGCAGCTCGGCCCAACAGCCAGAGCGCGCTTTCTTCAAATGGAATGACTTCCTGCTCAAGCACAAACTTGAGGTGATTGACGATGCGCTCGGGCGTCATGTTTTTAAGATTGAACTGCAAACAGCGCGACAGGATTGTCATTGGGAGCTTTTGCGGATCAGTCGTCGCCAGCAGGAATTTTACATGCGGTGGCGGTTCTTCCAGTGTTTTCAGCAATGCGTTGAAACTGCTGTTGGAGAGCATGTGAACTTCGTCGATCAAATATACTTTGTAACGGCCGCGAGTGGGCGCGTATTGGACGTTCTCTAAGAGCTCGCGGGTGTCTTCAACTTTGGTGCGCGAGGCCGCATCCACTTCAATCAAATCGACAAAACGGCCTTCGGCAATTTCACGGCAAGCAGAGCAAGTACCGCAGGGTTCGGAGCTCACACCGGTTTCACAGTTCAAACACTTCGCCAAAATACGTGCGATGGTGGTTTTACCTACACCTCGGGTACCGGTAAACAGATAAGCATGATGCAAACGGTTGTGATCAAGCGCGTTAATCAGCGCCTGCAGGACATGCTCCTGCCCAACCATTTCGCGGAAAATACGCGGACGCCATTTGCGAGCGAGAACTTGATAACTCATGCCAATTGCTAACCCTTAAATGTCCGCAGGCGGACTTAGAAAAACGAATGGGAAGATCGCCAAAATTGAAAGCAATTATAGCCTTACAGGGTGCAAATAGACACGTGAAAGATCGCGCAAAGGCAGCGAGCAGGATGAAAAACGAATGGGGATTTAAAGAATAAAACTGGAGTTGGAGGCAATCTAACCAGCCACACCCCGGCACATAACTAACTGCTACCGTTGCTCCCTTCCGGGCCTGGCGGGGTTCACAGGTCATTATTGCGAGGGGACCGGCTAGATCACCATTGCGGCTTGCAAAATCAGCTGGGCACCTTGCAAGAGGCGCGCATTATCAACAGTTTCATTTCGCATTGCAAGGCGCAATTGCACTTGCAATGCTACTTGGACGACAACTATTGTTGAATCGGGATTAATTTGATTTCTACGCGGCGGTTAGCTTGGCGTCCATCTTCACTGGCATTGCTAGCGATAGGATTCGCAGGGCCATAACCAGCAGAATCGATGCGCTCACTTGCTACGCCCTGCGCCAACAAATAAGTGCGAACACTGTTTGCGCGCTCTTCACTCAAGCGTTGGTTGAACGACAAAGGCCCGGTTGAATCCGTAAAGCCGCTGATGCGTACAGTGGTTTGATCATACTGTTTCAGCGCTTGTGCAACGGAGTTTAATACCGAGTAAAAGTCCGAACGTATGTCAGATTTGCCAACCGCAAAAGTGATATTGCCAGGCATGATCAAATTCAGATCATTGCCTTGGCGATTAACCTGTACACCACTGTCTTTCAGCTTTTCGCGCAATTCTTTTTCTTGCTTGTCCATATAATGGCCAACGCCACCGCCAACTGCAGCGCCCAGCACTGCGCCTGTTACAGCGCCGCGACCGCGGTCACTTTTACTCGATACGGCAGCGCCCAATACTGCGCCTGCAATGGCCCCAATACCAGCGCCTTTGCCAGTTTTATTAGGGTTTTGCTCGCCGGTTTGCTGATCTACAGTCGCACAACCTGTGAATGCGATAATCGATAAAAATACAATTAGTTTTTTCATGATGTGTGTGTCTCTCGTTAAAAAATCAAAGAAAAATCCTACGAACCTTAAGTCTTTCCAATACTCTATCAACAGCGAAGGCGAGCGTGCTACAGACGCGGACACCTATAAAAACTCTTATGCAACTGGCAGGTTTTAAATCCACAAAGCGGTTGGCAAGCTTGAACGAGGCTGCCAGAATGACCTTCAATTACAAGGTCTGAATTAGTCAGCACTGCCAATCAGGTACATAACAGGCACATTCATTATGCACAGCAAATATATCTACAAAATCCTTGGCGTAATTTTGGTAAGCACTATCGCTGGCTGCAAAAATTACTCAGTTAGTGTGAACAACAATATTGTTTATACACCGCCATCATTATTTAAAGACTTCACAATTGCAGATGCTCACTTACGTTCATGTGTTGAGCAAACAATTCTGGACAACAAAATCTCCAAAGCTGAAGACTTAAAGCAGCTCAACTGCAGCCATGCGGGCATTAGTTCACTCGCCGGGCTGGAAAAGTTTCATGCAATTGAACAATTAAATCTGGCTGAGAACTCGCTGCAATCCGTAGCGCCCATTACCAACTTCAGTAAATTGAAGGTCTTGATCCTACGCAAAAATAACTTAACCAGTGCTGAACCATTGTTGCATCTGTTAGCGCTGAAAGAAGTGGATGTTTCAGATAACGCAAAATTAGCGTGCCGCGATTTAAAACAGCTCGCCACTAATTTTCAGCATGGGAATTTGAAGCTGGTATTGCCAGAGCAGTGCCACTAAATAAAAAAAGCCATGCAGCAAAACTGCATGGCTTTTTTACTATGGAATTAACGTACAAACATTAAACCAATAGTATTCCTGAACTGGTGCATCACTTTCATGCGTACAGGCTCATGGTTAATTGGGCCAATGGATTTTCTAAACATCACCATGACCTCTGTTCCGATCGGAGGGCAAGGTTGGTTTTCAATTTGCACCTGTGCACCGCCATCTGATACGTCTTTAGCAAAACCTACAATAGTGCCAAAACTGGGATTGCTCATTTCCACTCGCACTGACGTGGTGGTCCGCTCAAATAGACGTCTTTCGTTCACAGCAGATCTCCTTAATTTTATAGCGTTTATAAGCAGAGATCTAAGGGCAACAAAGTGCCCCTAGTTACATCTTAATTAATCACACGCGTCTTAAAAGGTTAAACCCAAACGGTTACCTACAATTTCATAAGACTCAACAACATTCCCTAAATTTTGACGGAAGCGGTCTTTATCCAATTTCTCGCGCGTGTCTTTATCCCACAGGCGGCAGCCATCGGGAGAGAACTCATCACCCAGAATAACTTCGCCTTTGAACAAACCGAATTCCACTTTGAAATCCACCAGCAACATATTGCCGCTAGCAAACAATTCTTTTAAAACGGCGTTAATTTTGAACGTTAATTCTTTCATGCGTGCCAATTGTTCAGTGGTCGCCCAACCAAAAGATTGAACGTGCGATTCGTTAACCATTGGGTCACCGAGCGCATCATTTTTCAAAAACAGTTCAAAGGTAGGTGGATTCAATTCCAAACCTTCTTGCACCCCCAAACGACGCACCAACGAACCAGCAGCTAGATTGCGCACAACGCATTCAACCGGAATCATTTCCATTTTTTTCACAAGCACTTCGTTGTCGGACAACAACTTTTCAAAGTGAGTTGGAATACCTGCTGCTTGCAACTTACCCATGATGAAGGCATTGAACTTGTTGTTCACCATACCTTTACGATCCAACTGCTCGATTCTCTTACCATCGAATGCAGAGGTATCGTTACGGAAAACCATGATCACGCGATCTGGATCATCGGTTTTGTAAACAGATTTGGCTTTGCCCGCATAGAGCTCTTCGCGCTTTTCCATTGTTGTACTCACTTAAGTTGAAATTAATTCTAGTCGACTTTTACGATAATGCTCAGGCGCTCGCGGCTATGCGCTCCACCTGAACAACTGCCAGCCAATCAAAGCCTTGATCCTGGCAGGCGTAGGTTACTTGTTGCACGGCTTGGGTAACAGGTTCAAGTGCTGCACGCGCTACGTCCAAAGAATTGTTCTTTTGGCTGATATGCGCCACCACCAGATGTTGCAAACGTCGGGTATCGATTCGCTGCAGAAAACCCGCTGCTTGCTGATTGCTTAAATGCCCCCATTGACCACCGACCCGCTGCTTAAGCGAGGGGGGATAAGGACCTGATGCGAGCATAAAAGGATCGTGATTAGCTTCCAACAGGATCGCATCACACGCCTGATAGGCCGCTTCTACATGGGGTGTAATACTACCTAAATCCGTGAGTATTCCCAAGCGCAAGCCTTCATATTCGAAGACAAATTGCGCCGGCTCACGCGCATCATGGGGCACTGCAACGGGATTTACCTGCAAACCCTCCAACTGGAAAGGCGTATAGGCATGGATGAGATTGAGCTTGGGTAGCTCACCCAAATCCCTGCTGTGATAAGTTCCGGGAGTCATATACACGGGAATATCGTAGCGGCGCGCTAGAGCGGGCACGCCTTTGATGTGATCCGAGTGTTCGTGGGTAACCAGGATAGCGGTTAAATCGCGCGCGGTTTTACCGAGGCGCGCCATACGCAACTCGGTTTCCTTCACGGTAAATCCGCAGTCAATCAGGAGTGAACCTTGCGCCCACTCCACCAAGGTGGCGTTACCCCTGCTTCCGCTTCCCAGGGAAGCAAAGCGCAAGCGCACGCCGGTAGAAAACAGATCCAACACTTATATCAAGTTCTTACGCAACTTGGTAATCAGCTCACGTGCTTCGCGCGGTTTTAGACGTTTGCCGTAAGGATCGCGCACACGGATCAAATAATCTCCTGGCTTGCCGGTGACAACCACCAGATAACCGGGTGCATCTTTCAGATTTTTTTCGTCATCACGAATTGAGTAAGGCGCAGATTCAAAAGCCTCACCTTTCAACATATTCGCGGTGATTTTTTCCAAACTATAAGGCGTGGTTGCCGCTTTTGGCTTACCTGCACCTATATGAAACACACGCTTGAACCAACCCGGTTTCGCATCTTCCGGATTTTTGTAGTACACGTAGAACATGCCGGTGCTTGCATCTGACTCAAATAATTGGAAACCGTCGCGCTTGGCGGCATAGGCGATAGTCGCCATGGTGCGGGTTTTATCCAATTTTAAAGTCATGACAGGTTCGTTTTTAAACATACCCAAAGCGGCTTTGGCAGAGGCAGTACTGCTAATACCTTGCGCCAACATTGAGGTGCCGCCTTCAGTCGTATCGCTGGCCAGAGTCGCTGCCAGTTCATCCAACAGCCACTTCTCACGCTCGGGATTCGCTGATTTTGACGGCCACTCAGGGTCTTTTACAGGCTTGGTCGCGCTAGCAACGCTCATATGGGTGATATGAATTTCACTCGTCTCAGGCTGGATGCCCTGATCGATTTGCAGGCGATATTTATCCTGGCTGTTCAGATCAGTTTTAAATTGCAGCCAATCCGTTTCAATAATCCCCTGCTTCAAGTCTGCACGGGTTACGCTCAAGTTGTTCGCGTTAAGGAAGTTACGAATACGCGGCCAGAGTTCACCCGGCGCATCATTTACCAAAATCCAGGAATTCTCGCCTACACGTTGAATTTTTACGCTGTCTTGCAACATGTTGGCAGACAAAGGCATGGGGCGTGGAACTTCGTATTCAGAGGCCGTAGCGTCATAACCGAAATCGGCGGCACTAATTGGCGGGATGGGATACAACTCACCCAAGGCTTCTTTATTTGTGCTAGCTGGCAACACCAAAGGAGGCAGACTATCGGCTTTCAGATAATCATTTTCGCGATTGCGGAAAACACCATCATCGCCAAAAAATACACCGCAACCTGAGAGCGACACACTTAAACAGGCCAAGCATCCTAAACGAACCAAAACTGTTGAAAATGAAGAGGATGATACAGTCCGGGCCTTTGTAGTCATTAAATTCATGAAAATTCTCTAAGAGGATAAAACCGAATATCTAATTGCCAAATCTTGCACATAAATCCGCGCATCCCAAGGCTTGCTTCTAGACACGGGCAAGCTAATAAAGTTCGGGAGGCGGCCGACGAGACCAAGCCTATAGCTTCAGGCTCGCCAGCTTAAGTTATTACATCAATACCTGCAGCACAATTTTGCGAAGCGATCTTACAAATCTGAAATTGGCTTATATTTAGGCACCAACGAAACCATAATCCCCAATGCGATTAAGTAAGCCACAGCACAAATTCCAAACATAATGGCGTACCCGGTATAAATTTCACCCAAAGCGCCATAATAGTCGAACAACCAGCCACCTAATTTAGACAGAGCAACACCACCCAATCCGCCAGCCATACCGCCAATACCTACCACTGACGCCACTGCTTTTTTAGGGAACATATCAGAAACAGTGGTGAAAATATTACAGGACCACGCCTGATGCGCCGACGCGCCAATGCCAATCAACAATACCGGAACCCAATAGCTGTAGGAGCCGAAGGGTTGCGCCAACAAAACCACCAAGGGGAAAAGTGCAATAACAAACATGGCGCGGATGCGGCCATCGTAAACGTTGTAACCCTTATTCATAAAATAAGTGGGGAACCAGCCGCCGCCAATACTTCCTATCATGGTCATACTGTAGAGCACAGCCAGTGGAATCATAATCTCGGTTTTGTGCAATCCAAATTGTGCTTCCAAATACTTGGGCAACCAAAATAGATAGAACCACCAAACGCCATCCGTCATAAATTTACCAGAGGCAAATGCCCAGGTTTGGCGATAGCCAAGCAATTTGAACCAGGAAGTTTTTTCTTCTTTAGTCGTTACCGGGGCAATAGGCTCGTCGTTATCGCTATTGATGTACGCGAGTTCAGTTGGAGATAAACGCTTTTGTTTATGCGGGGCATCATAAAAAACAAACCAAAAACCCATCCACACAAAACCTACCGCACCCACAAGAATAAACGCCGTTTGCCAACCCCAATGAGCGGCAATCCAGGGCACAAGTAAGGGTGCCAAGATAGCACCAACATTTGCACCCGAGTTAAAAATACCGGTTGCAAAAGAGCGTTCTTTTTTAGGGAAATATTCGGCAGTCGCTTTAATGGCAGCGGGGAAGTTTCCCGCTTCACCAAACGCCAGCACTGCACGGGAAATCATAAAACCGGCAATGGATACTGGAACCGCGGCAAGGCCTGCAAGCGCCAATATATTATTGGTGAACTCGCCCATTGGAATGGCGTAGGCATGCATGATAGCGCCAATGGACCAAACAATAATGGCAGCAATGTAGCCAGCACGGGTGCCTAATATATCGATGATGCGCCCGGCAAAGAGCATTGAAATAGCGTACACGAATTGGAATACAGCGGTAATGTTGGCGTAATCGCTGTTGGTCCAACCAAACTCTTTGGAAAGATCGGGAGCGAGAAGACTAAGAACTTGTCGGTCGAGATAATTAACGGTAGTGGCAAAAAAAATCAGCGCACAAATTGTCCAACGATATCTGCCAATATTGGCATTGACTTGATTAAGACTGCTCATGTGTTCTCTCTGTCTGGTTAAGTTTTTATATACCCATTACGATTGCTGAAATCGCTTTTGATTGTTGTGTTTGGTACCAAACCGATGCCGATTGGAAAACTTTATAATTATTGGTGAAGCTTATTAATGGAGCTAATTAAAACACTAGAGTAGCTCCACTGCCTTGTGACAGTAGAGCTTAATACTTATTTTGCTGCGCTCAAAGCCGCTGCAACTTGCGCTTGGTATTGCTCAGCCAAAGGTGTCAGTGGCAGACGGATTCCGGATTTAATCAATCCCAATTGCTCAACCGCCCACTTAACAGGAATTGGGTTTGACTCCACAAACATTGCATCGTGCAATGGAAGCAAGCGTTGGTTAATTGCACGCGCTTCTTCTGCCTTACCCGCCAAAGCCAATTCACACATACGTGCAATTTGATTAGGTACTACGTTGGCCGTTACCGATATATCACCTTTGCCGCCCAACAGAATCAGTTCAACTGCGGTGGCGTCGTCGCCAGAAATAATGGCAAAACTGTCAGGAGCTTGATCGATTAATGCTTTAGCGCGCACCAAATCGCCCGTTGCTTCTTTAATACCAATAATATTGGGAATAGTTGCAATACGCAGGGCAGTTTCAGTCTTCATATCCACACCGGTGCGGCCCGGTACGTTGTAGAGGATCTGGGGAATCGCCACTGACTGGGCAATATGCTGATGATGCAAAAACAAACCTTCCTGGGTTGGTTTGTTGTAGTAAGGAGTCACCAAAAGACAAGCATCTACCCCCACATCTTTGGCAGCTTGCGTCAGCTCAACAGCTTCGGACGTAGAGTTTGCGCCAGTGCCAGCAATAACTGGAATACGGCCGTTAACTTGATCAACAACTTTTTTAACAACGGCCAAATGCTCTTCAACACTCAAGGTAGCGGATTCACCGGTAGTGCCCATGGCAACTATAGCGTGGGTGCCTTGCTCAAGGTGCCACTCAACCAACTTGTGCAGGCTCGCCCAATCGAGTGAGTTATCTGCGTTCATTGGTGTTACTAGGGCAACCATACTACCTTGGATCATCAAAAGCTCCGTTAGCTAATAAAATGTAGCGCACACTAAATTCAGGAAGGCGCAATGGTACTGAGTGAGAGGCTGGGAGACAAGCAAAAGCCCCATCTACTGAATGTTAATTTCAGGATTTGCTTACTTTTTAAAGTCCAGCATGCGCTGCAGCGGAATCATGGCTTGTCTTGCCAACTCAGGGTCTACATGAATCTCGTTATCATCGCGATCAAACACATTGACCAGGTTGTCCAACACGTTCATTGCCATCCAGGGGCAATTGGCGCAAGAACGGCAAGTCGCACCGCTACCGGCAGTCGGGGCGATATGGAAAACCTTGTCAGGATTCAACTGCTGCATCTTGTAGAAAATGCCCTGGTCGGTGGCGACAATAAATTCTTTGTTGGGCAGGGTTTGCGCGGCTTTAATTAGTTGTGAGGTTGAGCCTGCAACATCCGCCAAATCTACCACGGCTTTGGGTGATTCGGGGTGAACAAGCACAGCGGCATTGGGGTAAAGCGTTTTTAAATCTTCAACGCCTTTCGCTTTAAACTCTTCGTGCACGATGCAGGCGCCATCCCAAAGTAGCACGTCCGCACCGGTTTTTTGCTGCACATAGGTACCCAAATGCTTGTCCGGCGCCCACAGGATTTTCTTACCCTGGCGATCGAGATAATCCACCACATCCAAAGCGATACTAGAAGTCACCACCCAATCAGCCCGCGCTTTTACAGCAGCGGAGGTGTTGGCGTACACCACTACAGTGCGGTCGGGATTGGCATCACAGAAAGCTGAAAACTCATCAATTGGACAACCTAAGTCCAGAGAACAGGTGGCCTCCAGCGTAGGCATAAGAACGCGCTTATGAGGGGTGAGAATTTTGGCGGTTTCGCCCATGAACTTTACGCCGGCAACAATCAGGGTATCGGCCGGGTGATTTTTACCAAAGCGCGCCATTTCCAATGAATCTGACACACAGCCGCCCGTTTCTTCTGCCAACGCCTGGATAAGAGGATCTGTGTAGTAATGGGCAACCAACACGGCGTTGTGCTGTTTCAATAGAGCCTTAATACGGGCGATGTAATCTGCTTGTTGTTCAGGCGTGTATTGCGGGGCATTCCAGGCACGGGCAAGGTGCTCGCGGACCAGTTCCTGAGCGTTGGTGCTGGCTGCACCCATATGTAGTAGTTCAGTCATTGCCCGCTCCCCTTATTAAACCAAGCCGTACAGCTAAAAATGAGGCGCGATTCTATCACAGCAAAAATAGAATTTATGAGCGAAAAGCGGTAAGTGATATGACAACCGCTAAAAACACAGGCTGGTAATAAATCATTTGGAGCAGCCTCAATATCTGATTCCAAGTCTTTTTAGGTTGGAATTAAACGCTTCAAGTCAGCTATTTTGTAAGCGCTATATGCCGCAATCAAAGATGCCGAGCAAAATTACCCAATTTACAACGCCAAACAATAAGCTATACATATGTAATCTGCTCTTTCGCCACGAACCGTACACAACCGCCCGGAGTTCGCTGCATGAATTTATATTGGCTTTATGATTTACCAAATTGGCTATTTTGTGCGCTTGTAGTAGTGGCTTTCGTGACATTTTCAATGTTGGGTTTATGGTTGAGCCGTCGTTTGGTATTGCGCTTTATTGGTAAACACCCCAACAACGACATAGTCAGTTTTTATCTGGCTGCTGTTGGCGTATTTTATGGGATAACCCTTGGATTGATTGCTGTTAGCACCTATACAAGCTACTCCGAGGCTGGCGACATAGCCTCGCAAGAAGCAGCTGCGATTAGTGCTTTATATCGCGATATAAACAGCTACCCGGAACCTGAGCGCAGCAAGCTACGCCAGCAAGTTAAAGAATATGTGCGCATAGTGATTGAAGACGTATGGCCGCGACAGCAACAAGGTGAGGCGCCCATGTTTGGCACCCATCAACTCAATCAGATAAATACGACTCTACTTGAATTTACCCCGAATACCGAGCGCGAAAAAATCATTCATACAGAGGCACTCAACCAGTTCAATAACGCACTTACGCAAAATAGTTTGCGCCTGCAAAGCGTCCAAAGTGGCCTGCCAGCAACTATGTATATGGTGATTATTATTGGAGCTCTACTCAATATTATGGTGAGCTGGTTGTTTATTATTGAAAATTTTCGCCTGCAAAGTTTGCTCAACATACTTATGGCGGGATTGTTAGGTTTGTTGGTTTTTTTAATTGCGGTAATGGATTATCCATATCGCGGTGACTACAGCATAAAGCCGGACGGACTTGAGTTTGTGCGGGATAATATTATGAAAGAGTAAAGCGGGAACTGGCCACTCGCATATGGGATGCCCACAGGACAGAACGAAACATACAGGCCAGACGAAAAAAGGATGCCATTTGGCATCCTTTTTTCGTTTATTCACAGCGCAAGGCTTGAAAATGGTGGGTCGTGCGGGATTCGAACCTGCGACCAATTGGTTAAAAGCCAACTGCTCTACCGACTGAGCTAACGACCCAAACTTGGGTGCTTTGAATACTGGTAAACACACATATCCAAAGCTAAATATGGTGGGTCGTGCGGGATTCGAACCTGCGACCAATTGGTTAAAAGCCAACTGCTCTACCGACTGAGCTAACGACCCAAAAGTCTTAATCAAGGAGACCTAATTAAGAGGCGCGTATAATAATGTTTTACTCTGAAAAGACAAGCCTTTTTTACGCCTATCTCCCTAAATCGAAAGGAAAAAAAGTGAATTGATTATTTAAAAGGCAAGTTGTCGTCCCAGTAACTACTCGAACAACATGGCTTTTGTCTATGTATCTGCCAAGTTATGTAAAGAAAATCAGAGCAAAACGCCAAACCCAATCTATCCTATAAGCAGAGCACGTACTTTAATGCACGCCTGATCCTAGAAGCCTACCTAGAGAAGCCTAACTAGAAAAGGATCGTCATGAATAGATTTGCCCACCTTCGGCAAGAGCTCGCTATAGAAAAGATCACGCTGTTCGCAGAGAGCAATTCATGCACCTTGTGTCACCCAAGCTGGGAAGATTTCAGCCTTATATCCACAGGCTGACTCAAAATGCGCTTGTCACCCTCGCCTACCTTATGACGGGCTGGCTTGGGCTGTGCGTACCCTTTACCTCATCCAAAGTAACTTTGTTCTGGCTGCCAACTGGTATAGCCATTGCGGCGCTTTATCGGTGGTCGATTCAAGTTTGGCCGGGTATTTTTCTCGGCGCTCTTCTTATTAACTTGACCACTGGCTCCAATCAGCTTGTCAATGTTCTTATCGCCCTTGGCAATACATTGGGTCCTCTGGCTACCTTCTTACTTTTGCGTCGCCTCGATTGCCAGGTACTTTTTATGCACAGGGCCAACGCTTTGTGCTTCCTCGCCATATCGGTTTCTACCATGCTGATACCGGTCACCATCGGCAGCCTGGCGCTCACTTACATTGCGCACTACAACCTGGACCGATACACACTTCTCGCATGGTGGATGGGCGATAGCCTCGGAGCATTGCTCGCAGCGCCCTTTTTGATTGGTTTGACGATCGACAACCTGCGCAAGTTACTTGATAAAAGAATCGAAACCATCTCCATTCTTGCGGTCAGTTTTTTTGTTGCACTGCTCTGCTTCCCGCTCAATAACTTTGCTAACAACCTTCACTTGCCAATCGTCTTTACTAGTTTTATCTGCGTGGCCTGGGCCGCGCTGCGGTTGGGATTATTGGGAGGCACGCTTTGCACAATTGGATTTAGTTTTATTGCCATATGGTCAACCGTTAACGGACTTGGCCCTTTCACCGCAAGCGACACGCATATCAGCTACTACCTAATTTGGCTGTATTCAGCCAGCCTCACCTTGTTAAGTTTGATGATCACCATTGCGAGCGCAGAAATCGCCTATAAATCCGAGCGATTGCTTGAAATGAGCATCGCCCGCAATGAACAACAAAAGCATATTCAAGCCGTTATTCAAACTATCCCCGACTTATTGTTTGAAGTGGACCGTAAAGGTAATTGCTTGTCCGCCACAGGTTCATCGCCTATTGCCGAATTTTCGGCAGCGGCTATTTTGGGCAAACATATTCCCAGCATATTGCCACCCAAAACCTTAACGACCTGGAAAAAAGCGTTAGCTGAAGCAGACGATTGGGGAATCTCGCAAGGTAAAACAATTGAGTATGAACACCGCCCCAACTCGCTTTGGTTTGAACTTTCAATTTCCAAACGACTTGGCGACCAACGCGATGATGATCGTTTTATTTGTCTTGCTCGCAACATTACCAAGCGCATGTCTGATCACAAAACTGACCTTGCCAACGAGCAGCGCTTCCGCAACATTTTTGAAAGCACCACCAATATTGCCGTACAAGGTTACAACCGCTTTCACGAAGTTATTTTTTGGAACAAAGCGAGCGAAGATCTCTACGGATTTAAAGCTGTCGATGTTATGGGACAAAAACTGGAAGACTTAATTATTCCAGATTTTATGCGCAGCGGCGTTTATGAAGCGATTGAAAACTGGCATCTACTTGGCCACGCAATTCCTTCCGGTGAAATTCCGCTGCAAGATAAAGATGGCAATGAAGTATGGGTGTATTCCAATCACGTATTGATCCAAACACCAAACGACAAAGAGATGTATTGCCTGGATATTGATTTGGGTCCACAGCGTCGCGCCTTGCAAAGCCTTGAGCAAGAATTACAAGAACGCAAACAAGTTGAACATGCATTGCGCCAAAGCGAACACCGCCTTGAGCGCGCACAAATGATGGCGCGTGTTGCGCATTGGAGTTGGGATCCTGAAAGCGATAATTACAATTTCAGCTCGTCCATGAGCGAATTATTTAACTTGCCAAGCCATGCACTCAAAGGCCAGTTTAAAAAATTTATTGCGAGCGCTGTTTTGGTTGAGGACCGCAAAGCTTTCCGGCAAGCATTAAATAACTGCTTGGCAACCGCATCCAACATATCAATTGAAATGCGCATTAAGGTTGGTGGAAAAGTTTTTTGCCTTGATGCGCAGGGCAGCATTAACATCAATGATGGCACTCCGCTAGTACAAGGAACTTTTCAAGATATTACCGAGCGTAAGCGTTTGGATGCTGCACTCAGAACCGCAGCAACTGACTCTGCCGATGCACCGGACTTTTTTGAAACCTTATTAAAATCCTTGAGCGATGCCATAGGCGCTGAACATGCTTTAATTAGCTTAACCAACCCTCTCAATACTGATGAAGCAAATGCGCACACTTATCTGATCAGAGGGGCGCGTCAACCAAACTTTAATTATCTTTTTGCAGGCACAGCCTGCGCCGATATTTTGCGCGACCAGACCTGCTTCATTGCAGAGGGTGCTTACCAGCAATATCCCGGCAATAGCATGTACCAACAACACAAAATCGAAGGTATTCTCGGAGCCGCCATTAAAAATACTGACGGAGTTTCTATTGGCACCTTATCAGTATTAGCCGAACATCCGCTGCCTATTTCAGCGCAAACGCAAGCTCTTATATTAATTTTCGCGGAACGCATTTCAGGTGAAATGCGCCGTGCCAATGATCAGGAAAAAATCTTCAACCTGGCATTTTTTGATCCACTAACACGCTTGCCCAACAGACGTATGATGCTGGACAGATTAAAACTCATTACCGCCCAAAGTGCACGCACCGGAAACCACGCTGCCTTACTTTTTATTGACCTCGATCACTTTAAGTTACTCAACGATACGCGGGGCCATCACATCGGCGATCAACTGTTAATTCAAGTTGCCGAGCGCATTAGCAACTTTATTCGCGCTACAGATCTCGCTGTGCGTTTGGGCGGTGATGAATTTGTTGTGGTTTTTGACAACTTAAGTGTTGACGCCGAGCTCGCCGCAATTGAAGCCAAAAGCCGCGCAGAACAATTGCATGAATTAATTAATTTGCCCTACCCATTACAGCAAACCGTATTTCATTGCACGATCAGTATTGGGGTAAATCTGTTTAACAACCAAAGCGCATCGATTGATGATTTATTACGGCACGCCGACGTGGCCATGTACCAAGCTAAAGACAGCGGTCGCAATGCCATCCGGTTTTTTGATCCGCATATGCAATCGCGTCTTGAAACGCGTGCAAGCATAGAAACTGATTTGCGACGCGCCTATGAATTGGAAAATCAACTTATTCCTTATTACCAAATCCAGGTTGACTCAAGCGGTCGCGCATTGGGCGCTGAATTATTATTGCGCTGGAAACACCCTACCAAAGGCATGATTCCACCCTCAGATTTTATTCCTGTTGCAGAGCAGACAGGTTTGATTGTGGGTATTGGTAAAGATGTTATTAAATTTGCCTGCGCGCAAATTAACGAGTGGAGTAAACAGCCCGATTTTGAACACCTGACCATCTCTGTGAATGTGAGCCCCGTGCAATTTAACCAAGCGAGCTTTGTGGAGGACGTACTTAAAATTGTGCGCGAAAGCAATATAGATCCACAGCGTTTGAAATTGGAATTGACCGAAAGCTCGCTGCTTAAGAATGTTGATCAAAGCATCGAAAAAATGCAGGAGTTGCAAGCACAAGGCATAGCCTTTGCGATGGACGATTTTGGAATTGGCTACTCGTCACTTTCTTATTTAAAACGCCTGCCACTTTATCAACTGAAAATTGATCAATCTTTCGTGCGCGATATTACCATTGACCCCAATGATGCAATTATTGTTTGCACCATCATCGCCATGGCAAAAAATATGAATTTGAATGTGCTCGCCGAAGGCGTTGAAACCAAAGAGCAAAAAGAATTTTTGGAAGAAAATGGTTGCCCCATATTCCAAGGTTATTATTTTGGCCGCCCTGTCGCTATCGAAGAATTTGAAGTGCAGCTGCGCCAACATTTAGCTCAGCCGCAAAGTCACGCGCTTATATAAATCAGGCTTTTATATACAGAGTTGGATCAACAACGCCGGCTTGCTCAAAACCAGCTTTACGTAAACGACAACTATCGCACTTACCGCATGCTTCGCCTTTGTCATTTGCTTGATAACATGACACCGTCAAACTGTAATCAACACCCAAACCCATACCGAGTTTAATAATATCGCCTTTACTTAAATCGATGAGCGGCGTGCGAATTTTTAAATGACCACCCTCTGCTCCCGCACGTGTTGCAAGGTTCGCCATTTTTTCAAACGCAGCAATATATTCAGGGCGACAATCCGGGTAACCGGAAAAATCTACCGCGTTAACACCAATAAAAATATCCTCTGCACCCAAGACTTCTGCCCAACCCAACGCAATCGATAAAAATACGGTATTGCGCGCAGGCACATAAGTAATTGGAATACCCGCAGTTTCATGCTCTGGTACGGCGATAGATTCATCTGTCAATGCCGAGCCGCCAATAGTGCGTAAATCCAAACTAATAACTTTGTGTGCAATTGCACCCATAGCCTTGGCGGTGCGTTCTGCTGCAAATAATTCGACGCGATGACGCTGACCGTAATCAAAACTCATGGTGTAGCAGTCGTAACCTTCGCTACGCGCAATGGCAAGCGCGGTAGTTGAATCCAATCCACCTGAGACAAGGACTACCGCTTTTTTTGATGACATATACATAACCTAAATTTAAACAAATTTAACTGCGAAATTAAATGACACTCAGCGTTAAGGAATTAATTGAATGGCATCAATGACCCGGAACATCATTCCACAGGAGCTTATGCAGTTGTAGTTGAAAGCGAACTTTTAAATTGTCTGCCAGAATCCACTCCGCTAATTCGAGCGGCTGAATCTGGCCAAAACTTGGGGAAAAAAGTACATCGGATACTTTTTCGGCGAGCGCAAATTCATCTAGCTTGAAACGCGCCCACTCGTAATCTTCACGACTGCAAATTACAAATTTAATTTGGTCCTGCGGTGTAAGTACCGGAATATTTTCCCAGCGATTGCGCGCGACTTCACCGGAACCGGGGGTTTTTAAATCCATCACTTTGATCACGCGCGGATCAACCGCATCTACCGCCAAGGCACCGCTGGTTTCCAGCGAAACCTGATAACCCGCATCGCACAATAATGTTAGCAATTTCAGGCATTCGCGTTGCGCCAAGGGCTCTCCACCAGTTACGCAAATATAGCGTGGATTGTAGCTTGCAACCTTTTCCAGAATGACGTTTAGCGATAGGCGTTCACCCCCATAAAATGCGTATTCAGAATCACAATAACAGCAACGCAGGGGGCAGCCAGTCAGGCGCACAAATACTGTCGGTAAACCTACAGTGGTGGATTCACCTTGCAAGGAGTAAAAAATCTCGGTGATTTTCAAACTGGCTTGAGTCATAGCAACCTGAAACTACGTAATAGATGGAACAACCTGGTTAGAACGGAACAACTTTGGAAAGGGGGCAACACTATAGCCAACGTGGGCGAAATTCAGCCACCCGCAAAAAAGAGCGGCAGTTTACCCAAAGCGCGGCCCATAAGCGAGAAAGCGCAGTAATAGAAGCGAGAAAGCGCAGTAAACAGAGCGAGAAAGCCTATCAATAGAAAACAATAAAGAGCCTTAATAAAAGAGATAAAGCTCAAGGACGAGCGATGAAAACGCTGCCAGCAATTATAGCTTAAGCGTTGCCGAGCCAGTCTTGCGGCTGCTATGCTGGCAAATGGCCCTTGAATTTGTAGATCTACGAGCAGACAAATAGCAGTATGAAACCCACCAAAACCAGACGCGAATTGCATGCGGAGCTGCAGGCGCAAATCGATTCCTTTTTGCAAGAAGGCGGTAGCGTCAATGAAGTTCCGCGCGGTTTGAGCGGCCGCCCCTATGCGCAGGCGCCGCTAATGAGCATTTTCGAGGGCCAAAGCCAGGAAGATCGAACCCCGATTCCAGAAGTTGTTGCCGCTATTGAAGCGCGTCGCAAACCCCAAGCGTCTTTAAAGCACTTTAAACCTCGCCCTAAAAAGAAAGTCATTTTGGACGATTTTGGCCAGCCACTGCGTTGGGAATGGGTAGAAGAATAAAGCCCCAATAGTAAAAAGCCCGATATAAATCGGGCTTTTTTGTGTCTGATGAACCAGAAATTACAGCAAATCTTTGCTTTTAAAGTACCAGTAAGGCAGCAAGCCCGAGAGCAGCATGATCAAGAGTGCAAATACCCAGCCGTGCGCCCACTCCACGTTAGGCATAATTTTAAAGTTCATGCCGTAAAAGCTCGCAACCACAGTGGGCGGCAGGAAAATCACGGCCGCTACCGAGAAGGTTTTAATAATCTGGTTCTGTTCAATGTTGATGAAGCCTTGCGTTGAGTCCATCAAGAAGTTGATTTTATCGAACAAGAACGCGGTATGCGCCATCAGCGTATCCACGTCACGCTTGATCTCACGCGCTGTTTCGTTGAGTTCATTGTTGTCGCGAATGTAGCGCTGCAAAAAGGAGATTGAGCGCTGGGTATCCATCAAACACAGGCGGATTTTTCCATTGCTATCTTCCAACTTGGCAAGCTTATCAATCGCCTCTTCCAGCTCTGAATCCTCATCTTCCAGCACCATGTGACTAACTTCTTCGAGCTTGCGATGAATATCTTCCAAGGCGTCCGCGAGGTTCTCAACCTTTTGCTCGAACATGGTGATGAGCAAATCTTGCGGCGAAATAATATGCACCTGCCCACGACGAGCGCGCATACGCAGAAGACGGAAGTCTGCCAGGTCGCCTTCGCGAACAGTAATCAAACGCTTGTCTTGCAGGAGGAATGCTACGGTTACGGTGTTATGACGGCCGTTTTCACCGGGAGACAGAAACAGGGAGTGAACGTGAACACCTTCATTATCCTGGAAATAACGCGCGGAGAATTCGATCTCATCGACGTCGTCTGATTCGGGCAGTTCGGCACGCAGAAAGGTATTGAGCTCGTCACGCTCCTCGTCACTGGGCTCATGGGCGTCAATCCAGACGGCATTTGCCATGGTGACCTTGAGCTCATCGGCATTAACCGCCTCTTCGCGCAGCAATTGGCCTTGAATTTTAAACATTCTTAACATCAGTGTTCCTCTACAGCCCTATCAAGGCCAGTTCTATCAAGTCAAGGTTCTATCAAGGCAAATCAAGGTTGCGCCAAGGTTTAAGGCGCGCCTTATACCACATTCTGGTCAGAGGTTCCGGCTTTTTTTACCAGATCACAAGCCCTGCCTACACTCTAGCTCAGGATTTGGGTTTCGCGTACAAACTCGCCTCACCCACCGGACGGGTTTTAAAGCGGCGATGCACCCACAGATATTGATCCGGCTGCTTGGCAATTGCCGTTTCTATACAATGGTTAATGCGAGTCGCATCAGCGACATCGTCACCACTTGGATAACCCTCCAAAGGCGGCTCTATGACCAAATGGTAATGGTTGTTTTCGTCGCGATAATGAGCGAAAGGAATCACGGCCGCCTTACCGAGCTCCGCAATACGTGCAGTGCCCACAACCGTGGCTGCTTGCACCCCAAAAAACGGGGCGAAGACACTGTATTTAGCCCCGAAGTCCTGATCCGGCGCATACCAAACAACATTTCCCTGACGCAGATTTTTGATCAATTGACGGGTGTCGTTGCGCACTATGGCATTGCCGGCAAAACGCTCGCGGGCACTAATAAGCTTGTAAGCCAGCAGTGGATTGGGATCTTTGCGATAGAGCATGTCGTATTTGATGTGGAATGCCAAAATACGAGCCGCTGCATCCAAGGTGGTGAAATGGCAACCCACCAGCAAGACTCCCTGCCCTCTGGCCTGCGCCGCCTCTATATGCTCCAAACCGCGTATGGTGTACCGCTGCTTTAATTGACGCTCGGGCCCCCAGAGAGCTACAGATGTTTCAACCACGCTCTTTCCGGTGGAATGCATAACCTTGCGCAACAGGGTGTGCTGTTCTTCTGCCGACAACTGCGGAAAACACTGGGCGATATTGACCTTGGCGATATGCTTACGCGAACCCGCCACATAAAAGAACACATCACCGAGTAAGCGTCCAAATGCCAAACTAATGGACATGGGCAAGGCGCCCAAGATATGGAAAAACCCAAGCCCCAGCCAAGTGGGCCAATAACGTGGGCCGTAGAATGATGTGCGAAATTCAGGTGGGCTGCGTTTATCCACTAAGGATCCTTTAACTCGAATGGGGAACCGGAAATGACGGCCAAAATTTAATTTGGGCGAATTATATCAGCCTGCTGCACGGATTAAATCCAGCTTTGTTGAGGCGCATGGAAAGAAAAAGCGAGCCTCATCTGCTACTCTGTTGGCTTTGCGAACCCGGGCTACTTTGGCTGTAGCTGCCTTGAGTCAAGACTATGAATATCCAGCAAATATCCAACAATATTGACCAGAAGCTAAACCAGCTGGATCAACAACTGGGCCAGCTACACGCTCAGCTTCCCGGCGCTGGCGACAACCGCGAACAACTCTTAAATGATATGGCGGCATTGGAGCAAATTAAAACCAAGCTCCAGAAGTCCCGTAGCATTATGTGGCAAGCACACGAGCTACAGAGCAATGGCGACCTAAAACGCTGGCAGCAAAAACGCTGGCTGGGCATCGGCTTGTGTGTTGTGAGCGCAATCGGGCTGCTGATGCTGATCTTCCTGGTTCTTAGCCGCTGAACCCCGAAAATAAAAAAGCCAGTCGAAACTGGCTTTTTTGGTACTAGGGTATCACGCGCTTAGGCGGCAACAGCCGCATCAATCAAGGGCTTTAACTCACCCTTTTCATGCATCTCGGTCACAATATCGCAACCGCCAATTAACTCGCCTTTTACCCACAATTGCGGGAAGGTTGGCCAGTTGGCGTATTTTGGCAATTCAGCGCGAATCTCTGGATTGCTCAAAATATCAACATAAGCGAAACGCTGGCCGCACGCCATAACCGCCTGGGATGCACGCATAGAGAAACCGCATTGGGGCGCATTGGGCGAGCCTTTCATGAACAGAATAACGGGGTTCTCGGCGATTTGTTGCTTGATAGTGTCTAAAACATCCATAAAGGGTACCTCTAAAACAGTTAATGACTAAAATTACGCGCGCCAGAAACAAGGCAGCGAGCTTAAAAACCTAGTAAAGCACTCAAGTATTCCCATTCTACCCCAGTTGAAATCCAAACTCACCCACAGAACCACGCAAAATAGAACACTTAAAAATATCCCCCTTTGGGAAGCCAAAACCTTGGTTTGGCGCACCGCCGCCGGTCTACCCCACTGGATTAGCGGAACTGTTGCGTGCAAGATTAGCCAAAAGGCGGGTTTATAAATTAAAACCGTTAGTCCTGTTTATTCATTTCAAACCAAACGATGTAAAGGTTAAGGCGCACATGCTGAAGTTAAGGCTGCAATTTTTTATTGTGATGTTAGTGATTTTTAGTCTGCTCACCACAGGCTTATATGTGTTTATAAAACTGAGTTTTAAACAAGACTTTTGGAAATATATTGAGCAAAAAGAAACTCGTTTTGCTCAACCACTGATAGTAGACCTGACAAAAAATTTTCACGAACAAAAAAGTTGGGAGTGGATAAGCGACTGGGAAAGTTACGTGGTCGCCAAGCTTGAATCTGGAACACGGGAATACCGAAAAGCAAACCCAAAACAATTTGGTGATCCTATTCCCGAACCACCCTCCCTGGCACCAGATGGAACCCTAATCCATCAAGAAATTATTATTAACGAACAAACGCAGCGTATGTTTCGCGAATGGCGACGCATGCCCCCCATGTTTGCGTTGCGTTTTATTTTTTTGCTGGATGCTGACCGCGAACTTATCGCAGGAAAAAAACAAGATCTTAATGAAGCTTTTCTAATCCCATTAATGGATGAAAACAGAGTCGTTGGCTATCTCGGCATTCCATATAACCCCGCTGTGCGCGATTTGCAAGACGCAGATTTTGCGCAAGGACAAGAACATAAATTATCGTTAATCATTTTAATCGCCCTGGTGATTGCTGGCCTTGCATCTTTTCCCCTCGCACATTTACTCACCAAACGAATCAATTATTTAGTTCGCCAGGTAAATTTATTTAGCGCGGGTAATTACCGGGAAAAAGTTTCGTTGAAAGGTCACGATGAACTCACCGAATTAGCCCAACACCTAAACAATTTGGGTGAAACGCTGGAACGCAGTGAAAATACCCGTCGCCAATGGGTGGCAGATATATCGCACGAATTACGTACTCCCATCGCCGTCTTGCAGGCAGAATTGGAAGCGGTAGAAGATGGTGTGCGGCCAATGGATAGCGATACAGTAACGCGCTTGATATCGCACAGCCAACGGCTTAAACATTTGGTAAACGATTTGTATGAGCTTTCGCTTACCGATCTTGGCGGTATGACTTATCGCAAAAACACTATGGATTTAGCCTCTTTACTGCAAGAATCTGTTAACAACATGCAACCACAGTTTTCACTGCAGGATATTGAACTCAAGCTTTCTTTGCCGAATTCTCCCGTAATGATTTTTGGTGACCACAATCGTCTTCAACAATTATTTGTTAATTTATTGAAAAATAGCCTGCAATATACCAATGCACCAGGAATAACTCTGGTGTCTTTGAAAGTTGAACAACAGCAAGCAATAATTAGCGTTGAGGATACCGCTCCCGGTGTTGCTGAAGAACATCATGAAAAACTGTTTGAACGTTTATATCGCGCAGATTCATCGCGCCATAGAACAACCGGAGGAGCTGGTTTAGGTTTATCAATTTGTAAAAATATTGTTACGGCTCATGAAGGTAAAATTACCACCGGCAACAGTGAACTGGGTGGATTAAAAATTACCATTAACCTTCCCTGCGCAAAGGATCACCTATGAACATATTAATTGTTGAAGACGAAATTGATTTAGGCAGCATAGTTCGCGATTACCTAAACAGTAACGGATTTAATTGTACCCTGGTGCACGACGCTGATAGCGGGCTCGAAAAAATACAACAAGAATCCTGGGACTTGATTGTGTTGGATGTAATGCTGCCAAGCAAAACTGGAAGCATCAACGGCTTGCGCTTGTGCCAGGAAGTGCGTAACAACACCAACACTCCCGTCATCATAATGTCTGCTCGAATTGAGGAAACTGATCGTTTACTGGGATTTGAATTAGGTGCAGATGATTACATATGCAAACCCTTTAGCCCGCGTGAATTAGTGGCGCGCGTAAAAGCAATTTTGAAGCGCGTGAATCCAGAGTTACCAACCCAGGATTTCCAACTCATTAAAGAATCACTCACCGCTATGTATGGCGCAAATAAAGTTGAATTAACACTGATTGAGTATCGAATTTTAAAAACCTTGTCTGCGCGCCCCAACACTATTATTTCGCGCGATGATTTAATGCGAAATGCTTACAGTGATCACCGGATTGTAAGCGATAGAACCATGGATTCGCACATCACCAAGTTACGCAAAAAATTGCTTCCTTTAACTGATAAAGAAATTATCCACTCTGTTTATGGCGCCGGTTATAAGTTTCAAATAAGCGATAAGTAGGCTGGAATTCCTCCCAAAAATGGCCTCCGTTGGCCTTTTTTCTACAAAAACGTCCATTATTTTCAAGTTCCATAGTCTTTGCACATTTGTGCAGGACTTGTTTTTCAATCACGCTTCGCCTGAAAGAATGTGAGCCAAAAACTCCTTTACCCGAACGAACACCTTACTGATTGTCAGGTTCTAAACTGTTTAAGTAGCTCTTCAACTTTTAGAACCTGGGTTTCCAAATGCTGGCGAGAGACTTGCGCCAGCTCTCCGGCATCCTGGTTGTCGCGAGCTTGTTTTAAAATTTTATTAATGCTGCCATTAATCTGCGCCATTTCTTGCTTTTCATCTTCAGATGCATGGGCAATATGGGCGTTCATCGATTTTATTTGCTCCACAACGCCCACAATATCCGCAAAAGCGCCAGACGTTTTTCCTATACGCTCTTTAATCATTAGTGCTTGTTTCTGCGCACTGTTCATGACCTCAACCGCTTTTGCAGAGCCAGAGGATAAGTTGGTAATAATAGTTTCAATTGATTTGGTTGATTCCTGTGTGCGGGAAGCCAAACTTCTAACCTCGTCAGCAACTACCGCGAATCCTCGTCCGGTTTCGCCAGCGCGCGCTGCTTCAATTGCAGCATTTAACGCGAGCAAATTGGTTTGCTCGGCGATACTGCGGATCACTTCCAACATGGCGCTGATGTTTTGGCTGTCGGTCACCAAATTTGAAATGACTTGCGAGGCTTTATCTACTTCGTTTGCAACCTGATCTACGCCCTGCTGAGCAAGTACAACAATGTGGTTGCCGGAATGAGTGCTCAGTACAGCTTGCTCAGAAGCCTGATTAGCCCGCTCGGCAGCATCACCCACTTTAAATAACGAATCAGAAATTTTTTGAACAGCTTCTGCCACCAGGGAAATTTCCGTCACCTGGGCACTAGCCACCGCAGCTGTAGTTCCAATGCTCTGGGTAATTTGCGAACTCGCCGCCATTAAAGAATGATTGCTGTGTTGCACCTGGCTAATCAAGGCTTGAAGTTTTTGCACAAAGGTATTGAACGCATAGGCTAAGCGCCCGACTTCAGCGTCTCTGTTGGCGTCGGGCAAGCGCACTGTTAAATCACCAGACCCTGCACTTAACAAAGATAATTGCGTCGTCACAGTTTCAATAGGATTTAAAATAATTTTTATCGCAAAATAAAATACCAAGCCTGCCATCGCCAATGAGAACAACAAACCGAAAATCAGTTTGAAATTTGCCCCCGAAACTACACCTGCAATACTTTTTGTTTGTCCCTCTACTTTGCCATCTGCTACTTCTTCCATTTGCGAAATAAAATTAAGTAAGCTTTCAACCTGATCATCGAATAATTTAAAAGTGGCTTCAGCACTTTCCGAATTATTTGCAAGTTGGTTGAACAATTGATCACGCATTTTATGATAGGCATCAAGCTTGGTGTTTAATTCGGATACCTGTGCGGCATCCATCAAACCCTGTGCTTTCATGCGATCAAGAGCATCAGTTTCGCGTTCCATCGCGTTAGTCAATTGTGCTCGTGCGCTACTCTGGTCAATTTTTTTGCTGTATAAGCGCTGCAACGTAATAATTTGATTTTCAAGCTCGATCTGTCCTTCCATGGCGCCGTCAGCGGTATTCCAGGCCGGCCCGGTAATATAATCAAGCATGCGCGACATTTCCCCGGTAGCGCTATGGCCTATGTAGGTGCTCACACCCATCACCGATACAAACGCTAGCAGCCCAATAATTATTGCCTTTTTGATATTCATGAAGCACTCCCACCTAATGGTTTCATCCTGACACTACAATCAATCAGGCAATTAAAATTCAACGTAGAGCCGCAAACCCACGGCCAAACTATTATCAAGGTCCGGTGCCATGCCAGGATTCATCACTGAATACAAACTCGATTGGATACTTACCTTTTCCATTAATGGTCGAAAGTAAGATAACTCCACAACAGTTTCAGCAGACAACACATCAGGATTCACTTTTAAATAATCGGCGCTATTTTTAGCTTTTGCATAGGCCAAGCCTATAACATCGCCATCTATCCACGGATTTTTGTAACTGACTCCTAACCCCAAATAACTTTCCAATTGGTTTTTATTTTCGTTAGCACGACCATACTGAAAAAATGCGGAAAAATTTTCGGAAAAATATTTTTCACCAAGCAGGTAAAAACCGTTGTTAGAGTCGATAAGGCTTCCATCAACAGGATTTTCAATAGCTGCTGTATGGCGCCAGGCACCTAAAGCAATTTTATAATCGTGTTCCTGCGCGAAGCCCCACTCGGTCGCCATTAACAAACCATCATCATCGCCAAATTTTACGTGCGTGCCATGAGGATGCGAAGGATCGCCGGGCACGCCATCGTACACAGCCAATAAAAAATATTGGTCCTCATGACTCAGCGTTAAATGAACAGTAGCTGCGGTTACTGGAAAAATTGAGGGCGTAACTTGTGCGATTTCGGGACCAATTCCCATTGAAGACAAATTGAATAGACTGGCAGACTCGAGCGAATAAAATGTGGAATTGTAATCATGCAATCCCACCAATAACTTAACATTACCTTCGGCAAAGCTATGCTCATACCAAAATTCATAAAGCGTTAAATTATTTTCAGCTTCAATATTGGATAGGGTTTGCAATTCGCCAGTAAGTGCAGAAGGCGGCTTACCATAGTTTCCCAAAACATAAATAAAGAGCGTGCCGCTACTCCACCAACCTGCGGCTTGCGTATCCACGCTCAGCGTTAAATCCAAATTAGCGAGATTGCGTGTGCCTGTTTCAACCCCACCATGAAGGTTGGTGATTGATTCCAGTGTTAAGGCATGAGCCCACGTATATGCTTGGGCCTCTTCCGCAAAAATATTAGGGGAAGCTGTACACAATAAGGAAATAGCCAGAACTTTCTTCACCATAAGATGAAATCCATGTGCCGGAATATTCTGAAAGTATAGGCAGGATTAAAAAATTCGCAGCGGAAAAGCAGAAGGAATAATTCGAATAAACAATGCGCCGAGCATTCACTTTTGAAATTAAGTAAATGCCCGGCTCAATGGAAATACTATGGCTGGAAAAAAGTTGTGTCGGTTGCCACTATTCTTGCTTTCTAAACTCTCGCTTGTGTGGCGAATTTTTTCGTTCAGCTTTAAATGAATCCAGCTTTTGTTTTTGCTCAGGCGTTAACACACTGACGAATTGCTTATGCATGTTGATACGCGCCAATTCCTGTTGAGCAAGAAGCTCCGAAAAGTCCTTTGCCAATCGCGCAAGCGTCACATCATCGGCATTAGTTTCGCCAGCTTTAATCAGTGCTTCATGTGCGGTTCGCAATTTGTCATGCAATTCTCGTTGCGCGGGCTCCTGGGCATTGCGGGCATCCTCAAGAACTTTTTTCTGTTCATCGGTTAAATCTAACTTAGCCGCAGGAAAATGGTGTTTGAATTTATGCCTGGATACCCAAGGCTCAGCATCACCCTTTTCATCGGCAAAACGCTCATGATGTTCGCTTGGCTCGCATTTCTTTACTACATCGGTTTGCGCAACAGCTGGAAAACTAAAAATACTGGTGGCCACGATTGCGGCCATCAGCATACTTAGCTTCTTCATATTTAAATGCTTCATAACTGACTTTTGCATAATTAATTTTTGCATAATTGCTCTCCGCAGAAGGAAGTGAATAATGACTCAAACAGGCTGCAAAAAATTTATTGCAGATGAGTTAATTATGCACTTATCCCTGTAAATAACAGTAAGCAAGCATGCAAAGAATATGGAAGCTTTGTGCAAGAAAAAAATACAGCAAAAATTCCACGCGTTCAGCATTAATTAAGAGAGTTCTAATGGCAGCCATATTTCTATACCGCCTACACCCTTAACCGGATCAAAATCTTCAGCGTAGCGCTCAAAAAAATGAATCGATTGTGAATTATGTTTATAGCTGGACTTGGGCAACCATTGATCAAAAATATAATCGATGGTGCTTCTAATAGACGACACATGTCCTTCATGCGTGAAGACTGCGTATTTATGCGCAGGCACTATGAGTGGACTTAAATCCGGAGGCAAATTCCCAAACTCACTGACTTCACATCCGGCCATGTAGTAATAATGTCCGTTACTACTTTCACTGCTGCGCACACATAAACCGTAAGCAACGGCATTTTTTTGGAAAGGAATGTGATTAATGTAGGGACCAAATTTTTGCCACAAGAGTGGAATTTTTTCCGCGCTCTGTTCATCAAGCGGTTCGCGCATGCCCGCTATTAGTAATGGAGGCTGTTCTATAAAACGTGGGCTCATAATTATAAATCCTTCACAAGAGATTTAAGAAAACTGCGGCTGTAAACGTTCATCTTTTTCGGGATTCAATTCCCGTATAGGACGTATTTCAACGCACCCCAAACGCGCAGGCGGAATCTTGCTGGCAATTTGAATTGCTTCATTTAAATCGCGCGCTTCCAGTAAATAAAAACCGGCAAGCTGCTCTTTAGTTTCAGCAAAGGGGCCATCGGTCACCAATTGTTTTCCATCGCGCACGCGCACGCTGGTGGCAGTGGTGACCGGATGCAATGCATTGCCACCCAGCATGTAACCGCCACTACGCAAATCTTCGCCACAGGCAACGCACTCTTCGTTGAGTGATTGCCATTCCGATTGAGTCATAGCGTTAATCGTTTTTTCTTCGTAGTAAATAAGGGCGAGGTATTTCATAAGGTTTACTCTTAATCAGGATTTTCAGTTAATGTTTTTAATTTGGACAAACCGGCTTCAAAGTCTTTCCCAACCATTTTGTCCATATCCATAAATACACACATAAGCTTACCCATAAAAACTTGTGGGCCACGCATCTCCCAGGTAACCAGAGTTCCATCGCCTTCTGGGGTGAAGGTAAATTCAGCAACATTGTGTGCTTCGAAGGGCTTATAGAAATCCAATTTGATGATAATATTCTGCCCGGCAACAGAGTCAGTAATTTCCATTTTCCCCGTCCCTAAATTTTTATCGCCATTCCATTCATATATTGCACCTATACCAGCTGCCGAGCCGGAATAGGTTCGTTGCATAGCGGGATCTTTCGTTTCCCATGGCGACCATAATTTCCAGCGTGTGAAATCATTGATTTCTGCAAACACTTTTTCGGGATCAGCATTAATTTTTAACTTGCGCACAATACTGAAGCGGTTCGGTTTTGTTGCGGCATAAATCAGTATTCCCGCCACAAAACAAACCACAATTATTAAAATTAATCTAAACATTGTTTCACCTTTTCAAACGGAATTAAGTCGTGGGATATATATGATTCAAAATCCATATATATCCATCTGGGTCTGTAAAACCATGGCTATATAAAAATCCATAATCTTTCGCCTCAGTTGGACTTGTGCCGCCCGCTTTCACCGCCGTTTTCACTAAGTCATCAACATGCGCAGGGCTATCGCAATGCAAACACAACAACACACCCGTGCTTTGTGCAGGGTTAACAATCGGTTTATCCGTGAATTGCTTGAAGTGTTCGTGGCTCTGCAAAACAACATTAATGTATTCGCTGATACACATGCAGGAAGCACCTTCACCACGAAATACCGGGTGCGGTGTAAAACCCATTGCCGAATAAAAAGTGATAGACCTGTCGAGGTCATTTACGGGAATGTTGACAAAAATGGTATCCAAACTCATGGCTGACTCCGTAATTCCGATTATTGAATATGGCTCGGTTCCATAAACGCAAATTCCCATTGATGACCATCCAAATCCTCAAAACCGTGGCAGTACATAAAGCCGTGATCTTGCGGCTCGTTATAAATTCTTCCACCGGCAGCTACAGCTTTTCGTACAGTCTCTTCAACATCTGCGCGACTTTCAGAGGACAAACACACCAACACTTCTGTAGATTTTTTTGCATCAACTAACTCTTTACTTGTAAAGCCTTTAAAGAAAGGTTCAGTTAACAACATGACATAGATAGTGTCGCTAATCACCATGCAGGCAGCGTCATCGTTGGTAAATTGCGGATTAAAGCTATAACCCAGGCTTCCAAAAAATGTTTTGGATTTTGGTAAATCCTTAACCGCTAAATTCACAAATATTTGCTTGGCCATTTTTTTCTCCTTACTCATTAGTTTTTGTTAAATACAACAAGGGGTTTAAAACCGGCATAGGCCATACGATCCATATCAAATGGCATTTCAGAATTTTCTTGTAATCGAGGATCAGCAAACACTTTTGCCATTATCACATCGCGCTCTTCACGCGAGGGATATACCACCCAGGCAAATACTACCAACTCATTTTCTTTAGTGCCTGCGGCTTGTTCAAATGTCATTTTCCCGCCGGACTTCATGTCATCACCAATGGTTTCCCAGTAGGCCAAAGCGCCGTGCTCCATCCAAACCTCACCGGCTTTGTTTGCCATTGCTTTATAAGCATCGAGTTTATCTGCCGGCAGCGGCAATAAAAAACCATCTACATATTGGGTCATTTTCATACACTCCTATTCACAAATTAAAGGGATTTGCCGTCGTAATGGTGTACAGGAACAGCTAAGGGATCTATACCCTCAATGCAGCGAATATTAATTGCAAAGGTTGGATTCCCTTTTGGATCTATTGCTTCACCAAAAGGTTGTACGCCACACACGCCACAGAATTGATGCTTAATAATGTGTTTATTAAAGGTGTAAGTTGTGATGTTTTCACGCGGTGTTAACAAGTTCACCTTATCCGCAGGCACAAACCATAAAAGCGTGCCTTTACGTTGGCAAATAGAACAATTACAGGCCAATGCGCCTTCAATTTCACCTTCGGCTTCAAACGCAATTTTTCCGCAGTGGCAGCTACCTTGATATTTCATCATTAACTCCTCATTAAATTTTGTTGTAGGCTTGCTGTAACACAGCAATATCAATTTTGCTCATTTGCATCATGGCATTCATGACCGCTTGAGCTTTTGCAGGATCAGAGTCGCGCAAGAGCTGACTCATTTGTGTGGGAATAATTTGCCAGGACAATCCAAATTTATCTTTTAGCCATCCACAGCGGGACTTTTCACCGTCCGCCGATAAACGTTCCCATAAATCGTCGACTTCTGCCTGGTCTTTGCAATCAACAAATAAAGAAATTGCAGGCGTAAAGGTAAAATGAGGGCCACCGTTAAGCGCATGAAAGGCTTGCCCTTCCAGCTCAAAACTGACAGACATAACCCGATCTGTTTGGCCCACATGGGTGACATTAGTGATGGCCGAATTCTTGAAAATGGAGGCGTAAAACTCAGCGGCTTCAAGCGCATTGTCGTTAAACCATAAAAACGGCGTGATCTTTTGCATTTCACAACTCCTTTGGGTGATTGATACTTAATAGTCGTTCGCTAATCCTGCAAATCGACACACAAACCAAAAATATTTTTATTTTTTTAAAATTACCCTTTAAATGGCAATTTAGGCGCTCAACCGGGCAATTTTTTCACGCAAAAAACGACGCTCTGGCTCCTGTTGAGTCAATGCTAACGCCTGCTGGTAGGAGGATCGAGCGGCGTCTAGCTGGCCGAGCTGGCGGTAAAAATCCGCGCGTGCAGCATGTAACAGATAGTAATCCTGTAATTCGCCTCTTGCACTAATAGCGTCAATTACTTGCAACCCTGCTTCTGCACCATCGCGCATTGCGAGCGCCACAGCGCGGTTTAGTTCGATGACAGGCGATGGACTCATGCGCAACAAGAGATCGTAGAGCCCAATAATTTCCGGCCAATCGGTATCTGCATAATTGGTAGCTTCTGCATGTACGGCAGCTATGGCCGCTTGAACAGAATAAACGCCAAAGCCACCCATAGTTAATGCGCGCTGGATAAATTGAGAAGCCTCGGCAATTTGTAGACGATTCCATAACGAGCGATTCTGCTGCTCCAGAGTTAACAAATTACCCTCAGAATCCATACGTGCAGTGGTGCGCGAATCTTGCACTAGCATCAAACCTAACAACCCCAACACTTCCGATTGCGGGATAAGCTCTATCAGCAAACGCCCTAAACGAATGGCCTCCTGTGTGAGGTGCTGGCGCGTAAGTAAATCCCCCGATGACGCGGAATAGCCTTCGTTAAACAATAAATAAATAGTGTGCAAAACCGCATTCAAACGCGCTGGCAATTCATGTTGCGCTGGGATTTCATAGGGAATAGCAGCGTCGCGAATTTTATTTTTTGCGCGCACAATTCGCTGTGCAATTGTCGGTGGCGTCGCTAAAAAAGCGCGCGCTATTTCCTCGGTGGTTAACCCGCACACTTCACGCAAGGTCAAGGCAAGCTGGGCCTCAATAGACAAGCTCGGGTGGCAACAGGTAAAAATTAATTTTAACTGGTCATCTTCAATAGAATCGTTAAACCACTCCTCGCTATCACTCACGGCGGATTCAAGTTCCTCCGCAATACCGGCAAGGGATTTATTAAATAAGGCTCGCCTACGCAAGTGGTCAATCGCTTTAAAACGCCCTGTAGATACTAACCACGCGCGCGGGTTTTGTGGCACACCTTCAAGCGGCCATTTCGCAAGGGCGGCAATAAAGGCATCGTGCAATGCTTCCTCAGCCAAATCAAAATCGCGTAACAAACGAATAAGCGTGGCCAGAACGCGGCGCGATTCGCGGCGATAGATTTCGTTTATATTCGCAACTATATGCTGGCGGTTATCCAATCTGATTCCTGTTTATTTAGTTGGCTTTATTCAGCTCTTTTGTCATTGATCTCAGGTGTGTCTGTATCGGCCTCACCTTTTTCAATGCGTGCACGAGCAAGACTGGCAAGTATTTCATAGCGACGACGAAACTCATCCAATTGCGCTTCATCAAGCTCCTCTAAATCCAACAATTTGTTGTGCGCGCCCTGGGTAACGCGAATAAGTTCATCAAGTTTTATTTGAATGGCTTCAGTATCACGATTTTGTGTGCTCTGAATTAAAAACACCATTAGAAAAGTAATAATCGTAGTGGCGGTATTAATCACAAGCTGCCATGTATCGCTGAAATCAAATAGCGGGCCGCTAATAATCCATACCAATATCGTTGCCATGGCAAATACAAATACTATAGGGCGACCACAAAAGCGCGATATTTGTTTCGCAAAATTCGAATACCAATTTGTGATTTTCATAAGGTGAATTACCCATTTCTAATTATTCGTTTGTGTAGTAAATACCGAAAGGAGGCTTAGCGAAAAATACCGTTGCTTGCTGGATTCTTTCTTTAGGAATAATACTGGCCGCGGCTTGGTGATGTGCGATTGATATCAATTCTTCTATTACTGCGAGCTGTGCGCTATTTTCTGCACCTTTTAATAAATGGCATTTGATACAGCCATCTGCTTTGCTAACTTCGTTAACTACGTCTTGCATAAAAGCCAGTAAATCTGCTTCGCTGCCAGCTTTGGCTTCAAAATGATTTATACGTGTAATGCTCATAGCTACCACCTTATTATTGTTGACGTAAGATTTCTTTCCGTGCGGAAGTGTATTCCCACCAGGGGCGCGCTGGTTCGCCTTGCATAAAACTAACCACCGACATAAAAACGTCTATCACGCAGGGATCGTGCTTAACGTTCGTTAAATGACATAAATCGTCATAGAGTTGAAAGGCATCACAGGCAATTAAATCAGCGGGAACGTTTATGCCTAGCAATTGCAAATCTGCAGCCATGGCTTTACCGATATTTGGTAAATCTGTCAGCTTGCCAAGCTTGTTACGATCTACTTTGTTCGGATTCATAAGGCCTCCCGCGCTTCTGGCACGGCACAATTAATTTTCTTTGCTATGCCCTAACTTGCCAAAATGGGTGTAACGAAAACCTTTGGAATACTTCACGCCAAAACCTAATGCACGGTCAAAACCTATGTGCGCAATCCAAATAATCGCCAATTGATTAGCATTAGATGAAGACACAAAAAAGCCGTAGGCAAACAGCATGAGCGGTAAAATATAGGAGTGCATGGTGTTATAAGCAATAGCCCCAACACGCGAGCTGTGGAAATAGGCGAAGAAAGATAAATCGGGCGCGAGGAAGACTAAAATAAAAAATCCCCACTGGAAGCCCATAAATTCATAGGCCATCAATGCAAATAGAAAAATGGCAAGGCCTTCCAGGCGCAATAACCAACGCACATGCCCTGTAACATAACCCTGCTCAAGTTTACTCATAAGTATTTCCTGTCTGTTATTTTTGTTGTAATGCCAACTTTCGTTTTGTTAAGGCTGTAGCTTCATGCTCAAGCGGATTTTCTGGCCAGGGATGCCGTGGATATTTACCGCGCATCTCTTTGCGAACTTCCGGATAGGCTTGCCGCCAAAAAGTTTGTAAATTCATAGTAATCGCCAGCGGGCTGCCATTAGGCGAAAGCAAATGAATTTTTAAAGGTAACTTGCCACCCGCCAGTTGCAATTGCTCACAACCAAAAAATTCTTGCAGCTTTGCCGACACCTGCGGTACGCCCTCAGCCGAAAATTCTACAACAACATGGCGCCCACTCGGTAACTCAATTTTTTCTGGCAAGGCTTGCGCTATAGCCTGGCAGTTTTCATATCCTAAATAAAACTCCAACGCATTCAACCAAGGCAATTGGTCCAGCGTTGTTTGGGCGGTTAAAAAAGGCAAAAGCCAAATATCTAAAGTTGCGGTTAAAGCTTCATCATTCAAATTGGGCAAATCCAGCAGCGACTGGGATTGCACAAAGCGCGCTCGCTGTAAAAGTCGCTCGGCATTGGCGCTCCAGCTGAGCTGCATTAAACCTTTTTCAGCAATTTTTTCCTGAATTAAATTTAACAGTAGCTTAGGAATTTGTTCCGCAGCAAGCGCAACAAATTCTTCGCCAATAACGACCCCGCCCATTCGCCATTCGTTGTGGAGCTGCCACATGCTACCCTTGTGAATCAATCGGCTTTGCTGTTGGCTAAGGCTACGTTGCTCATCGGCAGATAATTGCAAAGCTATTCCAATACCGCTATGACCTTTAGGCTTTGAATTAATAATGGGAAACACCGCCCACTGCGAATCAAGTTTGGCTTGGGGTTCCACACTGATGCCAGAATTCAACCTAAACCGGCCTGAATCCTGTTGGTAACCAATGCGATCACTGAAGGCGCGCGCCAAATTATTTACTTGAAGCTTATCAGCCGACACTATTGTTAATTGTAATTTTTGTAGCCAACGTTTTTGCTGATGTTGCCACTGGCGATTGCGCTGCAATTCCTGCGCTGCAAGTTGCAGTAAATCATCTATATCAGTTTCGCACGACAAATCAAAATGCAAAGCCAAGGCCAGGAGCATCTCAGCTTCAGCAATAGATTTTTCCTGCGCTAATAAAAAAGCAGCTATGCGCGGATGAGTGCCCAATGCGCTCACCTGCTCCCCCGCTGGAGTAATTTTATTGTCAGCGTCTAGCAGTTTCATTTGCCGCAACTGCTGTTGCGCAAAATCCAGCGCTAATTTATTGGGGGATTCCAGCCACGGCAAGGACAAGGCAGGGCTTCCCCAGTGCGCAAGACGCAGTGCAAGCGGCAAATAATCTGTTGCGCGAATTTCTGGCAAATCGGCTGCGGCCAAAGGCTGGTCTTGTGACCATAAGCGAATACAGTGCCCCTGCTGTACACGCCCGGCACGGCCACGACGCTGATCAGCACTCGCCTGACTAATGCGCGATAATCGTAAACGCGTTAAGCCCGTACGCTGTTCATAATCGGGGCGGCGCACTTGTCCCGAATCTATCACTAAGGTCACATCAGCAATTGTTAAGGACGTTTCTGCGATATTAGTCGCCAATATAATGCGCGGACCCGACGCAGGATTTAATGCGCGTTTCTGCTCAACATTGGGCACACGGCTGTGCAATCGAAAAATAGCCTGGTTCGGATAACGTGCTTGAATAGCCTGAGTGCACTTTTCAATCTCACTCCAGCCCGCAAGAAAAACCAGCGTAGTGGCAGCTTGCCATTCTGGATGAGAAACCAGTGCACGTAAAACATGATCCTCAACCCGCTCAGGATAAGGTGTGTTATTTTTTGCAGGCAAATATTGGGTTGAAACGGGAAAGCAACGCCCCGGTGCAAATAACCGTTGCGGCATTTGTTGCTGCAATTGTGGATCGGGCGTGGCGCTCATTAAAATAATGCGCAAGTCTTCACGTAGAATTTGTACTTCTTGTAGCCACGCCCAGGCAGTATCCTGGTTGACCGAACGCTCGTGAATTTCGTCGAGCATTACGCAGGCAATATTTTCCAGCGTAGGATCTTGCAACAAATGCTGCAGCAAAATTCCCGGTGTCATTACTATTAGCCGTGAGCTATCCCCAACACAATTATCGTAGGGCACTTGATAAGCTACTGTTTGCCCTACTTCATCGCCAACTAACTCTGCCAAGCGCTGCGCAAGCGATTGGACCGCCAGTACACGAGGTTGTACTAATATAATTTTTTGTTTAGCGGCCAGCTGATGCAACATCCACAGTGGTGCAAGGGTTGATTTTCCCGCACCCGGCTCGGCCTCCAATAACAAGGTTCCTTTGTGAAGCGCGCGAAAAAAGTCATTGCGCAATTCAGTTAACGGATATTGCGGCAAGTTGTTTAGAAAATTTTTAGATGTAAAGTCCTGGCTCACTAAATCTCTCAATAATTAACAGGTAGCTTTTATATCCGTACTCGAAGTTGATTTCTATTACCGAGAGCATCAAGCACACCGAACTTAAAACTCATACCCAAATTTAACACCCGCGGCTAAATTCCTTCCGCTCGCCGGTTCAAATGCGCGGCCATTGGTTTGATTCACGATAATCGAACCTACATAATTTTCGTCGCCAATATTTGCAAGCTTTATCCACCAATCAGTCTGCACATAGAATTTAAATTTACCAGACACCGAAAGATCAACTGTAGTGTAAGACGGGGCTTTTACCTGATTATTATCATTAGTTGCAACCTGACCACGATGAACCCCGTTTAAACCCAACCTAAGCAATTCATTACCCAGTGGTGACCAATTAATTTGTACATAATGATTTTGTTTAGCAACACCCGGTAACTGCAAATTATCAAATTGTCCTTCCGTATACAGAGCATCCAAATAATTCAAGGCCAAGCGTAAATCTACATGTGAATTAAATGCGTAGCGCGAGTTGAATTCTACACCTTTACGCTCGGTTGCCGTTGCGTTGATATAAGTGGTTCGACCATTGTTGGATTGGTCTACCACTAATTCATCCTGCGTTTTGACTGCAAATGCGGTTACACCCAAGGTAAGTTTTTTGCCCTGATAATCCACACTTATTTCTTGTTGGCGATTTGTAGCTGCATCCAGTGTATTGTTAAAACCTTTATCGCCGTTGGTATATGCCATCTCCGTTAGCGTGGGAGTTTCAAACCCGCTACCCAAGGCTGCGCGAACCGAAATCTGTTCATTAATTTGATAACGAGTGGCAAGCGTTTCAGACGAGCGCGAAAATTTTTTATCGCCGCTGTCATCCGCATTTTTGCCAGGGATAATAAAATAATCTGCTACTGACAATTCTACGTGAGACTGGCGCGCACCGAGCAACCATTGCCATTTGTCCGTCACCTGCCATTGCAAAAGTGCGTAGGCATCATGATTGTCCGCTTCATTAAATTCATCGCGGCGCAAATCTCCAGCAACGCCGGCGTTATTCACGTAGCCCTTGCGCGCATCGTTCATGGATGACCACTCGCCACCCAAGGTGAAACTGGCTGGAGAATTCGCCAGCTCAAAATCCCAGGTGTAATTGCCATTACCGCCGCTAAAGCTGCGGTGTAAATCCACTACACCGCCGGAGTTAGAAAGTGCATCGCCACGCAGTGCAAGATATTGCTGGATGTGGCGATCACCGCGCCAAAGCGCAATTTGCCAACGCTGGTCACCGCGCTCTTGCCTCAGGCTAAAAGCATTTTGCAAATGCTCAATACTTTTACGAGTGTTAAAAAATTCCGCGCCTGAATTTAATTGATAGGGATCTTCTTGCCACTGGGTTTGGGTAAGGCCGAGCGGATCTTGCAGCAATGGTGCACGCTCTTTATCGAATCGCCATTGGGCTTCAATACCATTATCAAATTGGTAATAGACCTGCGCCCCCAATTGCTCACGCTCAGCACTTGCATGGGGCCGATTTCCTTCTGCATTTAACTTGCTGGCCTGAATGCGAGCACTCATTGCGCCATCGTGAAACTCACCCAGGATATGGTGGCGAGCCAAACCATCTTCGTCGGCAGCTGTGTCTATAGAAATGTAATTGGCTTGAGGAATGGCGGTTTTAAGATTTATTACCCCACCCGCCCCATTACCATAAAGTGTCGCCGAGGGCCCGGTGACTACACTGACTTGCTCAACCCCATCCAGGACTGCGCCTGAGAACTGACCCTGGCCATCCGGCATGCTCAGTGGAATACCATCGATTTGCAGCTTTAATCCGCGCACACCAAAGGCCGCACGCGCCCCGAATCCGCGTAAGGTGATACGTGTATCTTGTGCGTAGTTCGAGCGGCTATCAGCTTGCACACCATTTACACCTTGCAAAAGTTCTGCTGCATCGGCTCGGCTGCCCGGCTGAAATTCATCTGCATCAACTAGTCGCGCACCACTGATTGAAGCGCCAGAACGCTCACCCGTTATGACCAATGTTTCAATGCCACTTTGAGCCATAGCTTGTGCTGAAGCTATGGAAAAACAGCCACACCAAATAAGTTTATTTACATTCAGCATTACTAGAACCACCTTTAAATAATGCCGGCGATGCTATCAGAATCACTAGTCCATGCGCAGAATCCTTAACAAAAACATAGAATTATTAGGAAAGCTAAATTTTATAGGGAAGTGAACATTTGCCTTCTATACTGAGTCATAGGAGATCAACGTAACGGTAGTGAGGGAAGTTAATAATGCCTCAAACATTTGGAAACAATGTTCAGCACTTACAGCGCCAATTCCTGGAGAGCTTGCCCCAAAAAGCTCATCAACTGGAAGATTTGTGGCGCCATTTACGTTATTTGCGCTGGAGCGAGCAAGGCTTTAAAACCTTTCAACAACTGGCTCATCGGCTGGTAGGTTCGGGAGCGACCTTTGGCATTCCGGAAATCAGCCAAACTGCGCAATTGCTTGATCAATATCTGCAGGATTATCAGGAACTCGGCCAGCCCATGGGCGGAATAGAGTTTGAAATGATCGATCAAATGGTGAGCGCGCTAGGTCGCACACTTGCCAACGCCAAAACATCTACTTCCTTGAAAGAAATTACCGTTCCGGAAAATACCGGAGCAGGTAAACATATTTTTATTGTGGAATCCGATCACGCGCTCGCTGCATTAATGACTGTTTATTTACGTCAAGCAGGTTTTAGCGTCCATCATTTTAATTCTGCAGGTGCGTGCATCCAGCATCTTAGTTTACAAACACCGCACGCCATTTTAATCGACCCCAACACTGCAAACGAAATTAATTTTGGTTTTGATGCTATTCACCAAATTAAAAATCGAATTGAACAAAACGTACCGATTATATTTCTCTCCGCCCGTAGCGATATGCACACCCGGTTACGCGCGTTGCGTGCAGGTTGCGCAACTTACATAACCAAACCTATTGAATTTTCGTCCCTCGTACGAACCTTGGTTCACACCATAAAAGCCAGTGAAATAACCTACAAAGTTATGATTGTGGACGATGAAGAACTAGTGGCGAGCTATCACGCAGAAATTTTACGCAATGCGGGTATGGATGTAATTTCTGTGTCAAAACCTATGCAAACCTTGCAGCGGGCCGCAGAATTCAAGCCAGATCTGGTTGTGCTTGATATGCATATGCCGGAAATCAACGGAATTGAATTAGCAACTTTGTTACGGCAGAACGAGCAATTTTTATTATTGCCTATTGTATTTGTCACTGCAGATACCTCACCCAAGTTGCGTCAATCTATTGAGTCACTTGGCGTCAATGCGATTCTGACCAAACCAGTTGATATGGACGCATTGGTCATTTCTTGTGAGCGCGCGATACGCGATACCTTTGCCTTAAAACATCGCATAGAAAGCATTACCCAGCGCGGCCATCACACCAACCAAATTACGCGCAGCTATTTTTACGCTGCCATCGATAATGAACTACAGGCAGAACATTCCCACCAATCGCCAACCGCGCTCTATTACATTGCATTGGATATTGAAGAAAGTTTCTATCAAGAGTTTGGACCTTCTGGAAGCGCAAAATTACACGAATTATTTTGTCAGCGTTTAGCGCAGGTTATTGGTAGTGAAGAGCAGTGGTCCGATGTATCTAATTTTGTTGCTTGTGTATTGGTTGGCAAACGCAGCCGGTCGCAACACCAACAGCGCGTTGCCCAAATTGCGGAATACATGTCTGAATCAACCTATGATATTGATGGTGAAACGTTTGTAATCAATACCCACATTGGCGTTCATTTTCTAGACACTGAAATGGGCACCGCAAATACTGCACTGGCTCATGCAGAGCAAGCTTACGAGCGCGCTAAAAAAGCCGTGTCTCCGCCCGCACCGCCGGTTGATAAGCATGAAACTAGCGACGCAAAAATTGCGGCTTCTGCCGCATCCATTTCAATTAACGAGCGGCTCCCTGAGGAAAATCTACGCATTTGTTATCAGCCGATGATTAGCCTGGAAAAATCACAAATTGAACATTACGAAGCCCTGGTTCGCTGGCGAATGGATGATGACGAATTAATTCCGGCTGCTAAATTTTTGCATTATCTTGAAAACTCAAGCATGCGAGTAGACCTGGATCGCTGGGTGCTGCAATCCGCTATTAGCGCAATTACGGTGGACAGCTACGCGCGGGAAAATGCCAGTTTATTTATCCATCTTTCTGACGAAACGCTTGCGCAAAAATCCTTCTTCTCCTTTGCAGCCAATGTATTGCGCAGCTCACGTTTGCGCGGACAGCGGCGGCTTATATTTATCTTTGAGGAATCGTGGATTGTGCAACACCCGGCGGATGCCCGCGCGGTAATCAACGCGCTTAATAATATTGAATGCGGATCTTGCCTGTCACATTCGGGATCGACTCCCGAGAGTTTGGAAATAATTAACACATTTAACTTTAATTACGTTCGCCTTGCGCCTTCACTCACGTCAAATTTGACGAATGATAGCGATCAAGAACGACAACTTGCCAAACTGGTAGGTGCTGCAAAAAATTCAGGGGCGGAAATTATTGCCACTCAAGTTGAAGATTCCAAAAACCTGTCAACCTTGTGGGTCAATGGCGTTCGGTTGTTCCAGGGATTTTTATTGCAATCGCCAGATCAATCCATTCATCCACATAAAGATATTGATGCGCTTAAACAGTTTTTTACACCAACGCCCTAATTCAAAAAAGCGTTGCCATAAAAAAGGCGCTGTAATCGCGCCTTTTTTATTGGGTGAAATTTTTAATGGATTAGCTAACTTGCACCACAATTTTTCCACGCGCACGGCCACTTTCGCTTTTTTCGTGGGCTTGGGCAATATCTTTCAAGGCAAACACACTGTCGATAATAATTTGGATTTTTCCTGCATCAATTAAACGTGCAAGCTCCGTCAATTGCGCTGCACTTGGCTGAACGAAACAAAAGAAAGGTGTTACCTGGTGTTGTTCAGCTGTCGCTGCATCAGGCGCAGAAATAATCGACACCAAGCGACCACCTTGCTTTAAGGTTTGCCAGGATTTAGCTAGCGCATCACCACCTAATGTATCGAATACTACGTCCAGGTCACGCAACTGAGAAAAATCATTTTTGGTGTAATCGATGACCTCATCCGCGCCCAAACTTTTTACCAAATCCACATTGCGGGTAGAAGCAGTGGTGTACACATACGCACCGCGCAACTTAGCCAATTGAATAGCAAAGCTACCCACACCACCGGCGCCTGCGTGAATCAGTACACGCTCACCCGCCTGTACATTTACCATGTCATAAAGCGCTTGCCATGCTGTCAAAGCTGTTAGAGGTACGGCGGCGGCTTGCTGCCAGTTCACTGTCTCAGGTTTGCGCGCGAGCTCACTGGCCTTCACCGCAATGTATTCTGCATAAGCACCATCGCGGCTGATATCGGGGCGGCTGTAAACCGCGTCGCCCAGCTTCCACTCGCTCACATTGGTGCCAAGTGCGGCAACTTCGCCCGCGAAATCCCAGCCCAACACCAGCGGCAACTTGTGCGCTAAAAAGCCTTGCAGGTAACCTTCACGCACTTTCCAATCCACCGGGTTAATACTGGTAGCGTGGATTTTTACCAAAACCTCATCTGCGCCAACCGCAGGAATAGGTGCATTTTCGCAAGCTAAAACATCGCGGTTACCGTAGGCATGGATACGAACAACTTTTTGGGTACTCATAATTGAACTCCTTAAGTGATGGATCATTAATTAACGGAGCCAGTTTATGGGAGCGACTTCTGCTTGATTAGCCAGGCAATTCGAACTAGATTGTTTCCATTAAGGAAACAATAGGTGCGTGTATGTCCATTCCTCTGGAACGTTTACCCGGTCTAATTCTGTTTGCCCGCGTTGCCCAGTACGGCAGTTTGTCGGGCGCGGCCAAAAGTTTGGGGCTGAGCCGGTCTGCTGTGAGCAAGCAACTAACCAGCTTTGAGGCGCAAATGGGCGCGCGCTTAATTCAGCGCACCACCCGTAAATTGGCGCTCACGGAATTGGGCGAGCAAATCCTGCGCGAGGCGCAACGCGTTGAAACAGCGTTGAATGCGGTAGAAAGTATCACTGATGATTTTCGCCAGCAGGTGCGCGGCAAGTTGCGTATTTCCTGCTCTACATCCATGGGAAGAGTCTTACTGCTACCCTTGCTCACTGAATTTTCGGCGCGCTATCCCGAGGTGGAATTGGAGCTGGGGCTGGAAGATCGTTTCGTGGATTTGGTGGCCGAACAGGTAGATGCCGCCATTCGCATTGGACACTTACCCGATTCGTCGCTAATCGCGCGTCGCCTGGGCGAGTTAAGCTGGCAAGTTTCCGCTAGCCCGGCTTATATCGCTCGCCGTGGTGAACCCCAAGTTCCCGCCGATCTAGCCAAACATGGGTGTCTTTACTACCGCAACAGCAGCCGCGCCATGAACAACTGGCAATTCATCAACAAGCAGGATGGCACCACAGAAAGCGTGCACGTCAAAGGCCCGCTGGCGATTAACGATGCCTGTGCGCTGGTGGACGCGGCGATCAGCGGCTTGGGCGTGCTCTTGATTGATAAGGCTTTGGTGGCCGATCCTATCCAGAAAGGTCAGTTGGTACCGCTGCTGAACAGCTATCCCCCCGCCCCCGGCTTCCCGGTTTACGTGGTTTACCCTGCGCGGGATTATTTGCCTGCAAAGACCATCGCCTTCGTGGATTTTTTAATGGAATCACTCAAGCCAAAACTCACATAAACCGGCTTTTTACACGGCCTAAATTTGCCAATATGGCCGTTTGCTTATACTATTGCGGCTCATTTTGTGTTTTTTGCTTATAGATGAAGCAAGAAGCGCAAAATTCGCAAGTCTCGCAGGCAACGCAATTTTATTCTTGTTAAGCGCTACCCAATTGGGCGCTGTGGTTAATTCCCTGCATTTTCATCACCAAGTCATTTAATTCTGGCTTTGGTGTTGTATTTTTTATTGATTTTTTAGTTGTAAATCTACCCGGCGTTAACGCCAGGCTTTTTTGGAGAGCACCATGACTACCTTGATGAACACCTACGGCGCAAGAACCCTCACCCTGACCAAGGGCGAAGGCAGCCGAGTGTGGGATGACAAGGGCAACTCATATCTGGACGCTATCAGCGGTATCGCTGTATGCGGCTTGGGCTACTCTCATCCCGCGCTCACCAAAGCACTGACTGAGCAAGTCGGTACCCTGATCCATTGCTCTAACTACTACAACATTCCTACCCAACAAAAATTGGCAGATTTGCTGATTGAACAATCGGGTATGGATAAGGTTTTCTTCTCCAACTCAGGTGCAGAAGCCAACGAAGCGGCGATCAAAATCGCACGTAAATACGCTAACGATAAAGGCTTGAAGAACCCTGCCATCATCGTTACCAGCAACAGCTTCCACGGCAGGACACTCGCCACCTTGAGCGCAACGGGTAACACCAAAGTACAGATTGGTTTTGAACCACTGGTGGAAGGTTTTATCCGTGTTCCCTTTAACGATGTTGCCGCCATAAAAGCGGCCGCTGCCGAGCACAGCAACATTGTGGCGATTCTGGTTGAGCCGGTACAAGGCGAAGGCGGCGTGCGTGTTCCTGCCGCCAACTACCTCAACGAATTGCGTGCAATTGCCGATGCAAATGGCTGGCTGCTGATGCTGGATGAAATTCAAACCGGCAACGGCCGTACCGGTACGTTCTTCGCTTACCAACACAACGGCATTTTGCCGGACGTGGTCACTACCGCTAAAGGCTTGGGCAATGGCGTACCCATCGGAGCTTGCCTCGCTCGCGGTAAAGCGGCCGATGTTCTGCAACCGGGCAATCACGGCACTACTTTTGGCGGTAATCCTTTAGCCACCAGAGCGGGCGTTGCAGTTATTGAAACGCTTCTAGCCGAAGGCTTAATTGAACAAGCCAAAGTGCTGGGCGATAAATTATTGGCCGACTTTAAAACCAGGCTCGCGGGCAACCCAAAAGTGGTTGATATCCGTGGCAAGGGTTTAATGATTGGTATTGAACTTAACGCGCCTGCCGCCGAGCTGATGGACAAAGCCCGCGCCAAAGGTATTTTGATTAACGTAACCTCAGTTAACACCATTCGTTTGCTGCCAACTTTTATCCTCACGGATGCAGAAGCCAACGAACTGGTTACCAAAGTGGTCGAATTAGTAACTGAGTTTTAACAAACGCGGGTGGCGGCTCTCAGAGCAAGAACCCGCAACAAATAAGCGCCGCTTTCACACTTTTCCAGCGGCGCTAAAAAGAGAAGAGCATTATGGTTCCCCCAAAGGCACCGAGACATTTTTTAACCCTCGAAGACGTTAACCGCGACGAGCTAAACCACATCATCAAACGCGCTATAGAGCTAAAAGCTTTGCAGCGCCAAGGCATAGCCACAGAAATTTTCAAAGACAAAGTGCTGGCGATGATTTTTGAAAAATCATCCACCCGCACTCGCGTCTCTTTCGAATCTGCCATGGCGCAAGCCGGTGGCCATGCAATTTTCTTATCCACCAAAGATTCACAATTAGGCCGCGGCGAACCTATTGAAGATTCTGCCCGCTGCATCGCCAGCATGGTTGATATGGTAATGATCCGCACCTTTGCTCATGCAACCGTAGAGCGTTTTGCCGAATACTCACGCGTACCTGTGATCAATGGCCTCACCGATGATCATCACCCTTGCCAATTGCTGGCCGATATTCAAACCTTTGTTGAACAACGCGGCTCACTCGCTGGCAAAACCGTAGCCTGGGTTGGCGACGGCAACAACATGTGCCAAAGCTACATGCAAGCTGCCGAATTGTGCGATTTTGAATTGCGTATTGCGACACCCAAAGGTTTTGAACCTTGGGACCACATGATTGAAAAACACAAAGACCGCGTGTCGCTCAGCCAAGATCCTGTTGCTGCGGTTAAAAATGCTGATTTGGTTGTGACTGACACCTGGGCATCCATGGGTCAGGAAGACGAGAAAAAACAACGCGAGAAAATTTTCGCCGGCTACCAAGTAAACCGCGAACTGTTAAGTCACGCCAATTCAGATGTGCTCTTCATGCACTGTTTGCCAGCCTACAGAGGCAAAGAAGTCAGCGCAGAGATAATGGACCATCCAAATGCGATAGTCTGGGAAGAAGCAGAAAACCGCTTACACGCCCAAAAAGCACTGATGGAGTTTTTGTTTAATCAGTGATGGATGAGATGAAAATAAACCCGCCTAGTGCGGGTTTATTCTTAATGGAACTCTACGATGCCTTTAGTCAACGACTTTTATAACAACTCTAAAGATATAAAATTCACCTACGAATCACTTATGATAAATGCAAGAAAAATGCTGCACAAAGCAAAAATTGCAACGAACATTGAAAGCGCTTTGAGGATAGCTAAGGCAATGGAGAAGGATGCCAAAACACGCAGTGAATTATTCTGTGTATTATTAGACTATTACGAACACATAATAGATGATGTTGCGATAATGAGTGCCTTTGAGCTTTTTGCAAAAAGTAAGTTATTACGAAAACAATATATTATTCATGACTTAGAATCAGCAAAAGATCAACATAAAATAAGAAATGTCCAAAAAAAGCAGCCTATTCATATCAAGTCGTGCCTTGCAAAAAATTACACCATAAAAGAAACTACTCTTTCTACAAGCGTATTGCTAAGCCCAAAATATACTGTCAAATATAATCTTTCAGATAGTTGCATTAAAAATCTAGGCTTTTTTAATAAGACCAGAAACTTATTGCACATGCACGAAATCACCACCTATGGAATGCATCTAGAAAAACTTGAAGCCATAATAGAACTAAAACAAGCGATTGAAAATTGTAGTCCATTCCTAAGCGGCCCATATAAACTTAATAAGTAAGCTCGTAGTTTGGACAGCAATGCCCAACCTACGAATAATACTCCGTCGTCATCCTCGCGCAGCGGGGATCCAGCTCTTGATTGTAAATTTTCAAAGCTGGATTTCCGCTATGCGAGAATGACGACTCCCTACAAAAATTAGCTTTCCCGCTACGCGACAACGAATTTTTTAGGTAACTAGGCTTTATTCAAATGCACATAGAACACATCAACATCAGCGCTCCCATGAGCCTGTTAACGCAAGTTCGGGATTTCTATATTGAGATACTGGGTTTAACCGAAGGCTTTCGACCCGAATCCACTATTCGCGGCTTCTGGTTATATTCTGGCGAGCGCGCACTTATACATTTAGCAGAAAGTAATGAACATTTTGCAAATGAACGACAAGGTCACTTGGACCATATTGCGTTTCAAACAACAGGATTGAAACAAGTAGTCGATAAACTAAACAAACACGAAATTCCTTTCTCGCACGATTACTTTCCCGAAATCAATATGACTCAAATATTCTTTAAAGACCCTGTGGGGACAGGAATTGAAATTAACTTTGTTAACGAATCGCTTTAATATATTTCGTGAATTAAAGAGCAAGAAAAAAGCTGGATCCCCGCTACGCGAGGATGACGACTCCCTACTTAATATAGGATCAACCAATGACCGAACATACTGCAAAAATCATTTGGGAACGCGGCGACCAAAACTTTTTGGATAACCGCTACAGTCGTAAACACAAAATTCAGTTTGATGGTGGTTTGGAAATACCGGCGTCGTCTGCACCAAGCAATGTGCCTGTACCGCTCTCCGATGAAAGTGCTGCAGATCCTGAGGAGTTATTAATAGCGGCTTTATCCAACTGCCATATGTTATGGTTTTTAGCCATTGCGGCCAAACGCGGCTTTCGTGTGGATTCCTACGAAGACGATGCAAAAGGACACATGGCGAAAAACGAACATGGGAAATTGTTCCTGGCGCAAGTTACACTCAACCCTGTAACAGCATTCTCAGGTGAGAAGATTCCCACACAAGAAGAACTGGAACAGTTGCACCATAAAGCTCATGAAGAATGTTTTATTGCGAATTCTGTTTTAACGGAAATTATTTGCAAACCGGTATTACACAATAGCTAGTTGCCTGGCGTGTTGAATAACTTCATCTACCTCCCAATGGTCATCGGCGTGGTTGCCATATTTAACCGCAACCACTTCGCCGGTTTTAGCGATTAGAAAATCCGCAGGCAGGCCAAAAAAGCTTTGGCCTTTTTCGTAAGGTAATTGCTTGAACTTTAATAAGCCGGTAACGGCAGGTGCCCACACTACCGGATTAATGACAGAAAAAATAGAAGACTCGATACCGAAGGATTTGTATAAATTTTTTTCAGGGTCTGCAATCATGGCAAAAGGAACATCGTTGCCGTACTTTAACATTTCCTCTTGTGTGGAATGAAAAACCACAACTTCCTGAATGCCGGTTGCAACTAATTCCAGGTGGCGCTCTATAAAGGTATCAATATGCAAGTTGCAAATGGGGCACGAGGAGAAGCGCCTGAATTGAATATGGGTAACTTGTTGCGCTGCAGGAACATCTACATGGGAGTCACTAATCGTTTCCAGCCTATGCTTAACAATAAAGTCGCCAGCTTTTATTTTCGCCACAATGCAGCCTCCTTAATCCGTCCATTCTGATTTGCATCGTATTTATTTTATATTTAGCTCGCGCAGTTTTTTATTTACATCGCCAGCTTTTTTATCGCTCGTTTTTTTATTTGCATCGCAAAGTATCTACATAATCGCACAAAGAACCAAACAAATCCTTTGCCAAATCCATAGACTGCATGCATTTTGCGGTGCCCATTATACCTTGGTAGCTACTTAATAAAAATGCAGAAATACGTTGCGGATCTATATCTTTACGCACAATGCCATCCGCTTGCCCTTGCTGTAACGCGAGGGATACCACACCCACAATATTCATCATGACGGCTTTTAAGCGCTGATGAAATCCTTCATCAATCACCGACATTTCTTGCACCAAATTGGTAAGCGGACATCCATTAGGGCATTCGCCAGATTCAATGTCATCACACTTCCGCTTGAAAAAACCTTTCATCGCCAGCAATGGGTCATGAGACGAATCAAGCAAGGTTCCCCAATTAAAATGGAAATACCCGAGGATGACCTCATCGACTACTGCATAGCCCAACGCAAATTTAGTGGGGAAATAATGATAGAGCGCGCCCTTGGCCAAACCGGTGCGCTTTAACACTGCATCAATGCGTAACCCCTGAAAACCGTGCTCATAGATTTCTTCATGAGCTGCTTGCAAAATACGTGAGCGGGTTGTTTCTGGCCCCATAAATTGATAATGGTCTGGATGCATAAAATACTCTTGCTGACTTGCCAGCTGCACAACACAGCTGACAAGTAATTCAAAAAATTAACGTGCTATTTTAAACCACAAAGCATAAAGCGCGGGTAAAAATAATAGCGTTAAACCTGTAGCCACAATTAAACCACCCATAATCGCTACCGCCATTGGCCCCCAGAAAACGGAACCAGACAGTGGAATCATGGCAAGCACCGCGGCAGCAGCCGTTAAAATAATGGGGCGAAAACGACGCACAGCCGCTTCAACAATTGCATCCCAAGGTGCTGTGCCACTCGCAATATCGGTTTCAATTTGATCAATCAAAATAACCGAGTTGCGGATGATCATACCGAACAATGCAATTACACCTAGCTGTGCCACAAACCCCATAGGGCGATGCAAAATTAACAACGCCATAGCAACACCCGCAACACCTAATGGCCCTGTTAAAAACACCAGCAGCGAGCGCGAGAAACTTTGCAGTTGCAACATAAGCAACGTAAAAATAATAAAAATTACCAGCGGCACATTGGCTGCAATAGAATCTTGCGCCTTACTACTATCCTCCGCAGCGCCTGCTAAACGAATGGCGTAGCCAATTGGCAGTGAAGCTTTTAATTCAGCAAGTTTCGGTTCTATTTGGCTCGACACTGTTGGGCCTTGAATACCATCCACAACATCACACTGAACCGTAATCGCCCACTCGCGGTTTTCACGCCAGATAATTCCCGGCTCCCACACAAATTGAGCACGCGCTATTTGCGATAAAGGAATGGACTTGCCACTACCCGTTGGCAAATATGTATCGTTTAGTTTTTCAATGGTTGAACGCTCATCCAAAGGCTGGCGTACAACAATATCCACCAAACGATTTTTTTCGCGGTACTGGCCAACCGTCGTACCGCTTAAAATAGTATTGGCAGCGCGCATGACAGTTTCTGATGTCATACCGAGCGAGCGCAATTTATCCTGATCCAAATCCAAACGCAGAACCTTAACTGATTCATTCCAGTTATCGTTTACGCCCAAGGCGTTAGGATTAGCGCGCATAATATCTTTTACTTGATCGGCAATTTCACGCACCTTGCCCACATCTGTTCCGCTAACACGAAATTGCACCGGGTAAGGAACCGGCGGGCCTGTTGGCAAAAATTTTACCCGGCCGCGCACTTCCGGAAAATTCACTTTAAATTCGTGAATAATCTTTTCACGTAACTCAGTCCGCGCCTCAAGGTCTTTAGGTAAAACCACAACTTGCGCAACGTTTGACTGCGGAAAAATTTGATCAAGCGGCAAATAAAAGCGAGGGCTACCTGTACCTACGTAACTGGTTACGCTTTCAACACCTTGTTGCGCATTTATAAATGTTTCGAACTTTTTAACTTGAGCTTCGGTTGCGGCATAAGATGAGCCTTCCGGCAACCACATCTCCACCATCAATTCCGGGCGAATTGAATCAGGGAAAAATTGTTGCTCAATAAACTTAAAGCCAAATATTCCCAACATAAAAATGCCGAGCGTAATGGCAATAGTAGTTTTACGGAACTCCACACACCAATTCACTAAGGAGCGAAATTTTGTGTAGAAAGGCGAATCAAATAATTCATGGGGAGCTTCGTTCGCTTCATGAGGTTTAACCTTCAACAGCAAATAGCCTATGTAAGGTGTAAATAAAACTGCTACAAACCACGAAATTAATAATGCCAGGCAATTAACCGAAAACATTGAAAATGTATATTCGCCTGCTGCCGATTTTGCTAAACCTATTGGCAGGAAACCTGCCGCAGTAATTAAAGTTCCCGTCAACATGGGCATAGCGGTGGATGAATAAGCAAACGTAGCTGCATCAAAACGCGAATAGCCTTCTTCCATTTTACGCACCATCATTTCAACGGCGATGATTGCGTCATCCACCAAAAGCCCCAAGGCAATAATCAAAGCGCCAAGCGAAATTTTGTGCAGGTCAATACTAAATACTCGCATAAACAAAAAGGTAATAGCCAACACCAAAGGAATAGTTAAACCCACCACTAAACCCGGGTGAAAATCTATACGCATCCCTTTTTCGTCTTTATGAAAACCTAAAGCAACAAAGCTTACGCCAAGTACAATAATCAGCGCTTCTGCCAAGGTTTTTAAGAATTCATTTACCGATGTTGAAACTGCTTTCGGTTGATTGGTAACCCGATCCAGCTCAACGCCAACAGGTAATTTGCGTTTAATGTCTGCCGCAGTGATCTCCAGATTTTTACCGAGATCAATAATGTTGCCGCCCTTCTGCATGGAAATTGCTAAACCAATAACTTCTTTACCATTGAAACGCATTTTGCTGTTTGGTGGATCTGTATATTCACGTTTTATTTCCGCAAAATCACCTAAACGAAAATTGGTGTTTTGCGCGCGTAAGGTTAAATTTTCCAAATCTTTGGGTGATCTAAACGCGCCAGTTACCCTTACCTGTACGTTATCAGTATCAGTCGTTAACACTCCTGTGGACTCAACAACATTTTGGGTGTTGATTTGATTAATTATTTCTTCAAGCGATATTCCAAGCTGCGCAAACTTTTTGTGAGAGAAAACTATATTGATTTTTTCATCCTGAACGCCAAGCAATTCTACTTTTGCAACCAAGGGCACGCGCAGCATTTGCTGGCGAACCAGATCGGCATAATCTTTTAATTCCGCGTAGGTAAAACCATCGCCGGAGAGCGAAAATATAGAACCGTAGGTATCACCAAACTCGTCGTTAAAAAATGGGCCCAGCACGCCTTGTGGCAAACTGTATTTCATATCGCCAATTTTTTTGCGCACCTGATACCAGGACGCGCTCGTTTCTTTTGGTGGAGTTGATTCAGCCAATTGCAGAATAATGGTTGTTTCGCCCGGCTTGGAGAAGCTGCGAATCACATCTATGTAAGGAGTTTCTTGCAGAGTTTTTTCAAGCTTATCGGTAACTTGATCAGCCATTTGCAATGAGCTTGCGCCCGGCCATTTTGCCGTTACAACCATGGCACGAAAGGTAAAAGGCGGGTCTTCATCCTGCCCCAAATTTTTAAAACTCATAATGCCGCCTATGAGCAAAGCGGCAATTAAATAACGAATTAATGGAATGTGTTCGAGCGCCCAGCGAGATAAATTAATGTGCGAGCCTTTCATTTAGCAGCTCCTTGCTCGCTAGATTTTTTTGTAGGTGTTGCTGCACTTGCTTGGGAGTTTAATAATGTTTGTGCTGTTAAATAGGGTTCGGCTGCAATCGGTTTTGTTTCTTGGGGCAGAATCGAAACACGTTGACCGGGATTTAATACGTGTACGCCCGCAGTTACTACGGTTTGTCCAGAAACAACACCACCCGTTAAGAGCACATCATTGCCACTTACACCGCCAACTTGCACTGGAACCAACTTCACAATATTTTTCTCGACAATCCAGACAGAAGTCGTGCCCCTCTCTTGATAGAGCGCAGTGAGCGGCACTTTCACAAATGCACCCGGGGTATTCACTACAAATTGCACAGCAGCAGTCATACCTAATTTGACCAGGGCGGCTTGCTTGGGAGTGGGATTTAGAATTGAAACCTTTGCGATGAATGTGCGTGTTGCTGCATCAGCCACGGGTGAGAGTTCACGAATTTTTCCGTTAATAATTTCTTTTGGATTTGCCCACAAACGGATTTCAATTTGATTTGCGCGCTTAATAACCTCCACGTTGTTTTCTGGCACGCCTACAACAACTTCCAACTCTCCTGCTTTTGCAACTTGTACTACTGGTGAACCAGCCGCGACAACCTGGCCAACTTCAGCATTAATTGCGGTGACAACGCCTTCAACATCCGAGGTTAAAGATGCGTAAGCTGCCTGGTTAGATTGGGTTTTGTAAGCGGCTTGCGCTTGCTCAAAATTTGCCTTCGCAGATTCGAATGCGGTGTTTTTAGCGTCCATTGCGCTCTGGCTTATCGCATTAGTCTTGCGCAACTCCTGATAACGCTTTACTTCAAACTCCGCCAACTCGAAATTGCTTTTTGCCGCTTTAAAGTTTGCCTCGGCCTGAGCCTGCACCAAGCGTAGATCCTGGGGATCCAGTTGCATCAAAACCTGGCCCGGCTTAACTAGAGTTCCCACATCCACCTTACGCTTTTGGATTTTTCCGCTAACACGAAAACTTAAATTGGATTCAACCCTGGCTTGCACATTGCCGGAATATTCAGACTTTACTTGTTGCTGCGCGGCTTCAAGCTGAATTGCCCGTACGGGACGAATATCTTCTGATTTTTCCGCTGGCTTACTGCAACTGCTGAATGTACTGACAACCAAAAGGCCAATAAAAATAGAGGCGATAGTACGCATGTGATTCCTTACTCCTGAAAAGCAGCCGCAATGAGCGGCAAATTAATTCCCTGCGCAGATAAGCGTTAGCGAAATGCAGAGATAGACGACAAACCGACTAGTTGGTCGGCAAGGAAGATAACAACCGACCAGATAGTCTGTCAATGCGGTGCAAAGGCTTTTTGCCAGCTTGTGACAAATGACATGTTTCTAGTCAGCAACACTCAGGGTTTATTTTCGGAGCCAAGAATGTCGGGATCCTTAACAGCAGGGATTGCCTTAATCTAACAATATGTATCAAGTCTTTTGATTTTATTGGGATAATTTTTATTGGCTTGCATATTGCTCTAATGAAAGCGCAATCAACGTTTTGATTTCTGCATGGATCGCCAGACAGCTGCGTTAAGGATGATGTGGTAGCTCAAGGAGAGAGCGCCAGCTCGTCGTAGATGATGAAGCTGATTTGGTTTACACGTGGGTTGGGTAGACATAGATCTGGTCGCCCAACACACAAGGAACCTTCGCCTATTTTTACCTCCCCTTTAACATCTCCGCCAAACTTGCCCCCACCAATGCAGCTCCACCCTGTGCCCAACCGCCATCGACAGGGATAATTGCACCGCTAATATAAGCCGCATAATCAGATGCTAAAAATAAACAGGCATTGGCGATATCGTCTGTTGAACCCATGCGTTGAAGAGGGACGGATTTTATTACCGCTTTACGAATTCCTTCGGTAGGAGCCAAGCGCTTCATCCCTTCGGTATTATCAATCGGGCCAGGAATAATGGAATTAATTCGCACACCCTCGCCGCCCCACTCCAAACACAAACTTTTCGTAATCATATCCACACCAGCTTTTGCGGCACAGACATGTGATTGACCCACCATAGGAACAAAAGCCTGCGGAGCGGAAATATTAATAATGGATGCACCCGGCTTGGTGAGAAATGGATAAACCGCTTGCATCACATGAAAGGTTCCAAGCAAATCAATTTCCACCACCGATTTAAATCCATTTGCAGACATTCCAGTCGCCAGCGCGGGGAAATTACCTGCAGCTCCAGAGACGACTACATCAAAATTCCCCCAAGTTGCGTGTAATTCTTTAACACCGTTTTTGATTGCTTCGGCTTCACGCACGTCAGCAGCAAAACCTTTTGCATCTGCTGCACCATGTTGTTTAAGCGATGCAATTGTGTCGTCCACTTTATCTTGTGAACGACTTACTACCGCAACACGCGCACCGGCTTTTGCAAAATTTTCTGCAATGCCGCGATTAATTCCGCTAGTGCCACCGACAACTAGAACGTTTTTGTTTTGGAAGTTAAAGGGAGAATTCATAATGATTACCTTGATAATATTTGTGAGAGCTTAAATCTCCCCTAACCCCTCTTTTTCAAAGAGGGGAACTAATCCCCTCCCTTTAGCAAAGGGAGGCTGGGAGGGATTTATTCAAATCTCAGTTGACTATTCAAATCTAGAAAAGTCCGGCGCACGTTTTTCAAAAAATGCCGTTACTGATTCTTTGCATTCATCCGAATTTAAACCTTCAGCAAAACCAATAAACTCTGCTGCCAATGCAGTTTCTACACCTTGATGTTGGGTTTTCTTTAACAAAGATTTTGCGCGGCGCACAGCGGCAGGAGGTTGGTTGGCTAAGCGCTGAATTTTGGATTCTGCAAATGCAATTAATTCATTTGCTGGAACCGCTGCGTTTACAAAACCCATTTTTTCCGCATCACTACCGGTAAAAGATTCACCTAAAAGCAATAATTCCGCCGCTTTTTGTTGCCCAACCAAACGCGGAACTAAATAGCTACTGGCGTACTCAGGGCACAGACCTAAATTGACGAATGGAAGTTGCAAACGGGCATCTTGCGCGGCGTAAACCAAATCGCAATGCAACAGCAAAGTCGTGCCAATTCCTACCGCATGCCCTTGCACCACCGCAACTACCGGCTTAAGGCAGTTTTGCAACGCAACCATAAAACGCACGACCGGATGGCTATCGTGAATTTCCGGCTCATTCATAAAATCCAGCAAATCGTTGCCACTGGTAAAACATTCGTTAACGCCACTTAAGACCACAACCCGTACGCTGCGGTCGTTATTGGCTGCGTGAATGATATCCGCGAGAGTCGCGTACATGGCGAGCGATAGCGCGTTCTTGCGCTCGGGGCGATTTAGCTGAATACGCAGAATCCGTTCATCTTGCGTAACCAGAATCTGGGGGTTAGCACTGGTAATCGTACTCATGACAACATCCTTTGGTAGTTATGGCTAAGTACCAGTATAGGGTACAATTCGCACCCTCACTTATTAGCTAGAACCTTAGATTATCACCATGAATATTCGCGAACTGCTTAACGACAAAGTCCTCTCTGCCATGGCCGCCTGCGGCATTCCGGCTGACCTTCCGGCCCTGATTGCTCCCGGTAAAAAAGCCGGTTTTGGCGATTACCAAGCCAACTGCGCAATGGGCGCAGCCAAGGTGATGGGTACCAATCCACGCGAACTGGCCGGCAGGATTGTCGCAGCATTACAACCTGAACTTGAAGGTATTGCAGATAAACTCGAAATCGCGGGCCCCGGTTTTATCAATATTGATTTAAACCCAACATGGCTCGGCCAACAAATTGCCAGCGCACAAACAGACGCCCGTTTAAATATCGCCAACGTCAGCAACCCGCAAACTGTAGTAATTGATTATTCCGGCCCTAACCTCGCTAAAGAAATGCACGTAGGTCATTTGCGTTCCACCATTATTGGCGATGCGCTTGCACGCTTATTGGAATTCCAGGGGCATAAAGTTATTCGCCAAAACCATGTGGGCGATTGGGGGACACAGTTTGGGATGCTGATTGCTGAACTTGAGGAGCAACTAGGTGCAAACCAAGATGGCGAAATGGCACTCAAAGATTTGGAAGTGTTTTATCAACAAGCTAAAAAACATTTTGATGACGATGAAAACTTTGCCAATAAAGCACGTGACTATGTAGTACGTTTGCAATCGGGTGATGCAAACATGCTAAAGTTGTGGCAGCAATTCAAAGATATTTCATTGCACCATAGCACCGAAATTTATCAGCAGCTCAATGTAACGCTCAACGATGAGCATGTACGTGGCGAAAGCTTTTACAACAACGATCTCGCGCCCGTTGTAAAAGAATTACAAGATCAAGGTTTAGCAAGCGAAAGTGAAGGTGCGCAAGTTGTGTTCTTGCAAGAGCTGGCCGATAAAGATGGCAACCCATCGCCCGTAATTATTCAAAAACAAGGCGGCGGTTTTCTGTATGCCACCTCTGACATTGCAGCTTTACGTTATCGCGTAAAAACCTTGCACGCCAATCGCATTATGTATTTTATCGATGCGCGTCAATCGCTGCACATGCAACAAGTTTTCACTATTGCACGCAAAGCAAAATTTGCAGATGACAGCGTAAGCCTTGAGCATTTAGCTTTTGGCACCATGATGGGCAACGACGGAAAACCTTTTAAAACGCGCACGGGCGGCACGGTAAAACTCGCGGAACTTTTAACCGAAGCTGTAGAGCGTGCCGGAAATTTGGTGCGCGAACGCAGCACCGATTTAAGCGAAAGTGAAATTACAGAAATTGCGCGCAAAGTGGGTATCGGCTCAGTGAAATATTCTGACCTTAGCAAAACCCGCACTAACGATTATATTTTTAGCTGGGACAGCATGCTGAGCTTTGAAGGCAACACTGCGCCTTATATGCAATATGCCTTTACTCGTGTGCAGAGTATTTTCCGCAAAGCCGGTGTACAACCAGAATCATTGCAAAATAAAATTGTGATTGGCACCGAGCAAGAAAAAACTTTAGCGATCAAGCTGCTGCAATTTAGCGAAGTACTTGATCAAGTCTCACGCGAAGCTTTACCACATTTGCTGTGTACTTACCTTTACGAAATTGCTAGCCTGTATATGACCTTCTACGAAGCCTGCCCAATATTGAAGGAAGGTATTGAACCAGACGTACGCGATAGCCGTTTGCGTTTGTGTCACTTGGTTGCACGCACTATTGAGCAAGGTTTGGATTTGTTGGGCATTGAAGTAATGGAACGCATGTAATGTAGAATTACTGAAAAGAAAAAAGGGCGACATTGAGTCGCCCTTTTATTTATGCAGAATATTTTCTTACAGCGTCTTCCATCTGTATTTTATAATTTGCTTGCAACCAACAATCGCATCACCTTTTTGACAGGGCTTGAAGGTTAAATTTTCTTTCACTTGTTTGAGTGCTGCCTCATCCAGGTCTGCAAAACCACTTGAGCGACTGATTTCACCGTATTTAACCAAACCAGCCTTATCAATATTTAATTCCAACCCGACAAAACCTTCTGCACCCAACCTCTCTGCGCCCGCAGGTATAGCAATACTGGCAGTACAGCGTGGGGATGATGCATAAAACAAAGATGGATCCAGTTTGACCTCTTTAGGTTTCGCTTTGTTGGCTTCAACTTTTTTAGCACCTGCAAGCGGTTCAACATATACGGGCATTCCCGGTTTTGGCGCTTGTTCGTTTAGAACTTTCACGCATTCTTCTGATGCTGTAGCTTCATAAAAAGCCAAACCTTCTGCTGCTTTTGCGGCATAGATATCCATTTCATAGACTTTATTCCCAATTTGCTTGGCATGTACTCGCCAGAAACCATAAAACATTCCTATGTGAATAATAATGACAACAACAATGCCCAACTTAAGGCGAGTTTTTTTATCGATAACGCGGAAAGATGACATGCAAATAAATCTCTAAGAATAAAAATATACGAATTAGTAAATATCAGATTTTTAGCAGAGAGCCGTCATGCTCGCGCAGCGGGGGTCCAGCTTTAAAACTAAAGACAACAGCTGGATCCCCGCTGCGCGAGGATGACGACTCCCTATTTAATACAATTAATGTTTACGGCGCGCTGACGCGATGTTTGGCAGCTGATTCAATTTGGTCAGAATCTTACTCAGCTCGTCAAAGCTGCGAATTTCTGCAGTCACTTGCATGTCTACCGTATTTTTACGTTTATCTGACAGGGTTTGCAAAGCGCTGATATTAATGCGCTCGTTATCCAGCAGCGTTGTAATATCACGCAGCAAACCGTAGCGGTCATAAGCTTCAATAATAATATCTACTGAATAGGCACTTTGCGGCGTGTTGCCCCACTCCACTTTAATAATGCGCTGTGGCTCGTCAGTTTGTAACTGCAAAATATTTGTACAATCCTGACGATGAATTGAAACGCCTTTACCTAAAGTAATGTAGCCAGTGATTGCATCGCCCGGAACCGGGTTGCAGCAGTTGGCGATTTGCGTCAATAAATTACCCACACCTTCAATATAAAAATCTGAATCTTTTTTCTTGCTGGGCGATTTAGCTTTAAAAGGAATTAATGGCTGTTGCGGATCAGCTTCGTCCAATTGTTTTTGCGCAGCGTTTAATACCTGGCCAACGCCGATATCACTTGCGCCAACTGCACAATACAAATCATCCAGCGAATTGAATTTTAATTTTTTCGCAAGGCTTTCAAAATCCAGATCCAAAAGCGCCAAGCGTTTAAATTCGCGATCAAGCAGCGCTTGACCTTCCGCAATATTTTGGTCGCGCGCTTGCTGTTTAAACCAGTGCTGAATTTTTGCACGCGCACGCGCAGTGTTCACATAACCTAACGCGGGATTCAACCAATCACGGCTCGGTGCTTCGCGTTTGCCGGTGAGGATTTCAACTTGATCCGCATTATTTAATTGATAGTTGAGCGGCACAATTCGGTTGTTAACTTTTGCACCACGGCAGTGGTGACCGACATCAGTGTGAATGCGATAGGCAAAATCCAGCGGCGTTGCCGTGCGCGGCAAATCCACTACGTGCCCGTCAGGTGTAAATACATATAAACGATCTTGATCTACTGCGCGCAAGTCATCTTGCAGTTGCGCGCTGTCGCCACCCAACTCTTCATGCCACTCCAAAACCTGACGCAGCCAAGCAATTTTTTGCTCGTAACTGTCTTGTGCCTCGTTGGTATCTGTACCTTTGTAGCGCCAGTGCGCGCATACGCCGAGTTCAGATTCTTCGTGCATTTCGTAAGTACGAATTTGTACTTCCAAAACTTTGTTATCAGGCCCCCACACGGCAGTGTGGAGTGAGCGATAACCATTTTCTTTGGGTGAAGCGATGTAATCATCAAACTCGTGCGGAATATTTCGCCACAAGCTGTGTACGATTCCGAGTACTGCATAACAATCACGTATTGATGGAACCAGAATGCGCACAGCGCGAATGTCGTACACCTGCGAGAACGGAATATCTTTGCGCTTCATTTTGCGCCAGATACTGTAAATATGTTTGGCGCGGCCAGAAACTTCGCCATCAATTTTTGCGCCCTGCAATTCACCACGCAAAAGCGCGAGCATATTGTCGATATATTCTTGACGAGCTAAGCGGCGCTCATCCAGCAATTTGGCGATTTGTTTGTATTCGTCCGGCTCTAAATAACGGAAGGAAAGATCTTCCAATTCCCACTTGATATGGCCAATGCCGAGGCGATGTGCGAGCGGTGCATAGATATCAGAAACTTCGCGCGCAACTTGGCGACGACGCTGGGCACTCGCACTTTTTACCGCACGGATTGCGCAAGTACGCTCAGCGAGTTTGATGAGAGCAACACGCACGTCGTCCACCATGGCGACGAGCATTTTGCGGATTTTTTCAGCTTGAACTTCAGCCTGGTTGCCGAGCACGCGATCTTCGTTTTCATTGCGCTGATAACTGATGGCCGCCATGCGCAGCACACCTTTTACCAGTTTGGAAACTGTATCGCCAAAACCGGTTTGAATTTCGCTAAGGGTAATTTTGTTTTCGCGCACAGCGCGATAGAGAATGGCAGCGACCAAAGCGTCCTGGTCGAGTTGCAAGTCTGCCAGAATTTCGGCCATTTCCAGACCAATGCGGAAGCAGCTAAAGTCTTCACCCCAGTTGTGGTCGTCTTCGGTGTGGATGTTGACTACAGACAGGCTCACCTGCGCAGCGCGGACTAACTCGGCACGTGTGGTTTCCGACTGGGCATGATGGCTATTGAGGCGGTCAATCCACGCCTGGATATCCACCTGACCATCAGCCGCCATTGGGTGATCCTGACGAACTTTAACCATTTACACGCTCCACATTCTTATTGTTAGCGGCCTGCACAGGATGGCGACAAACACTAATCCGGAAATCCATAACACCTTCAATTAGCGCTTAACAAACAACGCCATAGATTCAACATGGGCAGTGTGCGGGAACATGTCCAGCACCCCCACCGAGTCTAGTTGATAACCAGCGGCGACAAGCACTTTTGCATCACGCGCGAGGGTTGCCGGATTGCAACTCACGTAGACAATCCGCTTGGGCGAAAGTTGCGGTAGTTTGTCGATGATTTCTTTGGCGCCATCGCGCGGTGGATCAAGTAATACTGCATCGATTTTTCCACAGGTTTGGTTAAGGCGATGCTCCGTCATGGTCAAGAGGTTCGCAGCCATAAATTGGACGTTGGTAATGCCCATTTTGGATGCATTCTCGCGTCCGCGCTGCACCATGGAATCCACTGCTTCAATGCCGATTACTTCTGCGCACTTACGCGCCAAAGGCAAAGTGAAGTTTCCTATACCGCAGAACAAATCCAGCACTCGCTCGTCGCCTTTTAATGCGAGTAACTGCAAAGCTTGCGCCACCATTTGGGCGTTCACATCAGGGTTTACCTGAATGAAATCTTGCGGGTGAAAATCCAGTTCGAGAGCGTAATTTGCCAATGAGTAGGTCAAGCGTGGATCAACATCTTGCCCATTTACATCTTGCAGCTGGTGCGCTTCGCCACCTTGCAACCATGCGCTGAAATTCAGCTGGTTTGATAGCGTGGTTAAATGTTGGAGATCCACCTCATGCAAAGGCTGAACGTGACGCAAAACCACTGCAGTTTTTTGCTCGGCTTGAATCAACTCAAGATGGGTTACTGCCTCCGCAGCTCGCAGCTCGGTAAGCCAGATTTTGAGCGGTGCCAAGAGGCGATTTAACTCGGGGGCCAACACACCACATAAATCCACCTGCACGAGCTGTTTGCTATTGCGTTTACGAAAGCCGAGCGTGACTTCACCCTGGGTGTAATCAATTCCCAAGCGCGCGCAACGACGATAGCCACTAGTCTCTGAGCGGATTGTTGGCAATAGTTGCTTGGGTTTAACACCGCCCCACAGCTCCAGTTGCTGCAACACAGCAGCCTGTTTGAAACTAACCTGATGTTCGATATGGAAATGCTGGAGTTGGCAACCACCGCACTCGGCGTAGTGTGCGCAAACAGCCTCAACACGTTCTGGTGCTGCGTCCAGTAATTTGTCCAGGCGTGCTTCTGCATAGCGGGCGTGGTCGCGCACCAAACGCGCACTGATACGCTCGCCAGTCAAAGCGCCATCTACAAACAGGGTTTTGCCATTCCATTGCGTAATGCCGCGACCATCGTGACTCATACGGTCAATCACAAACTCACCCAAACGCATGTCGTCCATGGGCTGGGCTTTTTTCTCCACGCGCGGTTTATTCAGGCGCGGGCTGTTTTCCAATTCAAACGCGAAAGTTTTCTCGGCCGCCTTTTTGTCAGTCGTTTTTGCCGAGCGAGGCTTTTGCCCCAGTTTGTTAGATGGCGGCTTTTTAGGGCCTTTGGGATTGGACATGTAATAACTCTTTGAGAAAACGAACCCCTCGTCCATACGATTTGTGTCGTGCTGACGAGGGGTATTTATTGCTTGCTAGCGCGGCTTATTTATTGATTTCCTTATCCAACCAATCGATACGCTCTTTCTGCCAGCGAACCATTTCTTTCACTTCCGCTTCGTAGCTACCCGTTCCACCGTGGCCGCCATGCAAAATCCAGGGCGCAAAATCGGTGATAGACCACAACTGGTAGTTCTTTTTCTGTTGCTTATCCAACCAGATAGCGCGCGCCTCAGCGTACTGGGAAATGTATTCCAGCTTGCCTTCTGCTTTAAGGGTATTCCAGCGCGTTTTTACTTTGGCCTGGAAAGCGGGATCTTTGAACAATTGAGCGAACCAGGGATAAGCACGGATGTACCAACCGTAAGATTTGTCGGCATCATTATAACCCGCGTTGCCAGAGGCTAAGTCAAAATCCCACAGGGGACCAAAAAAGAATTTGCCACCACGTTTTTTGTAGATATAAAAACTCGATTCAGCACCATCCACATTTTTGAACAGCTCGTTCGCAATGTAATAGCTGATAACCGAATCTACATCCAAATAGGCAGCATAACCTGTCGTTGGATCAGTAAAGTTATCGCTAAAAAGGGCTGCTTCCATATCGGCATAATATTTATCAATATACTGGCGCTGAGCAGCCCAAGCTGGGTCGTGCAAGGTTTCCGGGCTTGCCAAACACGCAGGCTGCATGCCGTGTTTTGAATCGATGCAATAATCAACATCGCGCGAGGTATTAACATTGTTGACACAAAATGTTTCCCAGGTGACGCCTATGCAATAGTTTTTAGCGTGGCGGAAATCCACCTCCATCAAATAACCACCGGTGATCTTCTCCGCATCTGTATCGGTAACTTTCATTTCATCAATATTCACGCGGTCTTTATCCACGCGGATATGTTCGGTCAATTGATAGACACCTTGATAAGCGCCGTTTAAATTCAATTCAACATATTGCGCCCTGGGCGTATATTCCATGCCCAAGGCACGACCAAACATAAAGACTACATCGTTGCGCAACAGCGTTTTATCGGCGTAGTTAGCCAGCAATACCCAGTTTTTTCCTTTAGGCATGCCGAGCAAGGAGGTTGAGTTGGTCAACTTCAAACGGTATGGTTTTTTCACCCAGCCCCAGGTCGAGTTGCCGCGCCCACGTACTTCCAAAGTGCCGTCAACGCTGGCACCGCCAACATCCGCCAGGGAAAAGCTGCCTTTTACATAGGTTTCTTTAGAGACTATCGGGGCTGCGTTGTCAGTTTTAAGATTTAAAACGGGAAGAGCGTCTGCTGTGCCCACCGGATAATCCGCAGGCATGCTGCTTGAACTTTTACTGGACGAGCTGGAACTCGCGAGCGAACTGGATGAACTTGATGAAACCGCTGGCGCAGAGGATGAAGCAACAGGCTCTTTGGAGCCGCCCCCTCCGCCACCGCAAGCTTGAAGCAATACAAGCGTAAAAACCAACAAAAAACTTTTGACCGACATATAACACTCCTAATTATTTTTAACATCCAACTAACGTCAATTGGCGATCAAAACTTACTCATTGAATAAGCCCGACGATAAATATCTATCGCCGCGATCGCAAATAATGGCCACTATCACTGCATTCTCTACCTGCTGGCTCAAACGCAATGCCGCCGCAACCGCACCGCCAGACGACACGCCGCAGAAAATTCCCTCTTTACGAGCGAGTTCACGCATGGTGTGTTCAGCTTCTTGTTGCGACATTCCGACAATATCGTCTACGCGACTTTTGTCGTATATCTTGGGCAAATAGGCCTCCGGCCAGCGACGAATACCGGGAATACTGGCGCCCTCGTCTGGCTGCAAACCTATTATTTTTATGTCAGGATTTTGTTCTTTTAAATAACGTGAAGTACCCATGATAGTACCGGTGGTACCCATGGAACTTACAAAATGAGTGATCAGTCCGCCAGTTTGTTGCCAAATTTCTGGCCCGGTGGTTTTGTAATGCGCTAAGGGGTTATCGCCATTGCCAAATTGATCGAGCACCTTGCCCTTACCTTCAGCTTGCATAGCCAACGCTAAATCGCGAGCACCTTCCATGCCCTGCTCTTTCGTAACCAAAATCAGTTCTGCACCATAGGCCGTCATCGCCGCTTTGCGCTCAGCGGTGCTGTTGTCTGGCATGATCAGGATCATCCTGTAACCCTTGATTGCCGCCGCCATCGCCAATGCTATGCCAGTATTGCCGCTGGTAGCTTCAATCAGAGTCTCGCCGGGCTTAATATCACCACGGTTTTCAGCCTGCTGGATCATGGACATAGCCGGGCGATCCTTAACCGAGCCTGCCGGATTATTGCCTTCCAATTTCACCAGAATAGTATTGCTGGTCTCGCCGGGTAAACGCTGCAAGCGCACGAGCGGCGTATTGCCAACAAAAGCTTCAATCGTGGGGAAATGCATATGGGCCTCTAACCAAAAACTCGAATGTACAGCATGACAAAGGGCGGCTATTCTAACGCTCAATGACCTGACAGCACTACTGATTGTTACAGGTTAGCGTACAAGCGGCTTCGATTAAGCCTATAAGATTACAGCCCGCTTTGCTCCGTTCGAATATCGTCAAGGATTATCTCCATGCCCAGCGCATCTAAAAGCTTCAAACACAACGTATGGCAATTGATCTTCACCCCTGCAATTGCGATTGTTTTAATACTCTCTGTGTCACTGATTTCTTTTTGCTTGTACGAGCTGAGCAAATTTGTAGATATGCGCGGCAGCGCCATGACTCGCAAAACTGCACATTTGATTTACACACCTATTATTCGCAATGACAAAGCTCTTTTGCAGGAAATATTAGATGGTTCGCTAGAAGACCCTTACATTCGGGCTTTGCATGTGCGATTGGAAAAAACTAACGAATCTTTCCACAGCGGCCCGGAATTTTTACCCACTAATGATATTGGCCTCTCACCCAACAGCTTGGAACCCGTGCGCCGCGAAACACGCCGGACTATTTTATTTTCACATCCCATTGTTGATAAAAATGGTTTGAACCCTATAGGTTGGGTTGAAGTAGAAATGCTCTCGTCACCCTATATGGTGATTCACTACCAAACCATTTTAATTACCATCGCCATTACCTTAGCTTGCTTGATTGTGGCGGGTTTTTTAGCAACGCGTTTATTTAAAAATATCACCGAACCGCTTAACCATATTAAAGACGTTATCAATCATTTGGCGCAAGGAAAATTGCAAACCCGTGTTAACCCACAAAAAAGCCGGGAGTTTGTGTACCTCGCTAACGCCACTAACACCATGGCGGAATCTTTAGAAAACGCCCAGCAAGATTTGCAAAACCATATTGAACAATCCACACAAGATTTGATTGAAACCTTAGAAACCATTGAAATTAAAAATATTGAATTGGATATTGCACGCAAAGAGGCCATTGAAGCCAGTCGGATAAAATCAGAATTCCTCGCTAACACCAGCCATGAAATTCGCACACCGTTGAATGGTATTTTGGGCTTTGTTGGGCTTGCACTAAAAACCGATATTGATGAACAACAAGCGGAGTATCTCAATACTATTCGCGATTCAGCGCAAAGTTTGCTCACAGTTATTAATGGCATTCTCGATTTCTCAAAAATCGAAGCAGGTAAGTTAACACTCGAATACGCACCTTTGCCTTTACGTCAGACCATCGACGAAACCTTGCACATAATGGCACCCGATGCACACGAAAAAAACCTGCAGCTTATAGCGCAGGTTGATCCAGAAATTCCCGCACAACTCTTGGGTGACTCATTACGCTTTAAGCAAGTGCTATCCAATTTAATTAGCAACGCGATTAAATTTAGTGAGCACGGCAACATCATGGTGCGCGTAGCAGCCATTGCCCAACAAGAAACGCATCTCATGCTTAAAATTAGCGTGAGCGACCAAGGCATAGGTTTAACTACAGCCCAGCAAAAGGATTTATTTAAACCATTTTCACAAACGGATGCATCCAACTCGCGTGAACAAGGAGGGACAGGTTTGGGGCTTGCCATTTGTAAGGGCTTGGTCGAGCGCATGAATGGGGAGATTGGTGTTGAAAGCAAACTCGATGAGGGCTCAACTTTTTGGTTTACCGCTCGCTTGGGAATTGATAAAAAACAACTTATTCAATATGCGCTACCTAATCTTGAGCAGCATCGTGCGCTTATCTGTAGCAGCAATGAAACATCTCGCGAACAATTGCAGGCGCTGCTGAGCGAATGGCATATGAAACAAGATGTCATCAGCGAAATTCACGACATCTTCCCAAGTATTCGCAAAGCACATAAAACCGATCCTTTCGACATTTTATTGCTGGACATAGCAGCAGACGAACGAAAAATACCTCCATCCTTGCTGAACAATATCAGCGAGCAATTGGCAGATGAATTTAATTGTAAAGTGATCGCTTGCTGCACGGCAGCTCACCAACGTTTGTTACGCAGCAACGGCCAGAATCTCAACACACAATTTATCAATAAACCTATAGCATACGATGCTCTACTTAAATTGTTGTGCGACAAACTCAATATCAGCTTGTCCGAAGCCTGCCACGAGCAAGTAAGCAATCCGGCGGCCAATTTACCAGCAACCTCAGTATTGCTAGTCGACGATAACCCCGCCAATTTACAATTAGCCTCAGAATTATTGCGCGGCCTCAATACGCAAGTGGTACAAGCAAGTAACGGCTTGCAAGCAATCGATGCCTGTAAAACACAAAAATTTGATGTGATTTTTATGGATATCCAAATGCCCGGAATGGATGGATTCCAAGCTACCCGACATATTCGCGAATTGGAAAAAGATACTCAGCGCACACCTATTATTGCATTAACTGCGCACTCGCTTACTGAACAAAAAGCGGAGCTTTTAATTTCCGGCATGGATGACTGCATTAGCAAACCTGTGAGTGAAAGCCAGCTCGCACATATTATTAATCGCTGGACATCCCTCAGTGGCAAAAAAGAAGTTGTGATCGCTCATGAACCTGTTGCTGAACAGGAAAAGTTGCCGCTTAAAGACCCCAATCCAGATGCAAACACTTCAGTCGATGTCGGTTTGTGTTTGAAGCTAGCCAACAACAAACCCCTGCTGGCACGCGACATGTTAAAAATGATGTTAGATGGTTTGCCTCAGGAAAAATTACAAATCAACCAGGCAATTATTGATGGCGATGATTCACTATTTAGCGAACTAGTACACCGGTTGTACGGCAGTAGTTGTTATTGCGGAGTGCCGCGATTAAAAAATATTAGCGGCTTCCTCGATAAGCTATTGCAAGCTAAGGAGGCAAATAGCGCAAAGGAAGCAATCCAATCACTTAACAGTGCAATCGATGATGTTTTGGCTTGGGGTGAAAATCGCGATTTGAACGACGTTTTTGGTGTTAAAGCAGTAGCCGTAAATTAATTAAACAATTCGCGGCTCATCAAAGGTTTGGTACCCAATAAAGGTTTTAACAGCATCCGCGAGATACGTTTTGCAGTATGCCTAACATCTGTGCGCGAAAAATCTTGCGCTGCTATAGCCAGCAAATGCTCTCCGGAAAATGAATGCGGCTTAGTAGCCTCATCAACTTCTGCCACATAAAATCCTAAAGTGGTATCAAGATAATAATGACAAGACTCAGAAATTGTTTCGCCCGTTTTTGCATCAGCGTCAAAATGAATTCCGTAACCCAACTCATTTAACAATTGAAACTCAAAATAACGCAAAATGGGCTCCAACTCCTGCTGCGCATTCAGGGCCTGCAAACTTTGTTCATACAAACTATAAATTTCCGGGTGCGCATCCAACTCGGGCAACAGCCGCACTAGCAACTCATTTAAATAAAAACCACTGAAAAGATGTTTCGCCGTCAGCGCAAAATGTGCGCCCTCGGCCTCAAAATGAGTCAGCAATTTGAGGTCGGTTTTGCCTTGAAATGAAATTAATAAACGCGTGAAGGGATTTAACAAATTGCGCTTGGGTGCTTTACGTGAACGCACTCCGCGTGCGACCGCGGTAATGCGTCCATAGGCTGGAGTAAAAAAATCGACCAACATACTGGTGTCGCGATAGGGGCGCGTATGGAGTATGTATGCCGGCTGGAGTTCTACACTCATGATTACAAATCGTTGTAACCTAAACTGCGCAGTGCGCGCTCGTCGTCAGACCAACCAGATTTCACTTTTACCCAGAGCTTTAACATAATTTTCATGTCAAACAATTTTTCCATGTCTTTGCGAGCATCAATACCAATCAGCTTAATGCGTTCGCCTTTATCGCCAATCAAAATACGTTTTTGACCTTCCCGCTCAACTAAAATCAATGCGCCTATGTTCAGCAAGTTTCCTTCTTGCTTAAATTCTTCAATTTCTACCGCCATCTCATAAGGCAACTCATCACCCAATTGACGAGTGATTTTTTCACGCACAATTTCCGCCGCCATAAAACGCGAACTGCGATCCGTAATTTGGTCCTCCGGATACATATGCATACCTTCCGGCATGCGATCAATAATTAATTGTTCGAGACGATCTAGATTGACATTGCGTAAGGCTGATAGAGGAATAATTTCCGCCACGTTTAATTTTTTTGATAAGACTTCGAGATGTGGTAACAACGATTCTTTATCTTCCACCTGGTCAACTTTATTGACCGCCAGAATAATAGGGCATGAGGCATATTGTAATTTTTCAGCAACGGCTTCGTCTTCTTCCGTCCAAATAAAACGATCTACTACAAATACAACCACATCTACATCTTTCATCGCCGTGTTGGCAGCGCGATTCATATAGCGGTTAATCGCTTTTTGCTGCCCCAAGTGCATTCCAGGAGTATCCACGAACATGATTTGGATATCACCCTCGGTTTTGATTCCCACAACATTGTTACGTGTAGTTTGTGGCTTGCGTGATGTAATACTAATTTTTTGCCCAAGAATATGATTGAGCAAAGTAGATTTACCCACATTGGGGCGCCCCACAATAGCAACATAACCACAACGAGTTGTTGGTGAACCAGAATGGTCTGACATAAATAAACCTGAAACAAGAAACGGAAAAGAATTGATTTAAAAAAGAAACTACTGGATATCAAGCAAACGTAGAATTTCTGTTGCCGCGATTTTTTCTGCTTCACGGCGATTACTCGCCTGCGCACGCACAGGCTGTTTCAGCAGCACAACGCGACATTCAATAGTAAAGATTTGCGCGTGAGACTCACCGGCGGCTTCCACAACCTCGTATTCTGGAAGAGGTTTACGTAAGCCCTGCAAATGTTCCTGCAAACGCGATTTGGGATCTTTAGCAGTGGTATCTACCGTGAGCGATGACAATCGTGCGGCATACCAGGACAACACATGGGTGCGACAAGTATCGAAATCAGTTTCGGTATAGATTGCACCTATGAGTGCCTCTACCGAATCAGCCAAGATGGAATCGCGCCTGTGACCGCCAGATTTCATTTCGCCTTCACCGAGAATTAAGCATTCGCCCAATTCAAATTCGCGCGCGATTTCCGCCAGGGTTTCGCCTTTAACCAATTGCGAACGCAACCGACTTAATTGACCCTCGCGCACATCAACGAAGCGTTTAAATAAAGCTTCGCCTATGACCAAATTTAAAATTGAATCGCCTAAAAACTCAAGGCGCTCGTTGTTGTGAGCACCATGACTGCGATGGGTAAGCGCCAGCTGCAACAAAGCTGGCGTTTTGAATTCATAACCGAGGCGATCTTGTAACCGCTGATATTTAATACTTAACTTCACGTTTGTCGCCCGTAGGTCTACAACACAAATCAGGATGCTCACCATCCAAATGATTTTTGAACACGGTTACGATGTCAATATTGTAAAAAAGATTGGTGCGATTTTCATAATCAATCGTAATTAACAAATTTCTCGATTTACGGTCGATAACAATATTTTGTGGGCCTTCACTACGCACGTTGTTAATCAAATAAAAATTTTGGATTTTTTTTCTAATTTCCGAATCGCTCATCTCTAAGACACGTTCACCAGGGTCCGCTAAAGATTTAAGCGCCTTCACTACATACATATTCTCGGCATACATAGGCACCACACTAAAAGCAAACATACCGCAGAATGCGAGAATGGCAATCACAAATATCCAACTGATTAATGTGAGCCCACGCTGCTTTTGCAAACTTCTTTTAGGAAAATTTTTATGCTTCGGCAAAGATTTCATAGTGGCACCTGTTAATTTATAAATGATTATTTAACAACACCTACAGTATCAAAACTGGGAATGCTTAAAAGCTCTTCCCAATGCATCCAAACCGCAAACGCTTTACCTACAATCGCATCGTCAGAAACAGTTCCCCAAACACGGCTGTCGCCGCTATTATCGCGATTGTCGCCCATCATGAAATAATGGCCTTCTTCCACAACCCAGGTTCTATCATCGGCGCTCAAAGCGCTGGGTTCATCGCACTTCTGCATTTTATGGGGAACACCATCCAATATTTCATTGACTACAGTAAGTTGCTGTCTGTGGTTCATGCAAAATGAGCCCAGCTCAGGAGAAGCTTTTTGCACATAATCTTGCTTTACTTCCACGCCATTTAAGTAAAGCACATTATTGGCGTAGCGAACTTTATCCCCTGGCACGCCTATCACACGCTTAATGAAATAGGTTTTAGGCTGGTGCGGAGGGAAGAACACCATAACATCGCCACGTTTTGGTGTGCCCACCGGGATAAAGGTTTTATTTAACACCGGGACGCGCACACCATAAGCAAACTTGTTTACTAAAATAAAATCACCCACCTGCAAGGTAGGAATCATAGAACCTGAAGGAATTTGAAAGGGCTCGACCAAAAATGAGCGCAAGAAAAATACGATAAACAGCACTGGGAAAAATGATTTGGCATATTCAACCGCAAGGGGTTCTTTACCCGCTGATTCCACTGCGGTTTCATAGGCTGCTTTTCTATGTTCGTCGGCAGATTCAAGTGCAGAAAATTGTTGTGCGACAGCAGCCACTCGCGCCTTGCGAGGTTTCGCTAAAAACAAAATATCAATAAGCCAAATAAGGCCAGTAATGAGTACCGCAAGCGAAAGAATTAACGGAAGATTTAAACTGCTCATGAATTTTGGAAACCTTTATAGTTGCTATTTCTGCCTTGCGATAATCTACGGCTACGACAAACTCTGCACTCAGAGTTTTTCTCACTAAGAATCGATCTTTAACACAGCAAAGAATGCGGCTTGTGGAATCTCTACACTGCCTACCTGCTTCATACGCTTCTTACCGGCTTTTTGTTTTTCCAGCAATTTCTTTTTACGTGAAGCATCGCCACCATAACACTTCGCGGTTACGTCTTTGCGAAGGGCTTTTACGGTTGAGCGCGCGCAAATCTGCCCACCAATAGCGGCTTGAATGGCAACGTCATACATTTGGCGAGGAATTAATTCTTTCATTTTTTCCGTCAATGAATGCCCCATTCTTTGCGCTTTGTCGCGATGCACAATAATTGCCAGCGCATCGACTTTTTCGCCATTGATCAGTACATCCAAACGCACCAGATTGGCCGCGTCAAAGCGGACAAAACTGTAGTCCAATGAAGCATAACCGCGGCTCACCGATTTCAATCGGTCAAAGAAATCCGTCACTACTTCGTTCATCGGCATTTCATAACGCACACGCACTTGCGAGCCGGTGAACTGTAAATCTTTTTGTACACCGCGCTTATCGATACACAAAGTAATGACATTACCTAAATGCTCCTGTGGCACCAAAATATTGGCTTCCACTATAGGCTCGCGCATTTCTTGAATGGAACCCGGGTCAGGCAGTTTGGACGGGTTATCAACATAGATAACCTCACCGCCGCGCTTTTCAATTTCGTAAACTACCGTGGGCGCAGTGGTAATCAAATCCAGATCGTATTCACGCTCAAGACGTTCCTGGATGATTTCCATGTGAAGCATGCCAAGGAAGCCAACACGGAAGCCGAAACCCAAGGCATCTGAGCTTTCGGGCTCATAAAACAGGGAGGCATCGTTCAAGGTCAACTTTGCCAAAGCATCGCGGAAGTCTTCGAAGTCGTCCGAGCTAATGGGGAACATTCCCGCATAGACCTGCGGTTTGATCTTCTGGAAACCAGCAAGTGACTCCACTTCTGGCGTCTGCGCATGGGTAATGGTATCGCCCACGGGCGCGCCTTGAATGTCTTTAATGCCGGCAACTACAAAGCCCACTTCGCCAGCTTTGAGTTCTTTTAATTGGGTCAGCTTGGGGCTGAATACACCTACACCATCAACAATTTGGGGCTTGCCAATAGTCTTGGCGATGATTTTGTCTTTGAGCTTCAGCGTGCCTTGTTTTACGCGAACCAAGGACACCACGCCGAGGTAGTTATCGAACCAGGAATCAATAATCAGTGCTTGTAGCGGCGCATCAACATCGCCTTCCGGCGGCGGAACCAGACGAACCAGTTCTTCCAACACATCTTCCATACCCATACCGGATTTGGCCGAGCAACGCACAGCTTCGGTAGCATCGATACCAATAATATCTTCGATTTCCTGCGCAACACGGTCTGGCTCGGCTTGCGGCAGATCCATCTTGTTTAGAACAGGGATAACTTCCAGACCTTGTTCAATAGCGGTGTAGCAGTTAGCTACGGATTGGGCTTCCACACCTTGGCCTGCGTCCACTACAAGCAACGCACCTTCGCAAGCGGCAAGGGAGCGAGATACCTCATAGGTAAAGTCCACGTGGCCGGGGGTATCAATAAAATTAAGCTGGTAGGTTTTGCCATCGCGCGCCTTGTAATGCAAGGTCACGCTATGGGCTTTGATAGTAATACCACGCTCACGCTCAAGATCCATAGAATCAAGGACTTGCGCCTCCATTTCACGGTCACTCAAGCCACCGCACATTTGGATAAAGCGGTCAGCGATGGTGGATTTACCGTGGTCAATGTGGGCGATAATGGAGAAATTACGGATATGGCTTAAGTCAGTCACAGGCTATAAATACTTTATGGAGGTTTGAGGAGGGCGAGCGCTTTTGGGTCAATCAAAAGGTGGCTGCCGCGATTGGTCGGCATTCTAGCGTATTTGCAGGTCTATGCGTACAGCCGCGGGCGCGGCACCAAAAAATAACGCGCCCTTTAGGCGCGTTATGTGAAGCAAAAACCAGAATTAATCGCGTAACAGGCAGTTCAGCTCATCGACCACTTCTTCCCAATCTGAGTAAGGTTGGCGGGCTTCTCGCAAAAAAGCAGCTTGCTCGGCGGTCCAGAAACTTGCACTGGCCAAGGGCTCAGCTTGTGGCAGGGGACGATAGCGCTCAATAAATGCCTCAATATCACTGTCGGAATTGGGCAAACCTAACTTGGCGAACAAATCTTTGAGCGAATACAGCATGGCAGCCTCCTTAAAACAATCGCACTATCAATAAGATATGCCTTTAGCATACCTTGAACTGCCAAAGTTTTCTGCGCTTTTTAATGACTGGAATTCATCTTATCCAGCAAAGCATCCTTTTCCTGCCAGATTTGGTTGACCCAGCCTTGAAAGCGCTCACGAAATTCATTGTCATCGCCATAGTTACCCAACATATCTTCAGGGATGGGCCTTTCACGCACATCCACACAAATCCGCCTTACCCTGCCACAGGCATAATCCCAGTAACTCGGGCGTCCTTCAGGGTAATAGATAGTCACATCTAACAAGCTGTGTAACTGGCCATTCATCGCTGCCAAGGTAAAAGCCAATCCACCGGCCTTGGGCATAAGTAGATGGCGGTAAATAGATTTTTGCTGGGTATATTTGGCCGGGGTAAATCGCGTCCCCTCCAAAAAATTGATAATCGTGACCGGATTATGGCGAAACTTCTCACACGCCTGCCGGGTCTTTTCAATGTCCTTGCCCTTCAGTTCAGGATTCCTGGCAATTTCTGCCTTGGTGTAGCGGCGCATAAAAGGGAACTCCAAGGCCCACCAGGCCAATCCAAGCAGCGGAACCCAAATCAGGGATTGTTTTAAAAAGAATTTCAAATAGGGAATACGGCGATTAAAAAACCGCAAAAGCACCAAAATATCCACCCAGGATTGATGGTTGGCAATCATCATGTACCACTCCGCCACACTCAAGTTGCTCATACCCTCAACTTCCAACTGCGTAGGCAAAATTATCTGCTGATGACGCGCGTTGGCGTCCATCCAATGACTTGCCAGCCAGTCCAGCCAGCGATTGCACAATGCCTGCCAGCCAGTAAAGGGCACCAACCACTTCAGTAGCGCCAGCGGCATTAAAGGGATAAATACAATTAAGGTGAAGACCACGAACAACACCGTGGTAAGGACTCCGGACAAGAGTCGCAAAAGTGATAAAAGTAATGACATAAGGGTTATTGGATGAATTAGCTGAACTTTGTTTTTAAGCCTGAGTCTTTAGCAAGCATCAATTAGGCATGCAAATTTACCAACAGTTATTGTATCAGCTTGTTGAATAAACGCTCACGGAGATAAAAATGAAACAATTTTGGGCAAAATTTTGGCGAGAAAATAAGTATTTCCTGATTTTCCTGGGCCTTATGTTTATGTTTAGAAGCGCCTGCGCCGACTGGAATACAGTTCCCACTGCGTCAATGAAGCCTACCATTTTGGAAGGCGATCGCATTGCAGTAAATAAACTGGCTTACGATTTACACATTCCTTTTACACATATTTCATTGGTGCGCTTCGCAGATCCACAGCGTGGCGATATTGCAGTTTTTGATTCCAAAGTTTCTGATAAACGCTTGGTAAAACGTGTTATTGGCGTTCCGGGTGACACAGTTACCCTGATCAATAATGAGTTAACGATTAACGGTACCGCCCTTCAATACGAAAAAACGGCAAACAACACAGACCAGATTGAACATTTGTTCAACACACCGCATATAGTTCGTATTAACAATCCTGAAAATCATCCCTTTGCAAATTTTCCCACGGTAATTGTTCCTGCAGGCCATTATTTAATGATGGGTGATAACCGCGATCTAAGCGCTGACTCGCGCGTTATAGGATTTGTGCCACGCGATGAATTTGTAGGCAGATCGCGCTCAGTGATTATGTCGCTGAATTACGATAATTTTTATTTACCGCGCTTAGACAGGTTTTTTAAAAGCTTGTAACACTAACCCAACCTCCCTTGAAACAGGGAGGTTGGGAGTGGTCTAGGCTTTATCCGCAAAATAAGCTTTTATTTCCTGCCAGTTATTAACACGCACTTCAGTTGATTCATTGATATTGTGCGGAGCTGTCATAAGCACGCCCTGCCCCGAAAAAAACTGAAAATGACGTGAGCTGTCATCAATTAAATAATCAGCATTCACTACACCTTTGTTACCGCAAAAAATAAAGTTGAGCGGCGACAAAAACGGCAAATGTTTTACCAACCATTCGTATTTAGCAGCAAAAGATGTGGGATGCTCCATAGCAGCAGTCGCAATATAAACATCAAAGCGCTGGTTCAAATCATGGATAACACAAATTGCATCGGGCAATGGCGTTAAATCCATAAAAAATTCAGCATTGTCCGGATAGGAACGAACACGAGCTACATGTTCAGCGGGAACGCGATGATAGATTTTGGTTCCCATCAAATCAGCTTTGGTGAGATCTTGGTTAAACTCCCGGTTATACCAATCCAAATGACGCTCCATAGTGTCACAAATGGTTTCGTCCATATCTATCGCAATTCGCTTACGCATTTCTTTCTCCGGTCATCAAAGAAACTAACAAAAAAAAAGCCCCTAGAGAGGGGCTTCAACAAAATTAAACTCAAGACCTAGGCGGCCCCCTTAAAAATTTGTTTCCACCAACGGTGTGGTTTCCGCATCATAATCCACGCCGTCAATTCCAAAACCAAACAAGCGCAAGAATTCGGCTTTATAACCAGCAAAATCTGTTAACTCAAAAAGATTTTCTTCGGTTACCTGATCCCAAATTGCTTCCACTTTGGTTTGCACAGATGGATCTAATTCCAATTCGTCAACACGGTAACGACCCGCATCATCCAAACGTGGCGTGGCCGAATAAAGACACTCTTTGAACAAACGTTGGATCTGCTCGATACATCCTTCGTGGGTGCCTTGCTCTTTCATAACTTTAAACAGAATTGCCAAATACAACGGCATTACGGGGATTGCAGAACTCGCTTGGGTAACTACTGCTTTCAATACTGCAACGCGAGCTTTACCACCATGTTTAGCGCTGAGTGTTTTTGCAGCGCGATCCAAATCTTCTTTGGCTTTACCGATAGTTGCTTTGCCATAAATCGGCCAGGTCAATTTGTCGCCAAGGTAGGTGTATGCAACAGTTTGGAAATTGTCCGCCAGCAGATCAGCACCTTTAAGTGCATCAATCCACATTTCCCAGTCTTCACCACCCATCACTTTTACAGTATTTGCAATTTCTTCATCAGAAGCTGGTTCAATACTTACATCACCAATTTTTAAAGTATCGGTATTCAAATTTTTAGAAACGTAAGATTTACCAATTGGTTTAAGTACGGAGTTATAAACCTCACCGGTTTTAGGATCGGTACGGCGCGGCGAGGCCAAGCTGTAAATCACCAAGTCAACTTTGCCGATGCTGTTTTTTAATTCATCAATCACTTTGGCTTTTATTTCATCAGAGAATGCATCGCCATTGATCGTGTGCGCGTATAAGCCTTCAGCCTTGGCCGCATCGTGGAAGGCTGAGGTGTTGTAATAACCTGCGGTTGCGGTTTTTGTCTCTGATGGTTCTTTCTCAAAGCAAACGCCTAAAGTATCTGCACCGCCACCAAACGCAGCCGTGATGCGAGAAGCCAAACCAAAACCGGTAGAACAGCCCAGAACCAATACTTTTTTGGGTGCGCCAACAACCGGACCCTTGGCTTTGGTAAAGGCAATTTGTTCCTGCACATTGGCTGCAGCGCCTTGAGGGTGAGCATTAGTACAGATAAAACCGCGAACTTTTGGCTTGATAATCATGGAGTTAACCTTTAGTCAAAAAAACCTTGAGATGCTAAACACATTTGAGCGCGAATAGCGCCCAAGCTGAATACTGGAAAACCGAAAATGGGGCATTATACAGAAAGACGACTAATCTCACATGAGGACGGCTCAGTCTGTGTAAAATTCACTTCATGATAACGAACACACGAGGCTACTAATGATTTACGCCATGTTTGCCATGATTCTGCTCACCTTCGGGGTCGCAGGCTATATGTTCAAACTGAGGGTTGCAGCAGTTAGATCCGGCGAGGTGAAGCTGAGCGCTTTTCGCCTGAACAGCGGGGAAAATATGCCGCCCAAAATGCTGCAAGCTGCGCGCAATTACAGCAATCTATTTGAAATTCCGGTGTTTTTTTATGCAGCTGGTACGATTTATATTGCATTGAGCCTTGAGTCTCCAGCAATTATCCTGCTGAGCTGGCTTTTCGTAGCGACGCGTATTCTTCATTCATGGATACACATCACCAACAATAATGTTATTCGCCGTATGCAGGCATTTATGGCAGGCAATGTCTGCATATTGTTAATCTGGGCTCTACTGGTATGGGATTACAGTCACCGTCTTTAATTAGCGATGCGTGCGATTGTGCGAACTAGCGAGCAAATCGCCACACCAATTCTTTTCATTCATTTTGGATTCATCTGCTTTTACCATAATCAAATCAAACCACAACAAATGGAGATAAATATGCGCAAATACTTTCTTTCTCTTTCAGCTCTCCTAATGCTGCAGGCCGCACCCCAAAGTTTTGCGGGAGATTTGGGCATTAACGTTATTCTCTCCGGTGAAATAAAACCGGGAGTCTACGGTGAAGTGCAAATTGGCAACGCTCCGCGCCCGGTCGTGGTTTACGACCAACCGCGCGTTATAGTGGTGGATAAACGTTACGTAGATCGCGCACCTATTTATTTACACGTTCCACCAGGCCACGCCAAACATTGGGACAAACATTGCCACGAATACCATGCGTGTGAACGCCGTGTTTATTTTGTGCGCAGCCAGGAATATGAGCCCGAATACCAACGTGAGCATGAACATGATCACGACCACGATCGCCCTCACAAAGAACACAAACATGGCAAAGGCCACGGAAAAGATAAGCATTAAGATAAAAAAATCCCCGCTTGAAGCGGGGATTTTTATTTACAGCACACAATCAATATTTATAAAGGACGATTCGCTGTGTTTGGAACTCACCGTAGGTTAAATTTAAATGGCGGCCCTGGTGGCTCTCATCACCATTTAGCAAACGGCCAGGCTTCCACACCGGCATCGTATTTTTGGAATCTTTTGCAGGCGTATAAACACCTTCCCAAATAGATTCAATACCAATAGTGTTTTTCTGTGTCGCATCTTTAAAAGTTGCAACCACACCTGAACCTGCAAACAAAAATTCTTTTTCACTCAAGCGAATAATAAGCGCACCAACCTCTGGCCACACTTCTTGTTTCGCACCTGATGACCAGGAGAGTGTGAATTCATGTTTAAGTGTAATTTCAATATCACCAAAAACTATTTTTGCAGATGAGCGTTCTTTATCGAGCAAAATACCATCAATAAAATTCGCTTTTGTTTTGGCAGAGTTCACTTTAGCTTGTGAGATTAACGGAGCCAGAGTTGCTAAATGGCTATACGCTTTGCTTAGGGGAACCTCTGCTGGTTTAAGCGCAGAATCAATTGAAAAAGGCGAAAAACCTAAAGCCTTATAATGACCAATCGCGAAATAGGCTTTAGCTGCATTGCTGTCTTCCATTTTAATTTCGGGAACAAAGAGTGGGTTATCTTCACTAAAATATAAATCGTTCCACTGGGTGAAATTAGGGTTGTAAAAATCTGGAGACAACACATCAATGGCTGAAGTTGCCGATTTCCAAATAGAGAAGATGTGAGGCAAAGGTCCGCCGCTTGGATACTGCCCAGGCAAGGCGTTAGGCCTGTTCAAAGCCGCATTTACAAAAGTCGGCAAGGGATAAATTGCTTTACCGGCAGCGGCAACCGCATCTGTATAGCGCGCCAAATACCAAGCGATAAAAAATTCTTCTGTCGCAATTGAATCGCCAAATACTTGCTTCCACGGACCACTCGTTAAACTACCTTGCTTACGCCACGCGCTTATAACAGCGTCGGTATTTTTTGATTGTTGCAAATAATTTATGAGTGCAGTAGGTACTGCATCTTCGTACGCAGAATTTGCAGCCGCGTTAAAATCGCGCGCATCAGGCAACATACCTACTTCATTTTCTACTTGGATCATGATAACCGTTTTTTCGGCATCCACTTTTTTCAAATAAGAAAGCAGCGCGGAATACGCACGAATATCAGCTTGTAAATTATTCTGAGAGAAAGGACTTAAAATAGCTTGTTTTTTGCCATCGCGATTCTCCACTAACGGAAAACGTACTGGATCGTTTTTAACCCAGGCAGGCGTGTAACAGGACATGCTATTTTTCCATGAGCCGAACCACAACAAGACTAACTTCATGCGATTGGCACGAGCGTTTTTCAAAGCCGTATCCAACAAATCAAAATTAAATTCGCCCTCTTTTGGCTCCATTAGCTCCCAATAAATAGGCACTAACACCGTATTTAAGTTCATAGCCGTTAATTTTGGCCAAATCTGATTTAAATAAGCGGAACTGGCAGCGCTGGAATTTGCCAGCTCCCCGCCAAGCATCAAGTAGGCTTGGTTGTTGATGAGCAATTGTTTTGATGTTTTATCGACAACAGGCATTTGCTCTGCCAATACGAACCCGGATAAAAAAATGCAGGCAAACACCGCAATTGCACTACGAATTTTGCTTATTAACATCAAACAGCCCTCAATAAATATTTCATTATCTTTCATATCATTAATAGTATAAATTTTTACAGAGAAAATAAAATCCCCCAATTTTTAGTTGAGGGATTTTTAATTCGGAATTTTAGGGCAATGGACCTAGAAAACTCAATGGAATAGTTTGCGTGCTTGCCACCAGCTTTTGTAGCACCACATTGTCATCCAAACGCCACACTTTAACCGTGTGCTTGCCCGCATTGATATCAATAAATGATGTTTCAAGCATGCGAGCGTTGTTTTCAACAGCTCGATTCCAATTGAATTGCTCCTGTAAAGTCGTTGCATTTGGTGCGGGCAATAATTTATCAACCAAAATTTGCATAGGACCGTCATCTATCGAAACACCCACACGTAATGAACCCCTACCTGTTGTATCCAGCGTTGGTGACAAATAAACTTGCAGCGTTAAATCACCCGCCTTTTTAATATCTATATCATATTCAAGGCGTACTGCATCTTGTTGAGTTGTCGGCTTTTGTCCTTGCGGAAATGCAGTGACAGCGCCGAGTGTGCGGCCAAGATTTGGTATTACTTTCCAAGCAAGCCCTGAGCCGTTAACGGCGCGACTGAAGTTAGGTGCTTCTATCACTATCAAACCATTTTCTTTTTTAGATGGCTCCGCAAAAACGATTGGCGCTGCAGCAGCTTTAGCTTGAACACGTTTGATCGTTGGCATGATCTGTACTTCTGGTTGCTGCCAATTGGTGTAACCAATATGTGTTTGCGACATCATACCGTCCCACTTACCTCGCTCAAGTTGATGGTAGGCATCCATTAAGGTTTTATCGCGACTAAAAGCAGCTTCGGCCTGATCGGCAAATACATTTGCACGCGCATCTTCTGCTGTAGCCAAGCGGTGATTCCAGGCAACTGCGTAATAAAGTTTATAAAGATTTGAAAAAGACGCTATGGGATATTCAACTAACTGAAAATAAGCTGATTGCTGATTTGCGGGCAAGGATGCTTTTATTTTCAGCATATCTTTTTCAAGCTCATCCCATTGCGCAACCAGGAAGCCAAACTCGCCACCGTCTAATTTACTTCCATTACCTTCACCCAAACGGAAACTTGTTGCATCAATTAGCTCAGGTTTTTTACGCGCAGCATATTGGCTATAACGATTCATTAAGTTCGCAATTTCAGCGGCGTTTTTCGCACCAAAAGTAGCGCGCGCCCAATCATTTGGATATTGCTTTAACGCATTCAAGGTCATAGCATTTGGATTCCATGCTTGCTTCATAAAGAAACTAATCGGGAACTCCAGGGGTTTAATATCACCGACGTTAACGATCCAGAGATTGCGCGCACCGCGCTCGTAAGCGAGATCCATTTGTTGCCAGATTTTTTCGATTTGAACAGTATTGGTCCACTTATAATTACGCGGCGCACCAACGTAATCAAAATGATAATAAACACCGTAACCACCTTTACGATTTAAATCACCTGTGGGCAAACGGCGAATTTGTCCCCAGTTATCATCTGCAAATAACAAAGTGACATCGTCTGGAACTTTCATTCCATGATCGTAATAATCCTGAACCTCTTTATAGAGCGCCCACACTTGCGGTGTTTGATCTGCAGGCTTTCCGGTTACTTCGGAAATAATACGACGTTGATCCGCAACTATGGTTTCCAATAACTGAGTTGCAGTGCCTTCGCTCATGGCTTCATCACCATCACCACGCATGCCCACAGTGACAAGGCTTTCGTAAGCTTGTCCATTACCTTTCGACATCATGCGCTCTATGCCGCCGCGCCAAAAAGTGCGCAAGTTGGCCGCATTAGTGGCGTAATCCCATTTGCCGCCTGTAACACCTTTGTCCATATTCCTGTGCCATTCGTCGTGCGCGCGGGTCATGGGTTCATGATGCGACGCACCAACAACAATTCCCATTTCATCCGCAAGTATTTTATTTTGAGGATCATCTTCGTTGAAGGCTTTTGGCGGCCACATTGCGGGCCATAAATAGTTAGCTTTCATGCGCAACAAAAGTTCGAAGACGTGTTCATACATTTTTGAATTAATACCGCCGTAATGCTTGATCGCCCAGCTGCTAAAACCAGGATCTTCGTCATTGATAAAAATGCCGCGGTATTTAATTTTGGGGGCATCGCTGTAGGCACCTGCAGTTACGAAGACGTTGGATTTTTTCTGCACAGGGACATCTGCAAACCAGTACCAGGGCGAAACACCCATTTTTTCCGAAATATCATAGGTTCCATAAACAGCACCTCGCCTGTCTGAACCGACAATAACAAGTGCTTTGGGAACATTTGGAAAGGGACGCTCCACAACCACGCGTTGATATGCTTCCCATTGAGCATTGAGCCCATCTACTTTGAGCTTACCGCTGCTAATCAATTCATTGATAACAGGGCTTTGACCTGCAACGCCCACAATCACCACATTTCCCTTGGCGTTTTCGATACTGGAAATAAGAGGTGCGGTTGATCCACCCACGCGACCTATATCGGCCGCAAAATTATTAGCAACGCGCAGAACAGCGGGGTCAGCTGACTTATCAACGTAAATCCCGGCGGGTTTTCCAGATTGAATGAGTTCAAAACTGCCAGACTTTTTGCTAAAGCATACGGACGCGGGTAATTCACACGCGTAAGACAAGGATGCAAATACACCCCCGCAAAATACAATTAGGCTACTTATTAAAATTCGCATATTTTTCTTCTGCCTCAACAACCCTGGTCTTAATAGAAAACAAGTCAATCCCATTCAACGAAAATGGATGTCTCTTGAGCACTTGTATACAAGCATATTATCCTACTAGCCATTTAATAAGGTGTCAATGTGACGATCAAGATGTGGCGGCAGTGGCGCGCCTGAAATAGACGGGGACTGGATTCTTAAAGTGCAAAAAAACAAACGCAAAAAAAATCCCCCAGCATTAACTGGAGGATTTTTTAAACTCGCAACTCAAAGCATGATTTACTTAAAACGAAGCGCGAAGACCAAGAGTTACGATCATACCTGGATCATAGTAAGTGAATGTGGCGGAATCATAACCCCAAGTTGTTCTTAGAGGTTCGCCCGTCAAATTACTTACATTCAAACTCAGTTCTGGCTCACCCGTTACACCTTCAAATTTGTAACTGGATGACAAATCAAGCTGGCCTCTTGAATCTGAATAGAGGTAAGCAGCCAGTGTATTGTTTTGGTTGTTGCCAGAGGCGTAACTTCCTTCGTTATATGAATAAGTCAAACGAATTGATGCCCCGTAGTTTTCCCAATAAGCAGTGAAGTTATAGGTTTCTGGTGAAACGCCTACAGCAATTGCCGGTACGCCTGAACCTTCGCTCTTCTGCTTGATGTGCGTGTAGTTAGCGTTAAAGCCCAAACCTTCAAGGATCATATCCAAAGGTTGAACCCAGGTAATTTCCGCACCTTCGATGTTCAAGCTACCAGACGCATTCACTTGTTGCTCAACCGTTACAGTCGCAACGTTTGGACCACCACGAGCCGGGCTGTTGATGGCATCACGCTGTTGTTGGGTCAAACTGTCGAACGGAATACCCAAGTTCAGGAATGGAATTTGGTTAGTGCCCGTTACAGTGAAACCGGTGATTTGTTTTTCAAACAAAGTCACACCCACATAACCTTCGTCACCGGTATACCACTCACCACCTATATCAAAGTTAGTGCCCAGGTACGGAGATAAATTTGGGTTACCTTGTCTTGCTTGCACCGCCGACACATCGCTAAATGTTGTAGCAGGAAGCATGGAGCTTGGATTTGGACGAGTTAAGGTACGCGAAGCTGCGAAGCGCAACTTGATGTCATCAGTAACATCAAAGGTTGAGTTAAAAGATGGCAACCAAGCATCATATTTCGACTTGAGATCTTGATACTGACGAACGCCAGCAATAGTTACAGGACCAGAAATAAGTTGTTCTGTTTCTGCGTAACGAGCACCCACGTTGATATTAAGCGGTCTGCCACCCACTTCGGTAGATGTGTTTAACTCAAAATAACCGCCAGTTGTATCTTCATCGATGATACCTGAGTTAGCACCGGTATTAGATGAGTTGCCTTCTGGAGCGCTGTCTTTAAGAGCGTAGTAATTTGTCGCAGCAAAAAATTTATCGTAATTCACATCGATAAAACCGTAAGGGCCTGCCATCAGATAGGAAGCTAAAGCACTTTGCGGAATTTTTGCGTTTGCACTCATACCATCACAAGCAGCGCGACCTGTTGCCGGGCTATTTCCACTTGCGTCCAAACCATTGCGACACGCAACATCTTCCCAACGGGCGCTGTTATCGTAACCGCGAATTGCACGCTTGATGGTGTCTTTGGCAATACCGACCTTCACATTATTAGTGTCGTCACCAAAACGGTAATCTACGTGAATGCCATCGGTCTCGGTGTCACGCTCTTCGTTCTGGATATTCAAACGTCCACCAGCCCATGTCCAACCAGCCGCAGGATCATTCAAATTTACACCTTTAGGGGTAAAGGTTGGCACATTGCCATTGTTGACGTAATCAACAGAAATGCCTTTGTTCAAAGGTGTATTGATTAATACAGTGGGCGATTCACGGCGCCAATCACTGCGGCTTGAGTTGAGCTGCACATCAACTGTGCTGAGGTCGTTAAACTCAAAATGCGCACCGGGATTCACATTGTAGAAATTCAAATCTTCGCTGTAAGGACGCGCTTCAAGAAAGAACTGGGCGTTAGCGAAAGTTGCAGAAGTCACTACATTATTTTCATCCACTTTCATATTCAAAGGAATTGCGTTACCGAAGCGACCAATAAAGTTTAAATCGATACGATTAAATTCTTTTTGCTGATCAGTAGCGACTACATCCAAATAAAAACGTGCCTGGTCACTGGGGCGATATTCCAAAGACACAACACCTGTTAAACGATCCTGATCGCCATCCATGTAAGACGGACGACCCAGACGAGGAATAAATCCATTCGCAACCTGGTCAATTGTCAAACCGGGGTTCTTGCCCAATAAAAATGCTTTGTCGATTACAGTACCCGCTGTTAATCCAGCACCTGCGTTAGTAGGTACAACACCGTAACCTTGTGTTGCGGTAACACCTGCAACGTTCCAATCATTACCGGTAGATGGAGCATTACAAGTGCCTGCGGTTGCGAGTGTCTGGGAACCCGTTGGTGTGCTTCCGCAAATACCATGGGGCACGCTGAGCGTGGTATAGCCAATCGTTTCGTAACCTTTGGTGGTCAGGTTTCGGTTATAGAGCGAAACACCGCCGAGAACACCGAAAGTATCGTTGGTCCAACTACCCAAAGCAGAGAGTTTGGGACTGGTTTTTTCGTTGATCTCGGTATAAATACCTTGCACGTTAAATACCGACTGGAAGCCCTGTTCTTTATTATCAAACGGGCGCGCATTGCGAATATTAACTACACCCGCTACACCGCCTTCAAGCATGCTGGCTACCGGGGTTTTTTTGACATCGAAACGGGTAAACAGCTCGGTTGGAAATAAATTTAAATCGATTTCACGGTTTTGGTTTTGTGCATCAACACTACCGGCAGAAGCTACAGCGATTTGAGAATCATTCAATGTCACCTTGGTAAAACTTGAACCAAGGCCACGAATCGACACGTTTACACCATCACCGAAGGTATCACGGCTAATTTGAATACCAGGCATGCGGTTAACCGCTTCCGCGATATTGGTATCCGCAAACTTACCTATATCTTCAGCAAAAACTGACTCCACCATTGCAGTAGATGCCCGCTTTGCATTGGTGGCGCTTTGCAAACTCGCCTTGTACCCCGTCACTACAATTTCTTCTGCAGGAGCGGGTGTTGTTTGAGCTTGGGCGACGACAGCCGCCACACTCAAACTCAATACGCTTAATTTAAAGACATTTAATGAGGACTTATTTTTCATACTAACTCCAATTTAATTATGGTTATTCATCGTTGGTTCTCTTGCATCCAAACAAGCCCTAGCATGTGCATACTTGAGCACTTGTATACATGAACACAAGAAATCAAATACTACTCCCGCCGCAATGAAATTGTCAAACAGACCATAAGCAAACATACGCCAGCAAAATGAAAAATATTTGATAGGTAAAAAAAGAGAGATTAATGGAGAGGAAATAAGTAGCCGATGCGCTGATTCACTCTTAAGAATACAGGGGGTTGGAAGAGAAATTGAACAATCAACCCCGCTTCCAACTTGGGAAACGGGATTGATTAAATGCAGGAATTACAAGATCTTTAAATATTCGACCAGAGCCAGGGCGCCCTCTTTATCATCTGCCCAGTTCAACTTAAAGGTCTTACCATCTTGCTCTATATTTGTGTCGTGCCCGCGATTACTCATTGCGGGAGACAAACGAGTGTCAAATTCATAACCTTCGTTTTTATCCTTAGCTGCATCCAACTCCCAAACAAAACCAGCGAGTTTTTGATCGTAATCCAACCGACTTTTAACAAAAACTGCCGGGCGCTCGTTGGGCACTAACAAATGATAGAGCGTTGGTACTGAACCATTATGCAAATAAGGTGCTTGCGCCCATAAACCTACCAAAGGCAAAGCGTTGTAACCCTCGTGTTGCTTGGGCGCGGTCATAGCCAGGGACTTTTTCCCTTTAAGTGAAACGCCTTTGTATTCAGCACAAGGTTTTACATCTTTGTCATACATTTGCACCACAGTACCTGCGTCACAAACATCCGTGAACCCGCTTATAGCACCAAGAGTGACAAACAAGCCCGCAATTTTCGCGCGGCCCATATCAGTTCCCAAATTGTTATACACCTTTCCATTATGGGGCTGATGACAAGCTGCACAATTTTCAGCGAAAAGTGCCTGACCTTTTTTTGCCAAAGCTATGTCAACATCAAAGGGATAAACACTCGCAGGCATTTTATCCAATACTTCTTCCGCAAATGCAGAAACTCGTACATCAACATTGTCGTAACCAATGGTTAATTGCGCTGCAATATTTTTATAAATAGGTAATGGGATATGACCAGTCCATTGACCACCGCCATTAATTAAATGTCTCTTATCTTCACTCCATAAAGGATCATGGGTGTTCTGCTCCCACACGGCCATAATATCCGTAACGCCATGGCTCGGTGGCAGCGCCAAAAACGCGAAGGGTTTTGTAAGCAGGTTGAGTTTTAAATTTGCATTGGCTTTAACTGTATTGAAACCAATAGCGTCTTCCATTCCAGGCAAACCATCCAGCAATTGAGGTTGCGCACCCTGATAATATTTATCAACAAATTTTTCCCAACCATGGTATTCATCTTCGTGATGCTTAATAAATTGCGAAACCCTTGTGCCGGCAGTTTTTTTGAATAAATCAATTTGGGCTTGCTCATAAGCCGCATCAAAGGTGCGATTTTCGTAAGTAAAGTTCTTATAAAAATAATTAGGGTTTAGTGCATGAACCTGATCTATAGCTTCCAGTATTTTATTGGTAACTAACTCGGTGCGCTTTGCCGGATCAATTTCGGTACCTGCAATTTTATCGATGGTTTGTACCAAACGTTTGCGATAACCCACCACATTAAATTCGGCATTGATACCACCATCCAAATAATAAAATTTATTGTCCTCCGTACGAACACGACCTATATGACATGCGCCACAGGAAAATGAGGCGTAATCAATATTGCCTACAGGGTTAACACGCGACAAGCCGCTAAAACCCATACCGCGGGGCACAGGCGCACCCGGTAATCGTTCATCAAAAAACAAACCCATAACGCTTAAAAAATTGTCGCCCTCCCCCCAATATTCCGGCGCAATAACTGGTAATAATTTTAGGATAATGTAGGGGATGCCATCAGTTTCACTTTCCGCAAAATCCGCAAAGCGGTTGTAAGCAATTTGATGTTGCACAATATGAGTATCGCGCGCAGCCATTTTCGCTTGTTTATGCGCAGACCAGTCGTCTGGAACCGAACTCACGAACGGAGTGCCACCAGGAGCTTCAAGCGGTTTGCCAAATCCGCCGTAGGCAGCGTAGAGAAAAATAGCTGAGGCAATCACTAAAACGCCAACCCCAATCAACAACTTTTTCATGTGCAGTCCTTATGATATTTTTATAGAGCTGCAACGCATCCGGAGATTGCGCTGCAGGGTAAACAACGGCGGATGCTTATTAAAAAACTTTAGGTTTAATTTATCAGCATAAATAAGTAGCCCACAAAGGTTACTTTCCAGCCAAGGCTTCAGCCACCCCATAAAATGCGGGCTTGGGCGAATAATCATCATTAAATAATAGCGGCCATTCTTTGGCAGGCAGACCTATGAAGTTATACCAACTCTCACCGTCAACCAGCCCCCAAAATGTAATTCCCGTGCGCTGGCTTTCTGGAACTGAATCTAAATAAGCTTTCACTATGCTTTTGTATCTTTCCTTTTGTTGCTGTGCAACAGCATCCGATAAAACCAAAGTACTGTTGTAATTTACGGGCATATCTAATTCTGAAATTCTGATTTTATAACCGCGATCAGCAACTGCCTTGAAAGATCTTTTTATCTGATCAATCGATGGATTAAATAAATCTAAATGCATTTGAAACCCAACACCATCGACTGGGATATTTCTACTTTTAAAATCGTCCAACATTGTCAACAGAAGATTTAACTTGGTATCTGATGATTCAATATTGTATTCGTTGTAATACAACACCGCATTGGGATCAGCTTTTCGAGCAGCAACAAATGCATTCTCGATGTATTTTTTCCCAATGCGTTGATAAAAAATAGACTGCCGAAAGCCTGAAGGATCACTTTCATCCAATGCTTCATTTACTACATCCCAGCTACTTACTTTGCCCGCAAAATGGGTACATATCTGTGTAACGTGATTGTTTAACATTGCAGACCAATCGCCGGTATATTTTTTCATCCATGGAGGAATTTGAGAATCCCAATGCCAAATTAAGGTGTGTCCATGCAACAACATATTATGATCTATTGCATAAGCATTTAGTTTATCTGCATCCGTGTAAAAAAATTCGTTTTCATTAGGGTGTAAGAAGCTCATTTTCATAATGACGCCAGCCACCAAACTATTAAAATGCTTTTCAATTGTTGGCAATTGGCTAGGGTAGTTAAAAATACTTCTTTCTTGATTCGCAGCACTCACTTCCATTCCTATCGGAAATTTTGCTAAATCTTTTAAGGCAGGTACTGAACTCCACGAAAAGGCCGATGACGCCGCATCGCTAGATGATGCGGCGCTAGATATAGATACACTTGAACTACTCGATAAAATGACACTTGTTGTTGGCGCCGAAGAATTACCGCCTCCTCCGCCACATGCGCATAAAATAAAAACAGGTAATAGCAAACATACAATAGATATTTTTTTCATATTTTCCTTCATCGTCCTTTTTGATTGATTATTTTAAAGCCGGCTTTATAAAACCGGGAACTTTATTCGCCCCAAGCTAAAGAATAAGACTCAGGAAATGGCCCGTTTTTGAAATCTATGGGGGATTCTGCGCGTAGTTTTGGCAATAACAAAACTTGCCTTACCATTTCTGGAATCATTTCCATACCAACATACTTACCCAAACAATCATGTGGACCAAAACCAAAATTAAAGTTGTGGTAGAAAGTGCGGTCAGGGTTAAACTCGTCGGGATTTGTATTGGCAAACTCGTCAAACATCGCGGATTGCGTTAATACAATAACGTTTGTTTTAGGGGGGATTGTGGTTTCGTAATCAGATCCTTTCGCCAATGTATATTCTTCTGAAGTCTGGCGAAACATATAGGGGCTAATAGGAACATAACGTAAAGCTTCCCACACTAAATTATCAAAGGCTTTCAAGTCCGTTTGCTGAGCTGCGGTCTTTGCCTTGGCGAGCAAGTCCGGTTGTTTGATAAAAAATTCAATTACCTGGGCAACAGCTTGCGATGTAGTTTCAATTGCGCCAATCAGAAGACCGCCAGCATTTACACCAACACGCACCAAATCAAACTCAACCTGTTCTGCAAAGCTGGTGCGTAGCATGCGCGAAAAAACATCGTCTTTAGGAATAGGTGTCGGTTTTCCCACAAGCTTATTTAATATGCCTTTCAAAATTCGCCAGCCAATTAACAATATATTTTTAGTTTGGTCGAGCTTTACCATGGCCAATTTTTCAAGCAGCGCTTTCTTGATGTAATTACCCAAAGCGACAGTGACGCGGTCATGGTTATCTTTAATATATTGGTAGTGTTCCGGTGAGTTTAAATCAAAGGGTTGGTTGTGAAACACGTCATATTGATTCCAGAACGACCACTCGATCAAATCTTTTTTATCGACATTATCCAGACCAAAATATTCTTGCACCAGAATGGCAGGAACCATGCGGCAGTAGTTATAAACTATATCGATTTTGCCATCAGCTTTATTCAAAATTTCTTGGCTAGCTCTGGAAATAAGCGCTCGAATGCGCGGCAAATCGTTGCGATTAAGCATGCCTTGCATAAGGGATTTTTCGCGGTAATGAATAGCATCATCATCGTGAGCCATCAAATAGCCCGGGTCAGTTGCAGTGACGCCCATCTTGGGCTTATACAAATCCACCGTAAAGATTTTTGGCATTTGCAGTAGATCAATAACATCCGCGTATTTGCTCACGAGAACGCACTCGGGCGTTACCAGAATTGGACGCTGGGCTCGAAGCTGTTTAAAAAATGGCAAGGGCTCGGTCATCATCCAGCGACGCACGAGCGGGTATTTGTCGGCTGGGGCTGCGCTGTCGTATTCGGCCAGATAATCTTTGGTGCTGCTGGTGGGAATGTAGCTCATAAATCCTTCTCCTCGAATATGTTATTTATAGTGTTTACTACCGACTCACCCTTGAGTGCGCGCTTTGCTTGTAACTTAGCAGCTAATCCTCTATATCAATCTCATCCCAACTTAAAAAATCATTTTGACGACAAAATGGTTATATAGCCGACAAATCCGAACCCTAACATATAGAGTCTTGGGATTGAATCTTTTAACGAATATGGAGGCGAAAATCAGCGCGAATCAGCCAGTTGCAGTGACGGTTTCGTGGCCTAGGCCTGCACAACAAGGTAGAATGGCCACCATTATATTTGCCAGTTAGATTCACCCACCGGCACCCTCTTTAGATTGATGACGCCTTATGATCCCACGCATTGACCAAACCTCTCCTTTACAGTCCTTGTATTTATCCTTTATTGACCGCCTGCGAGCTAGCGGCTTTAGCGGTGATTTAAGCCCGGATTACGCAACCCGTACCGTGCTTGCGACTGATAACTCGATCTACCAGGTGTTGCCGCAGGGTGTGGTTTATCCAAAAAATGTTGCCGACATAATCACCCTGACCAAGCTTAGCCAATTGCGGGAATTCGTCGGCATAGTGCTCAGCCCCAGGGGCGGTGGTACGGGCACCAATGGCCAGTCGCTTACCGACGGTTTGGTGGTAGATACCTCCAAATACATGAACCAGATTTTAGAGATCAATGCGGAAGAACGCTGGGTGCGCGTGCAATGTGGCGTGGTCAAAGACCAACTTAATGCTGCGATCAAACCTTACGGCTTATTTTTTGCGCCGGAACTTTCTACCAGTAACCGCGCGACTATTGGCGGCATGATTAATACCGATGCATCGGGACAAGGGTCTTGTCGCTACGGGAAAACACGTGATCACGTACTCGAATTAAAAACCGTTTTGCTCGACGGCAGTGAGTGGACTTCGCGTGCAATTAATGACGACGAATTTGCGCAGATCAGCGCGCGTACCGATCGCGTCGGCCAAGTCCATAAAGTGATTGATAGTATTCAGCGCGAGCATGCAGATTTAATCGACGCAAAATTCCCAAAATTAAACCGTTGTTTAACCGGTTATGACCTCGCACACATCCGCGATGAACAAGGCAACTTTAATTTAAATAATATTTTGTGCGGCAGTGAAGGCACGCTCGGCTTTATTGTTGAAGCCAAAATTAATTTATTGCAAACACCGAAATACAGCGCGCTTATTAACGTTAACTACCGCGACTTCAACGCAGCATTGCGCGATGCTACGCAACTAATGAAAGCAGAGCCTACATCTATCGAAACCGTAGATTCAAAAGTGTTGAATTTGGCGATGAAAGATATTGTGTGGCACAGCGTAGCAGAGTTTTTTCCTGAGCCAGAGAGCGGTGAAAAAATTCAGGGCATTAACCTGGTTGAATACACCGCGCATGACGAAGCAGAGCTAAACGCTGCAGTGAAGAAATTTACTGACTTGTTAGATGCCGATGCGCAAAACCTGAACAATATTCGCATCTCCTATTCCACTGCGTGGGGCAACGAATCAGTTAATAAAATTTGGGGCATGCGCAAAAAAGCCGTTGGTCTGTTAGGTGGAGCAGCAGGTGAAGCGCGCCCTATTCCATTCGTGGAAGATACCGCAGTACCACCTGAAAATTTGGCCGATTTCATTATGGAATTCCGCCAACTGTTGGATGAAAATAATTTAGCTTACGGCATGTTCGGTCACGTGGATGCCGGCGTGTTACACGTGCGCCCTGCGATAGACATGAAAGATCCCGTACAGGAAAAATTAGTACGCGTCATTAGTGATAGAGTTGCAGAACTAACACACAAGTACAACGGGCTGTTGTGGGGTGAGCACGGGAAAGGTGTGCGCTCGGAATATGCGCCCAAATTTTTCGGTGAGCTTTATCCGCAACTGCAACGCATCAAAGCAGAATTTGATCCACACAATCAATTAAACCCAGGAAAGATTGCGACACCGGCAACCAACATGGAATTGTTGAAAATTGACGGTGTAACAACACGCGGTCAGCTTGATCGAAAAATTCCGGTGCAGGTTTGGGAGGGTTACAGTGAAGGCATGCATTGCAATGGCAACGGCCTGTGCTACAACTGGAATCCGAATGACGCCATGTGCCCTTCCTGGAAAGGTACCCGCGACCGCGTTCATTCGCCCAAGGGCCGTGCATCACTGATGCGTGAATGGTTAAAGCAGATGAGCGAGCGAGATATTAATCCGCTCGAAGAAAGTAAAAAATTAAAACACAGTAGTTTTTTATTTTCTTTACCTTCACGCATTAGCAATACCATCGGCAAGCGTAACGGCGAATACGATTTCTCCCATGAGGTTCACAATTCCATGATGGGCTGTCTCGCTTGTAAATCTTGCGCAGGCCAATGCCCTATCAAAGTAGATGTACCGGAATTCCGCAGTAAATTTTTGGAACTCTATTACAGCCGCTACCTGCGTCCGCTGAAAGATTATTTTATCGGTGGATTGGAGTTTATGATTCCAACCTTGGCGCGCGTGCCCTGGTTATATAACGCCGCCATGAAACCAAAATTCATGCAGCGGATACTCGCCAATGTTGCAGGCATGGTGGACAGCCCGCTGCTTAGCGGAATTAATTTGCAAACCGAGCTAAACAAGCTGGGCGTGCAGTGGGCCACGCTGGAAAATATCTCTCAATTAACATCTGAACAAAAATCAAAAGCAGTTATTTTTGTTCAAGATGCCTTTACCAGTTATTTTGAAACCCCTGTGGTGTTGGATTCGTTAAAAATCCTGCAAGCACTGGGTTTCATTTCGTTGGTTGCCCCCTTCAAACCTAATGGCAAACCGCTACAAGTTCACGGCTTTTTAAAAGCCTTCGCCAAAGCGGCTGATGTAAATGCAACATTGTTAAATGGGTTGGCGTCTTCAGGCATACCTTTAGTTGGGCTTGATCCGGCAATGACCTTGGCTTATCGCGGTGAATATTTAAAAGTGTTGGGAACTCACGCACCTAAAGTACATTTGGTACAAGAATGGTTGATTGCACAAAAAGATTTGCTGACTAGCAAAAAGGATAGCTTCCACGCAGGCGAATATTCTTTATTGGCGCACTGCACAGAAAAAACCAATGCCGTCAGCTCGGTGAAAGATTGGCAATTAGTTTTTGCCCATCTGGGACAAACACTCAAAGTGATTGAGACTGGTTGTTGCGGTATGTCCGGGACCTACGGCCACGAAGCGGCTAACGTGGAAACCTCTAAAAAGATTTACCAGTTATCCTGGAGTGCGGTTGTTAATAACCCTGCCAATGCGGGTAAGTTAACGGCGACGGGTTATTCATGCCGCAGCCAAACCAAGCGCGTTGATAAAGTAAATTTGCCTCACCCTCTGCAAGTACTGCTGGCCCAACGCAAATAGCAGACGAAAAAAAGCCCCGATTTTCGGGGCTGAAATAACTGGAAACAATAAGATCCAGAGCGGGATTACAAGCAAAATTAACTGGTTTGTATACTAGACGCCGGTTCACGCTTTGGCAAAAGCGGTTTACTCAACTTAACCAGGCTTTACAAAAGTATTTGCCTAAGCTTAAGTATTTAGTCCTAGTAAAAATTCAAAGAAAAACATTCAAATCATAAAACCAGCATGAACTTTGGGGAAAAAAACTAGCGAAGAAATCTTCGCTAGCAAAAGGCCAAACACACTGGTTATTAACACCGCGCAGTAATCCATCAGAAAACTACCCGACACTAACAATTCTTCGCAATTTACCTTGAGTAAATTGCATTGGAACACTGCTGTACTTACCGCAGATAGCGCAATCATCTCCCGCTATCTGCTTCCGATGTTTTCATAATATTACTTGTATACTAGTGCGTCAACATCAGTGAGAGCAAATATTGGTATTATTTTCGCCATGGGCGTGGCCGACGGGAACTGTTTTTAGCAGTACGTAGAGCAAGATGGAGGCCAAGCCTATACTTTTTAAGGTGAACCTATTAGCATCCAACCCTTACAAACATAAAGGTGTCCGAACACCTGAATATCTTCATTACATAATTTTGTCGGGGGGTTCCCGGTGCAACCACCCATTGGGAGACTAGCATGGCGAAACAGCCACTCATTACCCTTCGCTCAGACGCGAAGGGACTATCATTTGATCGCCCGACGGCCATTCAAATATTCGGTTTTGTCCGCGACGCCATCATTAGTATGGATCTTCAACCCGGTCAAATGATCTCTGAAACATCTCTCGCCAACCAATTTGGCGTTAGCCGTACACCCGTACGCGAAGCTCTGATTCAATTGGCCAATATAGGTTTTGTTGAGGTTTTACCTCAACGAGGAACCTACGTGACCCGATTCAGTATGGAAAAAATCCTGGAATCACGTTTTATTCGCGAAGCGATTGAAGTCTCTGTAGTGTCTTATTTGGCTGAAAACGTAACTGATGAAATTATTGCCGAAGGCGAGAAAATTATTCTGGAACAAAAAGTTGCAGCAGATGACCACGATGCTCTGGCTTTCCAAAAGCTGGACGATAAATTCCACCAAACTTTGGCCAACCATACAAAATATGCCCGCGTTGCACAGGTCATTGAAGCTGAAAAAGCCCATATGGATAGGGTTCGCTGTTTGAGCCTGGAGGACCACGACCAATTTAAGCGCGTGCTTTCACAACACACTGCAATTATTAAAGCTATTAAATCCGGTGTGCCAGAAAAAGCCACCAAGGCGATGAGTGTGCATTTAAAGGATGTTTACAACGTACTGAAAGTGATTCCCCAAGTGCATCCCGAATACTTTGTGTGAGAATTTAACGAAACAAAAAACGCAGCCAAGGCTGCGTTTTTTGTTTGAGCTTTCGAAACCAGGCTTCATTACTTTGCGCGTTTTAAAACCGCTACAACACTGTGCATTTGATTTTGATTGACGCTCACTAGCTCCCATCCCTGAAGACCCAATGTATTTAACTGTTCCTCAAACGCATCCACATCAATTCCGCCTGTCATAAATTTTCGCTTAACTTCAATGGTTTTATATTCCCAGCGCATCGCTCACACTCCTATTATTCAGGTTCTGATTCAGAGTCGTTCTCAAGGGACTCTATATCCGTAACTACCTTTTGAACTAGTTTTACCCGTCCACTCTTGACCAGAGCATCGCGCAAGACGTATTCAATTTGCGCATTCAAACTGCGTAAATCATCATCTGCCCAGCGCTGCAAAGCCGCTAACACTTGTTCATTAATACGAAGCGGATATGCTTTTTTAGACACGGCACGTACTCATTAAATTAGTAAAGACTACCGGTATTAATGACGGGCTGGGCGCGCTGGTCACCACACAAAACCACCAATAAATTACTGACCATTGCTGCCCTGCGCTCTTCGTCCAGGTCCACCACACCTTGCGCAGACAGCTGATCCAACGCATCGGAAACCATGCCCACAGCGCCCTGTACAATAATTTTACGCGCTGCCAATACCGCACTCGCCTGTTGACGCTGCAGCATTGCTTGCGCAATTTCTGGCGCATATGCCAAATGACTCAAGCGTGTTTCCATGACCTCAACACCGGCCTTCTGCAAACGATCTTGCACCTCAATCAAAAGCTTTTTGGCAATTGCATTGGAGTCGCTGCGTAATGACAAACGCCCATCTTCCTGATCGTGCTCATAGGGATAAGTTGTCGCTAAATTACGCAGAGCAGATTCACTCTGTATGGTCACATAATTCTCGTAGTTATCCACCTCAAATACCGCCTCGGCTGTGTCAACCACGCGCCACACAATAATTGCAGCAATCTCTATGGGGTTACCATTTGCATCGTTTACTTTTAAACGGCCGCTTTCAAAGTTGCGCACGCGCAGGCTTACGGACTGTTTGCTATAAAAGGGATTAGCCCAGCGCAGACCATTGTTCCTGTCTGTACCTACATAACGCCCGAATAACTGCAGCACCTTGCCCTGATTAGGGCTGACCATATAAAAGCCCCACCAACATACGAACACCACTATGCCGCCCAAAATCGCCACTACCTTAAGAATTGGCGCAAGGAAGATAGCGCCAGCTATTGAGCCTACCTGCGCTAAAAACAAAACAAATAACAACAAATAACCGGAGCCGGTGCTCGCTTCTACTTCTTGGTTCATGGTTAACTCCCTAAGTTGCTTACAAAAATGATATCCATTAGATATCACAATGATTCAACTGTAACTCTTGAGAGCACGAATGTAAAGAGCCGTTCGTCGCGTCGTGGTTTTAGGTATAAACAGGAATAGAGGATACCAAGGCACAAGTTGTGTCGTGCCTTGGGTAAGATTTGGCTGGGGCGAGCTAGTCGTTTAATCCTTTTCCCTCAAGGATTTGCGGTATAGCCTTTTCAACGCGGGATTCACGAGTTTTGGATTGTTTCGGAGCAGAAAAATGCAGGATATAGGCGCGCTGACGGCCAGGTGTTAAAGCCTCAAACGCTTTTTTAAGCTTGGAATTTTTGTTTAATTGATTTTGAAACTCTTCTGGAACCGAGAACTCTTCAGTCTTTTTAAAATCAATTTTCAAACCCGCCTTTTCCACCTTGATAGCCTCCTTAATATAGGACTTCAACGTGGATTCCATTTTCGTTATTTCCTGGATGTTTTTAAAACGAATCTGGCGCGCTGCCTGCACATTTTCCGTCTGTTGAACCAAAATTCCTTTTGGATCTTTTATTAACGCGCCCTTAAAAAATAAGAGCGCGCAATATTCTTTAAAGCCATGAATTAAAACTACGTTGGTTTTTCCAAGTGTGTAACAAGGCTGGCCCCATTTAAAATCTTCGTGCAACTCGCAACTAAGGGCAATCGCCCTTAGCTTTTGCATTTCTTCTTTCCAGGTTTTGGCCTTAGCTAAGACTTCATCTACTTTAGGATTCATTGTGATCTTCCAGGCAAAAGCATTATTGATGATTGTCTTACATCATTTCTTAGTGTGCGCCAATAACCATTGATATAAATCGTCACGCGCGTATACGCGTTTCCACGTGTCGTGCGCTATATCTTCTTCTACAGTGAAACGAACCTCTTTATTTCCCAACTCTTCCAACTTTGCCAAGCCAGGATAAAAGAATTTTTTGTTCACCGCTGCATCACGGCCACCCGCAAAAGCCCAAACAGGAACTTTATGTGCTGCTATGGGAGCCATTAGATCAGGATGTCCCCAACCCACCACCGGTGCCACGGCTGCAAATAACTCAGGATGCTTGCTCGTCATATACCATGTACCGAAACCGCCATAACTTAAACCCGTTAAATATAAACGTGATGAATCTGCACGATAATTTTGTTGCACCGCGCTTAGCATTCCTAACAAATCTTGCTCAACATAATCCCAGCCCATAGGAAGTAATGGCGGAACAGATTTCATATCATCTTGCGTTACTTGAGGTGCAGCTTGCAGCGGCCCCTGAGTGGCAAAGAATGGATCACGCGCAGGCACACCCTCTGCCAGACGCTGCGGAATTTGTGCACGCGTACGATTGGCAATATAGGGAACTTTTTCCATACCAAACATAGGCAGCTGTGGAGAGATAATAATGAAAGGTAAATCTTTTTTCTGAACCCAGGCCTCATAGAGCGGGCCGTGAGAAATCACATAATCCAATTCATCGCGACCATTACCGCGCTCGCCGTTACCGTGCAAAAACAGCATGACCGGCCATTTCTTATTAGGTTGATCTGCATAACCACGGGGCAGATAAACAAAGTACTGATGGGTTTCTTTATCCACGGTACTCACATAATCTTTACGCAATAATTGCTCGCCAGACGAAGATTTTGTTGGCGCATTGGTTTGGCAAGCTACAAGAAAAAAGCACGCGGCCGCTACGAATATTGATTTGAACTTCATCAATTTAATCTCCAAAGATAATTGTGTATAAAATTATTTTAAGTAGTTAAACAATTTTTTAGCGATGTCGGTGTTATCTATAGCACCTTCAAAATTATTTTTGCCTTTTCCATAACTAAAGACCTGAACGTATTCGCCGGTGTGCCCCTTGGTAGTCCAACCTGTCGAGGTATATTTGTCGATATAATTCAAGACTTGCGCTGTTAGTTGGCCAACAACCAGCTCACTATTATTCTCATCCGCCTGCGTAATAAACGCATCCAAGGTTTTTTGTTCGTCATCTGCCAATTTAATTTGGGTTAGCGATTGCCAAACAGATTTCCAATTACTTTTACTGGCCAACAATTGGCGAGCAATTGTCGGAGCAGTGGCTTTAATATTCCTGACGACAGCAGCGTTCCATTGATATTGGCCTTTTGCTCCAACCGATAAACCTCCGGTAGAGTGATCGGCAGTAGCAACAAAAATAGTATTGGGATTTTTATCAATAAATCGCTTTATTAACTTCATGGTTTCAGCCATGTCACGCATTTCACCCATAGCACAGGCGATATCATTGGCGTGACCGCACCAATCAATTTGGCTAGCTTCTAACATCAATAAGAATGGTTTCTTTTGTGCGGATTTTGCACTTAATAATTCCAGCGACTTCTCAGTCATTTCAACCAAACGTAGGGGATGCTCACTTTCCAAAGCAGGCGTTAAACCGCCCTTGGAAAATAAACCCAGAGCCGGCAACTTTTTAATTTTACTGAGATCTTTAATGTCTGCGTTATAGCTGTAACCCAGTGCTTCAAATTCTTTCGCCAGATTACGATCTTTGCGCACAAAATATTCCTGACCACCACCAAAAATTACATCAACTTTAGGTTTGCCATGAATTTTCAAATCCATGTATTGGTCGGCAATTTTTTCGTAGCTCTGGCGGCTGTCTGCATGCGCAACAAATGCAGCCGGTGTAGCGTGATTAACCTGACAAGTCACAGCAATTCCGGTTAGGTAACCCAGCTCTTTAGCTTTATCCAACACGCTTACAACAGGAGAACGCTGGGCGTTTACACCTATGGCGCCGTTGTAGGTTTTTACTCCTGTCGCCAATGCAGTGGCCGCGGCTGCGGAGTCTGTCACTTGATTGTGGTCGTCAGGATAAGTAGACGCCATGCCTACCAGCATTTCATCGAAAATAGTGGCATCAAGCTCTGGCGTTGTTAAATCATCTTGATACAAACGATAGGCCCCGGTATATGCCACCCCCATACCGTCGCCAATGAGAAAAATAATATTAGTGTTTGGTTCTGCTGCACGAACGCTTGTGCATAAGATGCAAGCAAGCAAGACCAAGGTTAATTTATGCATAAGCTACCTTTTATATTTTTTATTAAATCTCGCGTTGGTTGTGCATTCGCAATGGTTTGCACTCATTCAAGTCAGTATAGCGAGTTTGAAGGCAGGATTAAGTAGCGATAAGTTTTCTTTACAATAGGCTTTGAAAACGGCTTGCTTAAAATCCCTTTGACAATTGTCACTTTGACATTATGACTTTCGTGGATGGATTGATCCTCAAGGCAGTCTCATAATAACCATACAAAATTCAGGCTTAATGTATCTCGATGAAATATTCCACGTCACCAAATACGACTAAACTGTTAAAGTATTCACTGAAGCCGCAACGTGACGGCGGCAAGCATTTATTATCGAGAGCTTAAGACTCATTGAGGCCCCCATGAAAACCTGTCGCTCCCCACTCTTTTTAGAGAAACCCTGGATTTGGCTTGTTTTTAGTCTCTACTATTTTGTCCCCATTTATTACACCGCTTATAGCACTGCGCAGTACTTCTTTTTAGTCGGCGCCTATGTTGCCTTCGTTGTCCTTTATTTGCGCGCAACGATCATGAACGTCAGGTATGTGTGGCAGCCAATAACTGCAATCGTAGCCTTGAGCTTATTAGTTACCCCTCTCTCCCCCGGCTCCAGTACCTTTTTCTCTTATGTAGGATTCCTGATCGGCTTTTGCTACAGCACGCGCGTTTACATGACCCTGCTGGGTAGCCTGATAGCAATGATTCTGGTCATGCAGTACTACTATCAATACCAAGTACCTTTCTTTGCCCTTCCGGCGATCTCAGGCATTATCACTATAAGCTTATGGGGTTATATCGAGCGTATTCGCAGCGCGGCGGCGTCCCATTGGCTGCAAAGCCGGCAGGAAATTCAACAACTTGCCGTTATTGCAGAGCGCGAACGTATCGCCCGTGATTTGCACGATATTTTGGGCCACACCCTGTCCTCCATTGCACTTAAGGCGGAATTGGCTGAAAAGCTTTTGAAGCAGGAAAAAATTCAGGAAGTGGGCGAACATCTTTCTGACTTACACAAGATCGCGCGCGAAAGTTTGAGCCTGGTGCGCCAAACTGTGTCTGGTTACAAGCACCGCGGATTATCTGGCGAAGTAATTCAACTCTGCGAAAAGCTACGCCAAAACGGTTTCTCTGTAGAACTGCTGGGTGAAATACCTACTCTGTCAGCCCGTGCCGAAACCGCATTAATTTTGGCACTCACCGAATTAACAACCAATGTATTGCGCCATAGCAACGGCAACCACTGCCAAATTTCGTTTCAGTTAGAAGGCGATAACGTGGTTATTAGCATGCAGGACAATGGTTGCATCAAATCAATTACCCCCGGGAATGGCCTTAATGGAATCCAGGAACGATTACACGCTTTGGCTGGTGATGTAAGCGCACAAATCTCAAACGGTGCGCGTTTTGATATTACGTTGCCCGCCCATGAACTGACGACACAGGCCACCTGAAATGAAGATTTTGTTAGCAGAAGACCAAGCCATGGTACGCGGAGCACTCGCCGCACTTTTAACCATGGAGTCCAATTTTGAAGTAACCCAGGCAGAAGATGGTGATAAAGCCTGGCTTTTGCTAAAGCAAAATAGTTACGACATTCTGCTGACCGATATTGAAATGCCTGGCCGCTCTGGTTTGGAGCTGGCGCAATACCTGATTCAACAACAATCGCCCACCAAGATTATTATCATCACCACCTTCGGTCGCTCCGGCTATATTCGCCGCGCGATTGATATGGGCGTATCAGGCTTTTTATTAAAGGATGCGCCTTCAGAGCAATTGATTCAGGCGATTTACCGCATTATGGATGGCAAGCGAGTTATTGATGGTGAATTGGCAATGATGGCGCTGGGTGAAACTGATCCGCTCAGCGATAAAGAGCGTCGCGCCTTACGCCTTGCCAGTGAAGGAAAAACAACGGCAGAAATTGCCAACACCTTATTTTTATCAGAGGGAACTGTGCGTAATTATTTGTCAGAAGCTATCGCAAAATTAAACGCAGCAAACCGTGTAGATGCCGCGCGCATCGCCCGCCAAAAAGGTTGGATTTAATTCCCGCCGCCCAGGTTGTCCATTCCTGCACGCCAGCCAAATTTGTCATTTGATTGTCATAAAGTTGGCAATCAAACGACGTTGTAATCGTAAACATTAATTGACTTGGAAGCTGCAAGCTCAATTGCTAGAATCCCCCGCACTTCAATATCTTATTGCTCGGTTGGACCTTGCTCGCCAGAATTGGAGTGATGTTCGGAGGCTTTGTTCGCACGCATTTTTACCTCTTCTGCATATACCGTCAGCATCTGCATAAAAACAGATAACAACGAGGGGAATCGTGTCGCTAAAAAGCCTGCAAAAATGGCTGCTATAGCCACCACTGCTGGCGAGCGACCCGATAAGTTTTCCAGTACCTTTGTGAAGTTTGCTGTTGCCATATCAGCAGCTTCATTGTGAGCTGGCAGTTTAGGTTCCGGTTGGCGAACAAAAGCTTTAACCAAAGCAAAAATGATAATAGGCAAAAAATAAATCAATCCAAGTACTATGGGACCCCACACGACACCAAGGTTTGTACTTAACCATTGATTGATGCCAACACTGATCCAGACAAAACCAATGATGGTTGCCGCTAACAACAGCACCAGGCCGATTATGGATGAACGCAGTTCCTGTAAGCGATCAGTAAAATTAAACATAGGGCACCGTCCCAATAAAAGTGTGTAAATCAAGTCACAATATCCAGCTTGATTTATTCCCTAGAAACACGCAGATTAAAACAAAAATTTTTCCTGAACTTGAGTGACGAGTTCGATTACGAGTTCGATTAACAGCAACATCATAACAATAATATTAACAATCTCCGCGGCTAAACCTTGCTAGACCTGACTAAATATTAACCCACTATAACTTATTTATAACAAGGAAAAACCTATGAACCAACCCGAACAAATTCGGCAGCTACCGGAGTACGCGGAGCTGACACGTGCACGTAGAAAAATTGTGTGGCCGCTTTCTATCGCCGTCATTGTGGCTTACTTTGCATTGATTCTTGCAATTGCTTTTTCACCAACCTCATTAGGTGCACCCATTGGCGATGGCGTAACCTCAATTGGTGTTGCACTTGGGTTAAGCATTATTCTCTTTTGCATGGTTATTACTGGCATTTACGTCACCTATGCTAACCGCGTCATTGAACCACTCACCCGCGCTATAGTTCAAAAAGCAGGAGAGTTGAAATGAAATTAAAAACGCTATTTGCGTGTTCATTAGCATTTTTAGCAGCAGCTGCATGGGCAGATACCGCTCCTAAACCACCGGTTAATATCACTGCCATCACCATGTTCCTGGCATTTGTTTTGGTAACTCTGGGGATCACTTATTGGGCTGCGCGCCGCACCAAAACCACCGCGGATTTTTATGCAGCGGGTGGTGGTATTACCGGCTTCCAAAATGGTTTGGCAATTGCAGGCGATTACATGTCTGCGGCGTCCTTTCTGGGGATTGCCGGTTTGGTTTATACATCAGGTTTTGATGGTTTGATTTATGCAATTGGCTTTTTAGTAGGTTGGCCCATTGTATTGTTACTCATCGCAGAACCGCTCCGTAATTTAGGTAAATACACCTTTGCAGATGTAGCCTCTTTTCGCCTGCAACAAAAACCCATCCGCATTTTAGCGGCCAGCGGCTCACTCGTTACTGTAATCTTTTATTTAATTGCACAACTCGTTGGTGCAGGAAAACTAATTGAAGTCTTGTTCGGCCTGCCCTATCAATCTGCCGTAATTATTGTAGGCGTGTTGATGACACTCTACGTGACTTTCGGTGGCATGCTTGCAACTACCTGGGTGCAGCTAATCAAAGCAATCCTGTTGTTATCTGGTGCAAGCTTGATGGCATTGTTAGTGCTCTACCATTTTGGATTTAGCTTTGAAAACATGTTTGCCGAGGCCACCAAGGTTCACGCCAAGGGCACAGCAATTATGGCCCCTGGCACATTGGTTTCAGATCCAATTTCGGCAATCTCTCTCGGCATGGCCTTAATGTTCGGCACTGCAGGCTTACCGCACATCCTTATGCGTTTCTTCACCGTAAAAGATGCTGTACAAGCGCGTCGCTCAGTATTTTATGCAACAGGTTTTATTGGTTACTTCTACATTTTGACTTTCATTATTGGCTTCGGCGCTATTGTACTCTTGCTGAATAATCCTAATTATTTTGCAGATGGTAAATTAGTAGGCGGCACCAACATGGCAGCTATACATCTCTCCCATGCATTGGGCGGCGATATATTGTTAGGTTTTATCTCAGCCGTTGCTTTCGCTACGATTCTTGCAGTGGTATCAGGTTTAACGCTTGCAGGTTCGAGCGCAATTTCTCACGATCTTTATGCAACACTCGTATTAAAAGGTGAACGCAATGAGAAAAAAGAAATTCGTGCTTCGCGCATTGCAACCGTATGCCTGGGTGTAATTGCAGTTTTGCTTGGAATCGTTTTTGAAAACCAAAACGTCGCCTTCATGGTTGGCCTGGCATTCTGCGTTGCGGCGAGCGCTAACTTCCCAATTTTGTTGCTCTCCATGTACTGGCGCAAATTGACAACTCGCGGCGCCGTTATTGGTGGATCATTAGGATTGATCACGGCTTTGGTACTGGTTGTCATTGGACCAACCGTTTGGGTAGATGCATTCCATTTTGAGAAAGCCATTTTCCCATTCAAATATCCAGCAATCTTCTCTGTAAGCGTTGCGTTTATCGGAATTTGGTTATTCTCTATTCTTGATAAGTCTGCCACCGCAAAAGCAGAAGAAGCTGCGTTTGATGCACAGTTTGTGCGTTCACAAACAGGCATTGGTATAAGCGCAGCAGCTGAGCATTAATGTTTGTACGATAAAATGATAGAAATAAAAAAGGCAGCCGAGGCTGCCCTTTTTATTTCATGTTTTAGCTTATGAGGGAATAAGCGTGTGGTGCTTGGACACACGTTGCATTAACAAATCTGTGTAAGCAATACCCAGTGCCGACAGAATAAATGCCATGTGGATAATGGTTTGCCACATAATCCCAACCTCGGTGTATTTAGAATCTGGCAAACCTAAACTGCCCGCTTCAATAAATGTTTTTAACAAGTGAATTGACGAAATACCAATAATTGCCATCGCTAATTTAACTTTTAGAACAGTGGCATTTACATGACCTAACCATTCCGGTTGATCTGGATGTCCATCCAAATTCAAACGCGATACAAAGGTTTCATACCCGCCCACTATTACCATCACTAACAAATTGGAGATCATCACAACGTCGATGAGCCCCAACACACTGAGCATAATAGTCTGCTCAGTTAATGTATTGGCGGAATGGATAAGGTGATATAACTCTTTCAAAAATAAAAATACATACACAGCTTGCGCAATAATTAAGCCTAAGTACAAAGGCAGTTGCAGCCACCGAGATGAAAATATAAGTGCGGGGAAAAATCCAAGCTTTTGTGTGGTTTTTGGGCCGGTTGTATGTTCTTGCATTATCTAACTACCTATTGAGTGTGTAAAAAATCTTTAAAAATTTGCGCTAGTCATTTTTCATTATGACTATTTGTTTAAGCTATTGTTTGGACCATTGTTTGGACTATATAGCGATAAAACAGATTGTTCAATTCAGTTCCATTCAGGAAAAATCTGCTGTTAATCGAAAGGTGATCGTATAACTTCGTTCAAAAGATCACCACCACAATACATACATTTTTGTTTAAGCGCAGGCACCAAACGCCCACAATTTCGGCAAGTTGATTTTGCTTCAAGGCGAGTGATGCGATTAGCTGTCACTTGATCGATCATGGTCGCCAAGTCAGTTGCATTCACATTTAATTTAGCAACCAATATTTCGTATAAAGCTTCGTTGATCACAGAAAGGTTTTTTACTGTTGCCTCTACTTTATCCAACCGATCATCGTTACCTTCTGATTGACGTGCAGCTGCTTTTGCCGTCTCGCGGGTTTCAACATGGGTGACTTCGTGAATGCCATCAATCATTTGCCTTCTCCTTAAACAGTGAGTTGCGCTCTGATAATTCTACCAAATCCCAATCATTAACATTTTAAAATACAGGTTTGCAAACTCCCTCTACTCGTTCACCCGTAACCGGGTGATCAAAAGCCAATTCCGTTGCATGCAATAATAATCTTGGCGATTTTTTGCGCGCAGCTTGATCCGCGTAAAACTCACACCCGAGAATCGGGTGACCAATTGCCTGCATGTGCAAGCGTAATTGATGGGAGCGCCCGGTAATGGGGTGCAGCAACAGGCGCGTAGTCTGCGCAATTTCGTCGCGTGATACTACGGTAAATTCCGTGACAGATTGCCGGCCGATTGCCGTACAAATTTTATACTTTGGGCGATTTTCCATATCTGGCGCTATGGGTAGATCAATAACCCCCGAGTCCTGCGCGACCAACCCATCCACAACGGCGATATAGGTTTTATGGGTCGTACGCGCCTGGAATTGTTTGCTGATATGGGAGAGCGCCGCTTTATTCAGGGGAACAACCATTATGCCGGAGGTGTCGAAGTCCAGACGATGAACAATGGCGGCGTTAGGATGATCTTCCAGTAAGCGCGCTATGACTGAATCGCGATTTTGCGGATGGCGGCCGGGTACGCTGAGTAACCGGGTGGGCTTGTTGACAAGCAAATACTCAGAATCTCGCTTGAGGATAACAAGCTCCTCCCTACACGGCGGCAAAATCGCTAAATCATCAAACGCATCGGACATAGTCAACCCCTGAAAAGTGCGGGCAATCATACCAGCCAAGCACTTAAACCTATAACCAAAAGCTTTGTAATTAGTCCAAAAGAGTCCTTGTCTCGTCTCGCGGTTAGGGGACAATTGGTGTATTCTGCGCGCCTCATTTTTATGCTGAAGATGGTGCTAACACTCCATGTATATTTACGACGAGTACGACAACAGCATTCTGCGCCAGCGTGTGGCACAGTTTCGCGATCAAACTGAACGTTTTTTAGCGGGTAGCTTACCGCCTGAGCAGTTCTTGCCCTTGCGCCTGCAAAATGGTCTTTATGTCCAACGTTTAGCGCCCATGCTGCGTATTAATGTGCCCTACGGCATGTTGAACTCCACGCAGATTCGCAAGCTAGCCCATATCGCCCGTCACTATGATAAGGGTTATGTTCACGTTAGTACTCGTCAAAACATCCAATTCAACTGGCCGGATTTGACCGAAGTGCCAGATATTCTGTCTGAGTTGGCCGATGTTGGCATGCACGGTACGCAATCCAGCGGTAACTGCATCCGTAACACCACTTCAGACCAATTCGCGGGCGTTGCAGAAGACGAAATCGTTGATCCACGCCCCTACTGCGAAATTATCCGTCAGTGGTCAAGCTTTCACCCGGAATTCGCCTTCTTGCCACGCAAGTTCAAGATTGCTGTCACCGGCTCTGAGAAAGACCGCGCCGCGGTGCAAGTGCACGATATTGGTTTGCAAATTATCCTGAAAGATTCCGGCGAAATCGGCTTTAAGGTTTATGTAGGTGGCGGTTTAGGCCGTACACCGGTAATCGGCAGCGTGATTCGTGAGTTTTTGCCAGAGGAAGATTTGCTACCTTATTTGGAAGCTATCCTGCGCGTGTACAACCTCTCCGGCCGCCGCGACAACAAATACAAAGCTCGTATCAAGATTCTGGTGCGTGCACTCACTCCTGAAGTTTTTGCCCAGAAGGTGGAAGCTGAGTGGGAAAACACCAAAGACGGTTATAGCAAGTTGACCCGCGCTGAAATCGAACGCGCCAAGAGCTTCTTTACTGAACCAGCTTACGAAACTATCGATAACGCTGCAGCTCAAGCAGCAGTTGATGCGCAAGCTGCTGAAAGTGTCGCCTTCAGCAAGTGGTTACAACGCAATGTGCGCGGCCACCGCGTTCCTGGCTATGCAGCTGTTACCTTGTCGCTAAAGCCAACCGGCGTAGCACCAGGTGATATCACGGACAGCCAACTCGAAATCATCGCCAACCTTGCCGATGAATTTAGCTTTGGTGAGGCACGCACTACCCACGAGCAAAATATCGTTTTGGCTGACGTGAAAAAATCAGACCTTTTCACCCTGTGGCAAAAATCCAAGGCAGCCGGTTTTGCTACGCCTAATATCGGCACCATTACCGACATTATTTGCTGCCCTGGTGGTGATTTCTGTTCGCTCGCCAACGCCAAATCTATTCCGATTGCTGAAGCTATCCAACGTCAGTTTGACGATTTGGATTACGTTTACGACTTGGGCGATATCGATCTGAACATCTCTGGCTGTATGAACGCTTGCGGTCATCACCACGTAGGTCATATCGGCATTCTCGGCGTAGATAAAGCCGGCAAAGAGTTCTACCAAGTGCAATTGGGCGGCAGCGCCAGCAACGATGCATCTCTTGGCGATGTACTAGGCCCATCTTTTGGCGCTGAAGTTATGCCGGACGTGATCCAAAAGCTGGTTAACGTTTACGTTGAAAACCGCACTGCTGAAGAATTGTTTATTGATACCTATCGCCGTATAGGTGCCACTCCCTTTAAGGAGCGTGTATATGCCAAAGCTAATTAAAGACGGCGCTATAATCGAAAATACTTGGGAACTGATTGCCAAACCAGAAGGCGATGCTGCTGAAGTAGCAGTACCTGCTGGCCATGTGATTGTCCCACTGAGCGTTTGGATTGCCCAAAAAGCCCAGCTGCAAACCCGTAACGATGTTGGTGTTTGGTTGGATAGCGATGAATTTGCGGAAGACATCGGCGAAGAAGCCAACCGTTTTCCGGTAATTGGCGTTAACTTCCCTGGTTTTATGGACGGCCGCGCATTCTCTACCGCACGTTTACTGCGTGAGCGTTATGGCTTCACCGGTGAAGTGCGAGCAGTGGGTAACTTTATTCGCGACCAACTCTGCTATTTGCGCCGCTGCGGGGTAAATGCTTTTGCGTTTGCGAACCCGGAAGCAGACCTGGAAGTTGCACTTAAGTCACTCGCAGATTTTAGCGAGTACTATCAGGCTTCCGTGGATCAACCACTACCGCTCTTTCGTCGTAGAGCCTAAAAGCTCCACAAAAAAAGCCGCCTAAATAGCGGCTTTTTTTGTATCTGTAACATCTGGTTTTTACTCTAAACGCAAGGCTCCACCGCCCCGCCCCAAGCCGTGTTTTAGGTATCGTTTTGCTCTTTCGCCATGCTAGAATCGCCGCCCGGTTTAGCCAATCTATAACTTATTTTAAACCTCGTTAGCCACTATTGATGTAGTAAGGACTCCTCTTGAAATACTTTAAGAAATTCACTTTGACCCTGGGTTTGGTTAGCGCGTTTGTTCCTGTATTGGCGAGTGCCGCAGTTCCCAAGGCTTACACTTACGACATGGTTCCACCCACAGATAGCAAAGAGGCTTTCGTCAGCTGGATGGTAACCAACCGCGGTGAAGACAAAAAATTCCTCGGCCAACGTTGGGATCGCTACCAGGCGCTAATTCAACGCGGCGACCTCACCAATGAACAAACCAAGCGCGCGTTTCTGATGACGCCACGCGAAGAGTTTGTATTGAGAAAAACCTCTGCGCACACCTACGACGATAATTTTTTGGATATTGGTTTTGGCGTGACCATTTCCGGCCCCCACGCCGTTAGCCGTATGACCAGCGTATTGGACATCAAGAAGGGCGACAAAGTATTGGAAATTGGTACCGGCTCCGGCTATCAATCGGCTATTCTCGGCCACATTACCGACAAGGTATGGACGATTGAAATCATCAAGCCGCTAGCTGAACGTACCCGTACCTTGTACGACACCATCATCGCCAAAGGCTACACCGAATACAAAAACGTCAACACCAAGCAAGCTGACGGTTACTACGGTTGGGAAGAGGCTGCACCATTCGACAAAATTATTGTGACTTGCGGTATCGACCATATACCACCAGCCTTGCTTAAGCAGTTGAAAACGGGCGGCATGATGGTTATCCCCGTGGGCCCACCAGGTGCGCAGCACGTGCTTAAAATTACCAAAGAAGCCAACCCCGATGGCTCTATCAAAATCGCGCGCTCCGATATTTATAACGGTAAGGTGGTTCCTTTCGTTCCTTTCACCAAACTGGAAGGCGATACCATCGTAGGCTCTCATAATAAATAGGCGTTCGCGCAATAAATAAGAGCTGCACAACAAACAGCAGGATCGCATGACAGTGACAGATTCAATTAGCCCGGATACTTCACCCGCCGCCTTTCACGAATGGTCACAAACAGGATTACGGCAGCTACTCATGTACGCTGCCGTAGGTTGTGTAGCCGGTGCCATCATCGCCCTGCAAATTGGTGTGATGCGGATTTTCTCGGAAGGCAGCTGGGCGCATTTTGGTTCACTCGTGGTCAGCCTCGCTATGCTCGGGTTTGGCCTGACCAGTGCGGTTATGTGCCTCGCCCGCCCCTGGTTTGAGCGGCATTGGTTCGGCGTGATTGCCACCTCGCTCGCACTCTTTGCCCCGCTTATCGTGGGTGCCAATCTCGCTGCCCAACAACTTCCGTTCAACCCCATCTTTTTAGTTTCAGATTCCCAACAAAAATGGCGTTTGGTCGCCAATTTTGCACTTTACTTGCTGCCATTTTTAGCGGGCAGTTTATTTTTGGGGACGGTGTTTTTGCGCGCAAAAAATGTTTTCGGGCGCGTTTACTTTGCCGATTTGCTCGGCTCCGGCCTGTGTGGATTATTGACCCTTGGCGCCTTGTTTTTATTTCGCCCGGACAATCTTGTCCTGGTGCCCGTGCTGCTTGCAGGTATCGGCGGTGTGCTGTGGTTTTCTGGTTTGGGCTCGCGCATATGGGCTATAGCATTGGCCGTAATTTCATTGGTGTCGATAGGAGCACATTTGCATTTACCCGATGCGGCAAAGATTCCCAAACTTTCAGTATCAGATTACAAAGGCGTGTCTTACGCGCGCAAATTTCCTGATAGTAAACGCCAATATGAAGCGGTTTCACCCTTCGGTCATTTGGAAGTTTACAGCAGTTCCTATTTGCATTTTGCACCGGGCTTGTCTGATAACGCGTCTCTTAACCTGGAAGAAATGCCCGCAAATGCTTATCTCGGTTTGTACGTAGATGGCGACGGCCCCATAGGCGTGATGCGCGAGCTGTCCAATAAGGACACGGCTTATTTTCATTATCTGCCGATGATTTATCCCTACCTTATTACCAACAAACCTAAAACTTTTGTGGTGCAATTTGGTGGCGGTATTTCCACCATGGTTGCATTGCATAATTCATCCAGCGTGACTGTGGGCGAAGCCAATCCCGCATTTTTAACAGCATTTCGCGAAAGCGATGTGCTGAAAAAATTCACTAACGACATACTTAATCGCGTCACCGTTATCCCCTACGATGGCCGCTTATTTCTTGCCAATACGCGCGAGCGCTACGATGTCATTGATTTGAGCCTTGCAGATTCTGCAGGTCTTTCAAATCCCGGCGGCTTTGCGATTGTGGAAAAATATTCTTACACCAAAGAAGCCATGCAGCATTACATGCGTGCGCTGAGCGATGCGGGAACTCTGTCGGTGACTCTGTGGAATAAAGAAGAACCGCCAAAATCCGTATTAAAACTTTTTGCCACAATGGCAGCCGCTGCGCGCGCGAATGGCGACAAAGATATCAGCCAAAATTTCTTCGTGGCTTCCAGCTATTTATCGACAGTAACCGTGCTCTACAAACGCGGTGGATTTACAGCCGATGAGTTGACCAAGTTGCGCGAACATACCTCATCCATGTCTTTCGATGAAATCTACTCGCCTGGCATTAAAGTGGATTTGGCAAAAGCCGATCATGTTTTCAAAGACTTCCATGACAGTATTTTCTCCGCCGAAAACAGCGAAGCAGCAGCTAAGGAACCATCGACCAATGCGCCAAGCGCCGAGGTTATAGCTGATGAAAATGCCTTGACTGTGCCCGCGTCAGTACTCAGCCAAGTTGCCTGGCAAGCTTTAATTCGCGATGACTGGAAAGGTTTTAGCGAACGCTATTTATTTGATGTACGGCCGCTTACCAACAACCATCCCTATTTTGCGGCTTACGTTTTCCCGAAAGACCTGCCAAAAATCACCGACCGCTTGGAATTGTTTCAAGATGAATGGGGTTATTTATTGCTTTGGGCAACATTGGCAATTGCTTGTGCAGCAGGTTTGATTTTAATTGCTATCCCGATGATTGCAGGTTGGCGCACGGCTTTTAGCCATTACCCCGGCAAGGCGCAAACCATTATCTTTTTTGCGTGTTTAGGCTTTGGCTATATCACTGTGGAAGTTGGTCTTATCGCGCAATTTATTCAAGCGCTTTCAAACGCTACCGTGTCTGCGTCCGTATTGATTACGGGCATGTTAGTGTTCTCAGGCATTGGTAGTTTTGTTTCCGATAAATACGCTCACAGCGCGCGCGTAACATTGCCTAAAATTTTATTAAGCGTTGGCGCACTGCTGATTATTTACAGCCTTGTGCTTAACCCTATTCTCAACGGCATCGGCGGTCTACCCTACGCACTTCGCTTAATTTGCTGCTTTGCTTTAATTGCACCGCCAGCATTTTTAATGGGCTTCCCTATGGCAACTGGCATGGGCGCATTAACTCGTTTGAAGAAAGAACACATGTTCCTTTGGGCCTGGGGTGTTAACGGTTGCTTCTCGGTAATAGGTGCAGCACTCGTACCCATAATCGCAACTTCCTTCGGTTTGGCTACGGTAATTGCAGTCGCAGGAGTCGCCTATATAATTGCCATTCCTGCGTTTATGGGCGTTTTAAAACCCATTAAACATGCGGCGATTATGGAGAAAGCTTAATGCTGAAAAAGTTTCTGATGTATTTAAACATCCTCAGCTTGTGCACATGTGCAAATGCCTGGAGTGATGTAAATCAGCAAACAAGTCTACGCAGCTTTAAGTACGCACCTTTCCCACTTAACGAAAAACAAGCCAGCACTTTTTTTGATGTTAACGAAGCTGGCCGCCGTGGACACAACAGCACGCGTGGCGGCTTACTCTGGGAAGACACAACCTATAATGACAACCGTGTGTTGCTGGCAACTTCAGCTAATAACGCGAGCAAGCACTACCCCACATTAATCGTTTATTTGCACGGCAACCAAGCTACGCTTGAGCGCGACGTTCTCGAACGCCAACAAATTCCCGCACAAATTATTGCGGCAGATATAAACGCATTTTTAGTTGCACCGCAATTCGCGAGTGATGCATTGGATTCCAGTCCCGGGAATTTTGTGCAAAAAAATTACTTCAGTGCGTTTATCAGAGAAGCCGCCACACAAGCGGGGCAATGGCAAAACAGCAGACAGTTAGAATACCAACTTAAAAACGCGCCCATCATATTAGTGGCTTACAGCGGCGGTTATTTAGCGGCGGCTAATATTTTAAGTAACGGTGGAATGAATAACAGGATTAAAGGCGTGATATTGATGGATGCGCTTTACGGACAGGAAGAAATTTTCGCTAAATGGCTGCGGAGCAATCACCGCAAAAGTTTTTTCTTTAGCACCTACACAGAACCAGCGCGCCCAAGTAATGAGTTGCTGCAAAATTTGTTACGTGAGCAAGGAATTAAGTTTGAAACCAGCATGCCGCAAGCCTTACGTAAAAGCAGCATCAGTTTTATCAAGCTGGATGAAAATATTCTTCACAAAGATTTGCTAACCCAAGCCTGGAATAACGAACCCCTGGTTGATTTACTCCGCAAAACAAAAACCACGCGTTAAGGTTATTTATTTCGCAAAGAATTGCTTAAGCGCCTCAGCTTCTGCCAGCGCATCCTGACGTCCAAGCTCCATTAAATCAGTAATGAACTCAGTAGAGAATAATAAATAACTCGCCGCCGTAGCACCGCCACCTTTCGCTGTAGCACCAATCGCACGCAAGAAAAATCGCAAACTATCTGGAAGATAACGCACATTTCTACCGGCAATAACATCCAAGGGACTGGAAGGTGAAATCACCATATTGTCCACTGCGCGCAATTTAAAATCGGCAGGTTTATTTTCTTCTGGAATTAATTTCACCAATTTATTCACAAGCTCCATATGTTCCATATCGCCTTCAAGCGAATCTACAAACGCACTATTTAACAAGTGCCCGACAATTTGGCCCATGGATGGAGAATGTTTTACCGGCAAGCGTTTATTGGGTTTATTGGATGACCTGTTTCCACTCACACCGATTACAAATAAAGACTCAGCGCCTAAATGTAATGCCGGACTGATAGGTGCCAACTGACGCAACGCACCGTCACCAAAGTATTCACGATTAATTCGCACAGCAGGAAAAATGGTGGGAATGGCAGATGAGGCTAACAAATGTTCCAAACGCAAAGGCGTTGCAACACCAGCGCGGCGGTAACGGTTCCAGCCTTGAATACTTTCGTGCCCCTGAAAAAAACTGACGGTGTGGCCAGAGGTATAGCCCATGGCGGAAACCGACACTGCTAATAGTTTCCCACTTTCTATAGCGTTATTAATGTTGTGAAAAGGTATGCGTGAGCCTAATAAATCCCACAGCGGGGAATTATCCAACAGTGATAACGGGCGCTGCCGGCCAATCCCCTGATTGAAAAGCGACAGCCCTAAGAGACCGAGACCTTTAAAAATATCCGACCAGCCGTGTAAGTAAACATCGCCCACGGTTAGGTTGCGCCACATGTTCGCCAGCGCATGTACTGACTCTTTGAAATTACCGGGGTGAGCTGCAAGGGCGAGCGCATTAATTGCGCCCGCTGATGTACCGCAAATAATTGGAAAGGGATGAGTATTATCTTCGGGTAAAATTTCTGCTAAAGCTTGCAACACGCCCACTTGATAAGCTGCACGCGCGCCACCACCAGACAGGATTAAGGCTCTTTTCATAATAACGGGCCATTTATTTTTTTAATGGAGCAGCACTCCACTAAAAAGATCAGCACAACAATCACGCGCAAGATACTCACGCTTTTTTGGCAATTTCTTTATCGCGCAATTCACGGCGCAATATTTTACCCACGTTGGTTTTTGGTAAATCTTTGCAGAACTCCACCTGATGCGGAACCTTATAGGCCGTTAATTTTGTTTTCGCAAAATCGCGCACGGCTTTCACATCCAACGCCGGATTTGAACACACTACAAAAGCTTTAACGACTTCGCTACCTTCTTTGTCGGGCACGCCAATTACTGCTGCTTCAACAATATCGGGATGACTCGCCAGCACATCTTCAACTTCATTGGGGTAAACTTTAAAACCGGAAACGTTAATCATATCTTTTTTGCGATCGACAATTTTTATAAAACCGTCGGGAGCAATCACTGCCATATCACCGCTTTTAAACCAACCTTCATCATCAATCACTTCTGCTGTTGCTTCGGGTCTTTGCCAATAACCTTTCATCACCTGTGGGCCGCGAATGCATAATTCACCCGCTTCACCTGTTGGCAAACTATTGCCATTTTCATCCACAACTTTGCATTCGGTATCGGGCAATGGCCTCCCAACCGTGCCATATTGCACAGCATTCACCTGGTTGCTGCACACAACTGGCGAGGTTTCTGTTAAACCATAACCTTCAGTGATTGGGCTGCCGGTTAATTCGCGCCATTTATTAGCAGTCTCAGCCGTTAAAGCCATACCGCCCGAGGATGTTAAATGCAGCGGACTGAAATCCAGTTTTTGAAAATCAGGATTGCGCAACAAAGCATTAAATAAAGTGTTCAAACCTACAAACAGGGTGAACGGATATTTTTTTAAGGTTTCAACAAAAGCTTTGATATCGCGCGGATTTGGAATCAGGATACTGTGATTGCCCAAGGCCACTGCAGACGTACAATGAATCGTAAAAGAATAAATGTGGTAAAGCGGAAGCGGAGCAATATACAGCTCCTGGTTTCTGCGAAATGAACTCACCATGTGCTCGTTCAGCTGCAACATATTGGCAACCAGATTGCGATGAGTCAGCATTGCACCTTTAGCAACGCCAGTAGTGCCACCGGTATATTGCAATACCGCAACATCTTCCGGATCGCGCGCTACAATTTCCCAGGATTTTTGTGGGAGCGAAAGAACTTTGCAAAAACTGATTTGGTTTGGAAATAAAAATTCTGGTACTAATTTTTTAACATATTTTACAACGCAGTTAATTAATAACCGCTTCAATGGCGAATGAATATCGGCAAGCTCAGTCACAATAACTTGCTCAACACCTGTCTCACGAATAATAGTGGATGCATTCTTGGCAATGTTCGCTAACACCACCAACGCTTTTGCGCCAGAGTCATTTAATTGATGTTTAATTTCATGTGCGGTGTACAAAGGGTTGGTATTAACCACCACCAAACCCGCGCGCAAAGCGCCGAATACCGCGATGGGGTATTGCAAAATATTGGGTAATTGAATTGCAATGCGGTCACCGGGTTTTAAATTGGTGTGATGTTGCAAGTAAGCCGCAAATTTACCGCTAAGATCATCCAGTTCACGAAAACTGATCGTGCGATCCATGCAGGTAAACACAGGGCTATCTGAATATTCCTGACAGGCCTCCGCAAATACTTCAGGAATCGTACGATGATAATTCAACGGCATTTACTCACTCCTAACTCTTTTTATTAAATGTTTATTGGCACTAAACCGACAGCACTAAATCCACTTGCACTACAACCGCCACTAAAACGCAAATTGCTCTGCTGGCAACTCCATTAAATTATTTGCACCGGATTTTATGGTAGCAACCAACGTCAGTGTTCTCGGCAAGATTCGCTCGAAATAAAAACGTGCAGTCGCTAGTTTTGCGCGATAAAAATCTTGTTCGTCGCTGCTTGTAGCAAGCGCAGCCAATGCTGTTTTAGCCGCTCGTGCCCACAAATAACCCATAAAAATATAACCGCAGTACATCAAATAATCGACTGATGCCGCGCCTACTTCATCGGGATTTTGCTGTGCAAGCGCGCCAATGTGCTGGGTCACCCCCAACCACTCTGTATGTAGTCTAGTCAAAGAATCAGCGTAGGGCGACAATTCTGGCGCGTTTGTAGGGTCCTGGCAGAAATGCTGGATACATTTGGTAAAACCATCCATCAGCTTGCCGTCCGACAACAGAATTTTGCGCCCTAATAAATCGAGCGCTTGAACACCAGTGGTGCCCTCGTACAGCGATGCAATTCGACAATCGCGCAGATTTTGTTCAACTCCCCATTCCTTAATGTAGCCGTGCCCACCAAAACATTGCAGCGCGAGGCTGGCAGATTCAAACCCCAGCTCGGTAATAAAACCTTTGGCAATCGGGGTTACCACGCTCAACATGTCCTGTGCCATTTGGCGTTTTTCCGGGGTAGCAGCGTGCTGGGCAATATCAACGCGTTTGGCTGCAAAGTACGCCATCATCCGCATACCTTCGCTCAAGGCCTTTTGGGTCATGAGCATACGGCGGACATCGGGATGAGAAATAATAGGGTCTGCTACACCAGTAGGGTTTTTGGCTCCTGACAAGGACCTACCCTGCAAACGCTCGCGGCTGTAATTTAACGCAGCCTGGAAACCGGACTCTGCATGGGCAATGCCCTGCAGTGCAGCTCCCAGCCGCGCCAAATTCATAAAGGTAAACATCAGATGCAAACCTTTATTAGCTTCGCCCAATAAAGTGCCTACAGCCCCATCAAAATTTAGTACGCAGGTAGCGTTGCCGTGAATACCCATTTTATGTTCGAGCGAACCACAGCTCACACCATTACGCGCCCCCAAACTGCCGTCAGCATTCACAGTAAATTTAGGCACAATAAAAAGCGAAATACCTTTGGTGCCTGCAGGTGCATCTGGTAAGCGGGCAAGTACTATGTGAACAATATTTTGGGCGAGATCGTGATCGCCAGAGGAAATAAAAATCTTGGTGCCCGTTAACGAAAAACTTCCGTCACCTACGGGCGTAGCTTTGGTTTTCAATAGCCCCAAATCCGTACCGCAATGAGCCTCAGTCAAACACATAGTGCCTGTCCATTCGCCGGAAATAAGCGCAGGAAGGTAAGTTTGTTTTTGAAAATCGGAACCGTGGGACTCAATGGTATGCATAGCACCTTGCGACAAACCGGGATACATAGTCCACGCATAATTTGCGGTGGCTGATAGCTCGTTCATCACAATACCCAGAGACTGAGGCAACCCTTGTCCACCAAATTCCGCTGAACGCGCAAGCGACGGCCAGCCTGCGTCGCAATATTGTTGATAAGCAGTTTTAAACCCGGCGGGAGTAATGACTTCGCCATCCACTAACCGGCACCCTTCAGTGTCGCCAGATGCAGACAAAGGCGCCAAAATGTCTTCGCAAAATCGCGCACTTTCGTTTAATAGCGCTTTAGTGAGGCTGCGATCCAGACTCGGGCAGTAGTCTGCGTAGTGCTCCTCGAAATGAAATAATTCAAACAGCGCAAATTCGATATCGCGCAGGGGTAGCTTGATCTTACTCATCCTTAATTACCTTATAGAGATGTGAGTTAAGTAGGCATATGGGTTGATGCCAGCCGGCACAGCCCGCCTGGGGACCAGGTCAAATATTTTTATAATTTCACTGACGATTTTTGACTTGGGTTCGGAGAGCCATAGTTTTTTTATTTAAATGCTAAGAGTCATATTGGCAGAGGATTGCAGTAAGTCAATTAGCATTTACTGCACAGGGAATTCTAGGCGCTATTTACCCTTAAATATTGCAACAAGCTTAACAATTCAGCCGTGACACCCGCGGTGAAACCCCAAATTTCGTAACCTTCGTACACGTACGCAGGCATGCGAAAACGCACTCCGTTGCGCTCAAAAATATCAGTTCGCACTTGTAGACCGCGTTGAAATGCGGCAAGCGGCACTGAAAATAATTCTTCCAGTTCATGATGGTTTAAATTAAAGCGACAACCCGCCGGAATTTTCCCCACAAATGGCTGCACCATAGCACCGGATTTAGTAGGCCGCGCGGGCAAGGCACCGAGCACGTCCACCATCGACGGCGCCAAACCAATTTCTTCATGAGTTTCGCGCAATGCAGTGCTCAGTAGTGATTGATCTTGCAGCTCCCATTTACCACCGGGAAAACAGACTTCACCTGCGTGCTGATTGAGATGTTTTGCACGAAGTGTATAAATAATTTCAGGAGAGACTTCTTCGGTGATCAACACCATAACAGCGGCTTGCTTGGGGAAAGAGCCCACAAAAGACTGAGTTGCATCACCCTGGGGCTTTAAGGCTTCGGTAAGCGCATCCCAAAACTCGCTATTCACAATCCAGGCTCCGCCAATTGCCATACATCAATGGCTGGCTCTTCATAGGGATGGGCTGCCCTTAAGGCTGTCACTGCCGTTTTGATCAACGAATCATCGCACACCATTTCAACGCGATACTCGGTAACTTTTTCCAATTGCTGGACCTGGCCAATAAAAGGTGTACTGCCAGCAAGCGGACGAAACTGCCCTACCCCGGCAACTTGCCAACAACATTGATCGTAATTGCCAATAGCGCCTGCGCCCGCCGCAAATACGGCAGCCTTGACAGATTCAAGATGAGATTCGGGAACGAAGAAAACGAGTTTGTACATAAGTAGCTGGCAGCTCAAGAGGCTTACTTGCCAGTATCACATAGACGGAAGAAAAACAGCTAATGTTCAAAAGCGTTTACGGCGCAGGACTAGCAAGGCAAATTTGATTCTCAAAAGCGGACGCCTGCACGGATGCAGGCGGTAGAGCAACGCAGGAGCAGTTGCCGAGTTTACTTTAGTAAATCACACACCACATCCATGTGGTTCGCCCTTCGGGCAGCTCCGCTGTGTAAATTGCTCCTGCAATTTATGAGCAATTTGAGAATCAAATTTAACGCAGCTAGAACAAGCAAGTTAGCTTTTTTAAATAACGCGTACTGCTATCACATGCTGAACTTTGGCAATTGCTTCGACCACAGCGGCTGCTGGAGCCTGCTGAACATCGATAATATTGTAAGCCACATCTCCACGGCTTTTGTTGACCATATCAATAACATTGACTTTGTTATCAGCCAATACTGATAACACATGGCCCAACACACCTGATACGTTTTCGTTAGAAAAAGTAATGCGCGCGCCGGTACTTGCACCGCGATCCAAAGCTACCGCAGGGAAGTTTACCGAGTTTTTGATATTGCCGTTTTCAAGGTAATCCATCAACTGATCAGCCGCCATAATTGCGCAGTTTTCTTCAGCTTCTTCGGTGCTCGCGCCAATGTGTGGCATGGCGTAAACGTCTGGGCGATTCAACAAAATTGGTTCCGGGAAATCGCAAATATATTTGCCCAAATGACCCGCATCCAAACTCTCAACCACAGCATGTGCATCAACAATTGCTTCACGTGCGAAGTTCAAAAGTACTGAACCTTTTTTCATTACTTTTAAAGTGTCGGCATTGATCATGTGTTTGGTCGCATCAATTGCTGGAACGTGCAAAGTCACGTAGTCCGCACGCGCCAAGAGTGACTGCAAGTTTTCCATTTTGGAAACTTGGTTCGGCAAACGCCATGCAGCTTCTACAGAAAGTGCCGGGTCAAAACCTACTACGTTCATACCAAGAGCCAAAGCAGCATCAGCGATCATCGAGCCGATTGCGCCGAGACCAACGATACCCAAAGTTTTACCTTGCAATTCAAAACCAGCGAAGTTGGATTTTTCTTTTTCCAACAGCTTCGACATTTCTTCAGCATCGGTCATGTGCGTCAAACCGTTCACATAAGCCATGCCCGGTAAAATTCCACGCGAGCCGAGCAACATGCCAGTGAGCACCAACTCTTTTACCGCGTTGGCATTAGCACCGGGTGAATTAAATACCACAACGCCCAACTTGGTGTATTCAGCAACCGGCACATTGTTGGTACCTGCACCTGCGCGTGCAACTGCTTTTACGCTCGCAGGCAAAGCTTCACCTTGCAATTTGTGACTGCGCAGGATGTACGCATCTGGCGAACCAATATCGCTTGCAACTTCGTATTTGTCACGACCAAAACGGCTCAGGCCTTTGATGGAAATCGTGTTGTAGGTTTTAATTTTAAACATAATTTTTTCCTTCTTCGATGCGATGATTCAATCATCGTTTGTATAAGTCTTAAAACTAATAAGCGTCAAAACTAAAAAGGGCCGTGTAAAAACACAGCCCTTAAAGATTTATTTAGTGATTAACCTTTAGTGGCTTCTTGATATGCCCATGTCAACCAAGGCAAAAGCGCTTCAAGATCAGAAGCTTCAACAGTTGCACCACACCAAATACGCAAACCAGCTGGAGCATCTCGGTAAGCACCAATGTCGTAAGCTACACCGGCTTTATCTAACAACTTGATCATAGCTTTTACTTGATCTTCAGTCGCTTTCAACACGAAACACACAGAGGTGTTTGAACGAGTTTCTGGCACTTGTGGCAAGAAGCTGATCCAATCATTTGCAGCAACAAATTTTTCCAACACAGCGAGGTTTGCATTTGAACGCGCGATAGTTTCCTTCACGCCGCCGATTGCACGTACCCAATCCAAGGCATCCAAATAATCGGCAACAGCAAGCATAGATGGAGTATTGATGGTTTCGCCTTTAAACAAACCTTCAGTCACTTTACCGCCGCTGGTCATGCGGAACAGTTTTGGCATTGGCCAGCTTGGCTTGTAAGTTTCCAAACGCTCAACCGCACGCGGGCTCAGGATCAACATACCATGAGCACCTTCGCCGCCGAGCACTTTTTGCCAGCTGAAAGTGATAACGTCTAATTTTTCCCATGGCATTTCCATAGCGAATACCGCAGAAGTTGCATCGCAAATGGTCAAGCCTTTACGGTCAGCTGGAATCCAGTCGCCGTTAGGAACTTTTACGCCTGAGGTAGTGCCGTTCCAAGTGAAGATAACGTCGTTATCGAAATTCACTTTGGTCAAATCTGGCAACAAACCGTATTCGCCGTTGTGAGCGTTTACGGTCAGCTTTAATTCTTTGGTGGCATCGCTCAGCCAGCCATTACCGAAAGATTCCCATTGCAGGATGTCCACACCGCGTTGACCGAGCAACGACCACATAGCCATTTCCACTGCGCCTGTATCTGAACCTGGCACCACACCTACACGGTAGCCGGCTGGCAAACCGAGCAATTCAGCGGTGTCTTCACACGCGCGTTGCAATGCGGCTTTACCAATAGCGGAACGGTGTGAGCGGCCAAGAGTAGAAACATCCAGTTGATCCAAACTGTAGCCTGGGCGCTTGCTGCAAGGGCCAGAAGAGAAGTTTGGGTTTAGGGGCTTTACCTGTGGTTGCATGTTAATCCTCTGATATCGATAGGGTGTGTATCTGCAAAGACCTAGACACACTTAGGCTGGGATTATGCGCATTTGAAAATGAGCGGATAAGCCCAAATTTGGGGGTCGTGATTATGCCAGCTACAGCAGAAATAACCTAGGTCAGAAAACCCAAAAAGCTGGATTTTTGTGCAAGACGACAAACGTGGGGCAAAAAAAAGCCCTTTACAATGCAAAGGGCAAGAGGGAGACGTCGATGCATCAACCAGACATCGACGGTGAGAGACTGTCACCATGAAAAGCAGGCTGAATAAACAATCCGCTTTATCAACTCATGGCGCCCACTCTAGTGTTAAATGACAGCGCTGTCAACAGCGCTGTCATTTTATCATGCAAATTTACGTGGAAGGGTTCACAACAAGCGCCAAATTGATCCAAAAACCGGCAAGATTTGTATAAAAAAACCGCAGCTTTTAAGGCTGCGGTTTTTCCTTCAAACATAAGGACTAGCTCAACAACTAACCGAAGTGATAAATGCACTTACGCATTTGCACTCAGCTATTTACTCTCGCTTTTATTTAAACACCGCAACAAATCCGCCGTGCGATTTGATGTTAAGCACCGTGGCTTTATCGCTCGCAATTTCACTTTGCGAAAATTCGCGCTCGGTTGCACCGTCGGTAATGAGCGTGCCTTTTTTGTTGCCGATAAAACTTAAATCCAGCGTGAGGTTCTCGTCAGCACCATCGCCATTCAAACCTGCAACATACCAGGTGTCACCCGATTTACGTGCAATCACAACATGCTTGCCGGGAACGCCATCCAAGAACTTAACCTCTTCCCATGAGCGCGGTAAATCTTGCAAGAAAGCTTTTACATAATCCGGTGCGGTTGCCATGCCTTCTGGAATTTCCGCAAAGTGTTGGATACCAGAAATAAACAGCACCGACTCTGCCAATTCAAAACCATTGCGAGTCGCGCGCTTGATATTAGGAATATCACCAAACGCCATGGGCGTGAAATCCATTGGATCAAACAGGTTGCGTGCAAAAGGTGCCATAGCAGCATGAGTTGGAACCGCATCCTGATTGGCCTGGGTAAAGGTAGCAAATTCAAACCCTTTAATGGCTTCCATGGTCATCAGGTTTGGATAGGTACGCTGCCAACCACGCGGTAAGGTTGCGCCGTGGAAATTAATTAACAAACCTTCTGCCGCTGCATCTTTCAAAATGTCGATGTAGTAAGCAATCATGGAGCGACCATCACCGCCGAAGAAATCAATCTTCAAACCTTTCACGCCCATTTCACGCAACAAAGCGAATTCTTTTACGCGTTGCTCGTGTGTTATCAATTTACTTTTTGGGCTGTAAGGCGTTTGGTTCCAATCGCCTGACGAGTTGTACCACAAGATAATGCCGATATTTTTAGTCTTGGCGTAATCGACTAATTCTTTCATTTTTTCGTAGCCGATTTTTTTATCCCAATCTGCATCAATTAGCGTGTAATCCCATTTCATGTCTACCGCGTAATCGATAAATTTTTTCTGTACATCAAATACGGTGAAGTCGTCTTTCAATATCGCCCAGCTCCAGGACGCATGACCGGGTTGAATATATTTTTTATCGAACGGAATCGCTTTGTCCGCTAAATCCGTTCCCAACGTAGACTCCATCACCGTTGGTAAATTTCCAATTGCCAATACACGCCAGGGTGAAATTAAATCGCTGTGACTTTCTGCAAGCAAATTACCACCAGTGAAAACTTCGGCCGCCATAGGCAAACCGATTTTGTATTCGCCTTTGGTGGATTCAGCTTGCAAACGCGACGCGTGGAAACTGCCATCCATATTAACTTCGGTAATTGCTACCCAGGTGTCATCGGTTTTATAAAGTGCAGGGAAAACCCAACCGGCGGGACTCGGTGAGACTGTGCCGACAGGAGTATCCATCACATAAGGTTCTTCATAGGAAGGATTGGTGTTGCTCCATCCCGTTTGCGCCACCGACATAGGTTGCATCCAGGCTTTGGCGTTTTCAGCAAAGCTGAAGCTGGTGGTTTCGTTTTTAAACTGCAAATGTTTTTTGCCCGGGTTCGGCACCTGGTAGCGGAAGGCTACACCATCGTTAGAGAGGCGGAAGGTCACATTAATGTCCTGCCCTGCCGCATTTTTAAGGCTGATGGTTTGTTCATTCGCCTGGTAATGAATTTTGTGCTTTTTACCGACCATCATTTCGTAATCATCGCTTACGGCTTTAACAGGCGATGTGTTTTTGATGGTCAAGCCTTTGGTGAAATCTGCATCGGTCAGCTCCAACCCGAGCGCAGAGGTTTTTACGATAGGTTTTCCATCGCGCAGTACGCTGTACTGCAAACTGCCCTGCTCTGATTGGCTCAAATGAACCTGAAGGTGTTTATCCGGGCTCGATATGTCCTGCGGAGTATTTTTGGCGCAAGACACCAGCAGCAAGCAGGTCACGCCTAAGCAACGTTTTTTCATGGAAGTTCTCTCTATTTATGGATGGGCCAGCCCTTCACCATGCGGCAAGGGTCAATTTATTTGTATTATCATTATATTTATATCATAGATAACAGAAAACTAACCAGAGAATGGCTGTGCCCGTGTGTTGGAATTTGTAAAGCAAGAGATCGGAAAACCAGGAAAGAACAGCACAGACGAACAGTAAAGAAGGTGAATACCGATTGAAAAATGAGCGAGATGCAACACTCGCTCCAAAAACAGCAGGGAAAAACAATCAAGGATGGGGAATTATCGGCAGCTCTGCCGCTATATCGGCACTGGACAGCGTAGTCCTTGCACTATCACTCAGGTTACGTAAGTGACCGGCAACATCTATGGCGAGCGAACTGATATTAGGGTCAGGATCATTTACCAGTTTTTCCACCAGCGCAAGATGTGATTGGTTGCCCGTGGCACGCATGGCTAAGAGTGCATCCAGGCGCACGTTGATATCCGCATCGTGCAACATAGGCGCAATCACGCTAACGGCATTCACGTAATGGGTTTTGGCGAGATTTTGCAATGCATGTTGGCGAGCCGTTGGGTCGTCGCTTTTTAACTGCGTGCGCGCATCGGAAAGATGATTTTCCATAAGCGCGTTATTGCCGCGTTGCGACAAAACTTGTGCGATAACCCGCTTTACATCCGGGTCGGACTGCTTGGTATAAAGCGATTGCAGGGCGTAATCGGGCAAATTTTCGCGATCATTCGCCATATCAAAAATGCCTTTACTCACAATCGCGACTTTTTCTTGTGACGCGTCTTGCGCGAGCAAATCACTGACCTTTTCGGTAAACGAACGCGGATCATCTATAGAGCGAGTCCCCAAATTTTTTAGCATTTGGCCGGAATCTATGGCAACTGCAGTCCCGTATTGCGCATTCTCATCGAGCGACGAAGACAAATCCGAATTCGCCGTACGAGCCAATTTTGCAGCTACACCATTGGAATTAGTTGTACTGCGGCTTTGCAGCGATAGCCAGTTAGTATTTTTTAATTGTTGATCTTTTTGGTCTAGCAAGGCTTCCAGCGCGCGTATCCTGTTTTCCATAACGAGGATTTTCTGGGTTTGGTCTGAATCGTCGGCGATAAAAAGCTGTGCGGAAAATGCGAGCAAAGCGCCAGCAAAAGCAGCCGCAACGAGCGGTTTTATCGAACCGATTTTAGGAGGAGTGGACATAGGCTTCTCTTATTGTTCGCGAGTCTGAATGCCAACCCATAGAGGGTTGGCACTTTTTAACAAACAGCTAGATGTTGCCGTAACCAATAGCGCCGTTACAGTGCATCCACTCGCTCAAACCATTGCCGCCGCCACAAGCGCCGTTTTGGTAAACGCCGGTGTTGTAGCTTTGAGCTTCAGATTGACGAACAGAACCGTTAACGCTGATGTAATCCACTTGCACATCGCGGCTACCAGAGTCATTGGTGTACTCAACCAAAGTACCGCCACTTAAACTGGTAGTTGCGGTGTAGTTGGTCATAGTTGTAGACAGCGTCCAGGTTTGAACTGCAGTGCCGTTCACTTTCAGCGTAATGCTCTCTCCACCCGCTGAACCTTTCGCACGTACAACAACGGTTTTACTTCCACCAGAAGCCGAGCTTGAACTACCGCCGCCAGAACTAGAGCCCTCGCTTACAGTAATGTTAGAGCTACCGCTACTTTGGTAACCTTCGGTTTCCATGATCATGTAGTCCCAAGTAGAACCCATGTTCATACCCTTGGCTTTCCACGCATCAAAGTGGTTGCCAGTAGTAACGGAACCGCTTGAACGCTTGGACGTACGAACACTCCAGAATTGATCGAAGCTACAGCTGTTGCCGGTAATACAAGGAGCATTGTCGCGGTGCATTTTATAAATATTGTAGGTACCGCCGTCAGACGTGAATGTACCCAATGAAGTACCGCCTGGTGGAGTCCAACTACCGTAGTTCTCAACGATGTAATACTCAATCAATGGGTTTTTAGTCCAACCGTAAACGGCCAAATACCCATTGTTGCCACCGTTAAAGTTACCAGAGAAGTTCACCACTTTGCGGCCACCGGTTGACCAGCCCTTACCGGCAGTAAAGTTGCCAGTATTACTCCAGGTGGTTGAATAGTTTCCACCAGAACCTAAAGTCAGCGAAGCCGAACCCGGCTTATCTGTCCAAAAGGAATAGTAGAAACCGTTATTGGTTCCGGTTGAGTTGGAACTGATTGTCTGAGCGCTTGCCGCTTGGCCAAGACCTAACAAACCAGCTGATACCGCAACAAAACCTAAAACCTGACTAACTCGGGGTAGCACTTTTTTTATTGTGTTTTTCATATTATTTCTCTCATTTCATGGATTGATTAACCGATCTCCATGCACAAAACCGCCACCCAAACAGAAAATATAGAAATGCTTATTCTCCTTGCAGGTGTTTGTGTACTTTTCGGCTAAGGTTGATTTGCCGATTGCAACCATCTTCCCATTCATTATTTTTTATCGGGTTAGATGGCATCCATTCCCCGTCATGATATGAACCAATAGAGGCAATCGACGGTGCGCCCTGAGGGGGAGCGCAATTCAAATGTAAATGAAGCTTTAGGCTGGTTTCAATAAAAGAAAGACAATGCAGGAAATATAATAGTCATTGTGACTAAAAGTGACATTTTTGGGTTACACAGTGAGGCGAAAGTAACCAACTAGCCTCATCGATAAAACATAAATTTACACAAGTAAACCAAAGCTTACAGTCATTTAAATCATATAAATCAAAGACATAGCCCCGCTGCAGCTATGTCTTCAACGATTGTTTTATTAATTTTGCTATTTTTTCAATAGGCGTAAGCCGTAAATACTGCCCGCTTTGGAGCCCTCACGGGCCACAAACTTAACAATCAGTTTGCCCTTGGATGCTCGTACCAAACTCTCGGGAATGGCGCAGTCACGGGTATATATATCTTGGGTAGCATCGGCTGCTAATTTGATGGTTTTTATCAACTTGTCGTTAATGAATACATCAAACTCATTGCCAGCATCCGCTTTGGAAAAGCTCAAACGCAAGGTTTTTGCCTCAAGCTTTTTGTCAGTCAATTCGTAGCTCATCCAGGCCTTGGTATTGCGCCAGCGCATGCCGTTGGAGATACCCGTATCTGTTCGATCAGCTTTAAAGAAATGATCAGACTCCGGCTGCTGCTCACCCGGCGCTACCTGGTCAACCGTAATCGCATCCAGGGCTATGCGCTCTGCTTCTTTGCGCGCTGTTTCCGCTTGCAAACTCACTAGATTCTCCGGTGTTGAATAGGGCAAATAGAGGCTGTAACGGGAATCGTGCAAACGGAAGAAAGGAACAAATTCCAAAGATGCTGAATTGGGGCCCTTGACCACATCGGGCGCGGTAAAGGTTAAAGATTTACCCGCAACTGGTTTTATCTTGGCCATGAAATCGGTTGAATCGCTGACAAACAAAGGGGCAGCTTCCAATGGGCACAACTGCCCTTGGGCTATATGGCCCATGCGCGAATCATCCGCGATGAAACTCACTTTTTCATTGGGGAACGGATTTGTTTTTGCAGCCAGCACAATGGGGCCATGTAATAGTGCGTAGTAATTGGATTGATCTGGCATTTGTTCCAATTGCGTTTTCATCGGCAGAGTTACGTCAATCTTGTCACCTTTACGCCAGCTGCGATTCAAGCTGACGTATTCGCCCGGTTGTGCAGAAATCGCAACAGGTTTTTTGTTGATGGTGATTTTCAATTCATCTTTGCCGACCCATTGGGGGTAACGAATTTTCAGCGTGAATTTTTTATTGCTCTTAATGGTGATATGAGAGCTTTCTTCGTCGGGGAAAATGGTGTTTTGAACTAACTGAACATTTTTCTCACGCCAGTTTAATGTAGAAGGGATAAATAAATTTACGTACAAGGAATCACCATCGTGCGCATAAATAAACTCACCGTATTTTGCGTGGCTTTCAATTCCTGAACCCACACAACACCACATAGCCTTATCCACTTGTGAATAAACACGATAGTGGTTCGGGCGCATGGGGGTGAAATAAACAAAGCCACCTGTATCCGGGCGTTGCGAGCCTAAAATATGGTTGTAGAGGGCGCGTTCGTAATAGTCGGCGTAGCTTACTTTACTATCGGTTAAAAACAGCATTTCGGTGAGTTTGAGCATGTTGTAGGTGTTGCAGGTTTCCGGCCCTTCCACTTCGCTAATCATGCTGGAGAAATCTTTGTCATCGTGAAAATGTTCTTTCACGCTGTTGCCACCAATCGCGACTGTGCGGTGATCGTGAACGGTTTGCCAAAAAAACTGTGCAGCTTCTTGCCAATCTTTTTTGCCAGTTAAATCGCCAATGCGTTTAAAGCCAATCACTTTGGGAATTTGTGTATTCGCATGCAAGCCGGTCAACTTGTCTTGATCTTGTTTGAGCGGATTTAAAATAGCCTGATGCGAAAAACGCTCGGCAAGCTTGAGATATTTTTGGTCGCCCGTGATCGCATACACATCCGCAAAAACTTCGTTCATGCCGCCGTGTTCGCTGCGCATCATGGCTTGCATTTGTTCATCGGATAAATGATTGGTCAGCGTCAATGCCCAATCGGACAAGCGAATTAACATGTGCTTCGCGTCCTGGTTGCCCGCGTATTTATAAGCATCACGCAAACCCGCAAAGGTTTTGTGGAGGTTGTACCAAGGCACCCACTTTCCGTTTACCGAAAAGTTATCTGCCTGCATTTTGCCTTGGGCAATTTGATTGAAGGCATCTTTTCCACCCGGAATGCCGCCTATGTAACCATCGCCATTGTTATCCTGTGCACGCTTGAGCTCTGCAACAAAATAATTCAAACGGCGCAAGATTTCAGCGTCGCCCGTTGATGCATACATAAGCGCAAGCGCAGTGAGGTAATGCCCGCCCACGTGTCCATCCAAGCCTGACGACTCCCAATTGCCGTAGCTTTCCTGCTTTAGTGGTAAACCTGCTTCACGCAAAAAAGGCGCGAGCAATTTATCCGGCTCAAGTGCCATCAAATAATGGAGATCGGTATTTTGTGCGTCCAGAAAGGGACTTGCGTTAAGGCGAACATCGTTCAGCGGGAATAATTCGGCTGCAGAAGATATTGGGCTTTGCATTGCCAATACACAGGAAGCAAACAAGATTATTTTTTTCATAGGTACCCCTGGAATAAATTTAACTCACATATTTGCCTAGCCAAAAACAAACAAGCCTTAGGCTCACCGTTATTCATTATGTGCGACCAACCTGCGCCCATAAAAAAACCGTTACAGGTTGCCCTGTAACGGTAAAAAATGGTGTGAGCAACAGATGGCTGCTACACACACTCCAACGACAACATTAAAACCAATCAATTTGCACACCCCACCAAATAGGGATGCCAACGTATTTGTATTATAATAAACAGTATTTTCATGAAATGCCAGCCAAATTTTAGATAGTGATGGTAAAAGCGGCTTCTGCCGTAAATTAACAAGGATTTACGTAAATCTACGAGGAGTGATTGAGCTTTTGCGCAAATTTCCATTCAACAGAGACGGATATTAATAGTATAATAGGACGTTTTTTATAGCATTTGAGAACTATCTTCCCCTTAAAGGGTCTGTGAGTTCCGCTAACAAAGATTTGCACCCCAACCGATTGCGGTGCTCGCCACATAGACAATAAAATCAATAATTCGGGGGATATAATGTCCGCTAATAAACAAGACCTCACTATCGATCAATCAATGGATAACAACATGTCTAATTCTTCACCTAAAGGCGGCAGCTTAATTCTGTCGATTGTTTACATCACCGCACTATTTTTTATCTGGGCGTTTGTAACCAACCTGATCGACCCACTCGTCAAAAGTATGAAGGTGATTTACACCCTTACTGACGCGGAGGCACAGCTCAACCAATTCGCGTTCTTTATTGCTTACGGCATTATGTCGATTCCGTCAGCCGCTTATCTGGCGAAAAAGGGTTACACCAAATCAATTATTTTAGGTTTGATCGGCATTATCGCTGGCTGCCTGATTGCCTGGGCAACCACCTTCTCACACAGCTTCGTCACCGTATTGCTCGGTTTGTTTGTGGCAGCATCGGGTATCACTCTCTTGCAAGTAGCCGCTAACCCGCTGATTGCTTCTATGGGCGATCAAAAAGGTGCAGCCTTCCGCTTGAACCTTTCACAATCATTCAACTCATTGGGTGCTTTTGTGGGTGGATGGTTCGGCGCTAAATATTTGCTTGATGGTCCTTTGTTCCATAAAGATGTTGTTGTAACGCAAGACTTGCTAGATACCGGTTTGTCATTCGTAACCAACGTTTATTTCCTGATTGCTGTTGTACTCGCGGTATTCACTATTGCTGTATTCCTGGTGCGCAATACCATTGCTATACACGCGCCTAAAATGGCCGCTCACACAGAGTCACCATTCTCCGCATTGAAATCCAAATGGGCCAACCTGGGTGCCTTGGGCATTTTCCTGTACGTTGGTGCAGAAGTTTGCGTAATTTCAGGCATGATTTTCTTCCTGGAACAAAAAGAAATTCTTAACGTACCGGCGCAAACCGCTGGCTATGTAGCACCTTATTTCATGTTGTTAGCCATGGTTGGCCGCTTTGCTGGTTCAGCTTTATTACGCTACCTGAGCGCTACCAATATGCTGGCATTCGTAGCCTTTGGCGCAACAGCTTTGTGTACCTTCGTAATCTGCACCTATAACTTGCCAGCAACTCCACTGGGCGGCACCTTCACGTTCCACGGTTACGATGCTCCAATCACCATGGGCTTCTTGCCGGCTATTGCAGCAATCTTCATTGGCTTGTTTAACTCCATCATGTTCCCCACTATCTTCACTTTGACCTTGGAGCGCTCTACTGCGCCAGCATCTGCAACTTCGGGTCTGATGTGTATGGCGATCTGCGGCGGTGGCTTTATCTCCGTAGCCTACGGCTTTGCAGTGGATATGTTGTTGGCGCACTTCCCGGTAGGCGCTCGCTCCATCGCCTTCGTAGTACCGCTGGTTTGCTACCTCTATGTATTGTGGTTCGCATTTGCAGCCAAGAAAGCACCAACCCATGCGATTGAAGAAGGTGTGTTAAGCGCGCACTAAGTTTTAAAAATGCCCCATAAAAAAAGCGATCATCTGATCGCTTTTTTTATGGGCACAATTCCACGTAAACCACCCCATTTTTCTGCTGCAATCATTTGCCAATCTGGTTAAAATCCGCCCGCCTCCTCCGTAATAACCTGTCGTTCAAATCTAACAATTACAATACGGATACCTGGAGCATTACTTAAACAGACAAAGGAAAGCACATGTTCAAACATCTTATTTTATTAAGCGGTCTATTTGCTCTTTTAACAGCCTGTGGTGGCGGTGGGGGCGGCGGCAAGAGCCCAAGCACACCACCAGTCACTACCGAAAGCAGTTCTGTCAGCAGTAGCGCGCCGAGCAGCAGTTCAAGTTCATCATCAAGCTCTAGCAGTTCTTCCAGTAGCAGTTCGTCTAGTAGTAGCTCCAGCTCCGCATCCAGTGTTAATCCTTGCAATAACACCGGCGGAACCATTTTTTCAGAATGCTTGAATACAAACTACGGAGTTATCTGGGCGGCACAATATATACCCAGCTATACCGAGTACACGGAATCCAAATCTGGACAACAAGTTCAATGGTCAATTCAGGATAGCAACAGCACCCACAATAAAGTGTTGGATGTGAGCTTCACCGACAATGATCGCAAAGGCCAATTCATGATCGGGCATCCGGACATTAGCCCCGCTTCGCAGGATGAAACCCAATTCCAAACCGGCTCTTTGCAATTTGATGTACGCGTGTTGAATGCCGGTGATGCTTATGATGCACAAGCCGGTGGTGTTGTGTTTTCCGTTCGCATGGATTGTTTGTGGCCCTGCTCTTCACATGAAGCCAAGATCGTCATCCCAACATTGGACACCTGGACTCATATAAACATCCCCATGAGTGATTTCATCGCAACAGGACTGGACCTCACCAAAGTTAATAACAGCCTGGTACTGGTGCCGGTAGGGAACAACGCGAATTTGCACATACAGTTAGATAACGTGCAACTCGCCAAAGGCGGCCCCGTAGTAGCTGGACCAAAAGTGATTTTTAAGGAAGACTTCAACAACAAAACCATCCCTGAATGGAAAGTCACCAATGTGTCAGGCAACGCAAGTACCACCGCAACAACTGCCTACGGTTTTGGTACAACCTTAAACATTATTTGGCAAAGCGCTAACAACGTGGTGCGTTTTGACACAACATTGGATAAGTCCATCGACATTACGAAGAAGCAAGCGAGCTTCCAAATTATTTGTTGGAAAAATACCTCGATGAACTTTTCATTCCAAATGGTTTCCACCGATGTTAATGGAACCACAGCAACAACAGACGCTAACTACGCAACGTCGCTGAAGGCAGATACTTGGTACAGTGTATTTGCTGATTTCGGCACCGTATTTGAAAGTGGCTATGATGCGAAACGCGTTAGCAAAGTTGGATTGCAGTTGAATTATTTAGGTGGTTCAGTTGCCACAACAATTTGCCAAGTGGATACGATTCGAATTACTGAATAGCAATAAAAAAAATAAGGCGCCCCAAGGCGCCTTATTTTTTTCTAACCATTTAATTATTTGGCTACAAATTTGAAGCCAATTTTGCTCTTGTACTCTTCACCTGGTTTAAGCAAAGTACTTGGGAACTTTGGTTTGTTCGGAGTATCAGGATAGTGTTGCGGCTCTAAACAAATTGCACCGCGATATTCAAACTTCACGCCCTTGCCTTCCACTTTTCCTTCCAGGAAGTTACCACTGTAAAATTGAATGCCTGGCTCATCAGAATAAACTTCCAAAGTACGGCCTGACACTGGATCAGAGAAGCGTGCATCCAAGCCCCACTCGTCAGCGGTTTTCTTATTCAGCACCCAGTTGTGATCGTAACCACCACCGTTTTTCAATTGCTCGTTCGTTTGACCAATCATTTGACCAATTGTGTGAGCTTTAGTGAAATCAAACGGAGTGCCTGCAACGGGAGCCAACTCGCCGGTTGGAATCAAACCGCTATCAACAGGCGTATATTTGCTCCCGTTAATGTACAACTCTTGATTCAAGATACTGCCCTTGCCCACCATGTTGAAATAAGGGTGTTGGGTCATATTAACGTGCGTTGGTTTATCAGTTGTTGCGCCGTAAGTGATGGTGAATTCGTTGTTGTTCGTCAACTCGTAAACAACCGTAGCTTTCAAATTACCAGGATAACCTTGGTCACCATCTGGACTGGTGTGCGTTAAAGTGATGCCAACAGAATTTGCAGTTTTGAAAGATTTTGCATCCCACAACACAGCCCAGAAACCTTTGCTGCCACCGTGCAAATGATTGGCGCTGTCGTTTTTGTCGAGATTGTAAGTTTTACCATCAATTGCAAATTGCGCCTTGCCAATACGGTTTCCGTAACGACCGATCAATGCACCGTAATAGGATTTATTTTTCAAATAGCCATCGATATTGTCGAAACCTAAAACGATATCAGCCATATTGCCGCTTTTATCTGGCGTGATCATGGAGGTAATAACGCCGCCATAGTTAGTTGCTTTAACCACTACGCCATTTGCGTTAGTCAAGGTGAACAAAGTAGTTGATTCACCAGAAGGCAATTTTCCAAAAGGAGCTTCAGTAACACTTAATTGCGCTACTGCTTTAACTGCCGCTGGTTTTTGTGAAGCGGCAGCTGCAGCGGTTTCAGCGGCGAAAGTGGGTTGTGCGCAAGCTGCTGTAACACAAAGCGCCAAGGCCAGTCGTTTAAAATTCATTATCATTCTCCTGTTATTATTTAAAAATCACCGTTGTAGTTCATTTTAAAAATGAAAGACGATATTGAATATCGTCTTTCATGTGCCTGTTAAACACCGTCTTTCAGATGATAGTAAGCAGCGTTGTGACGCAACTCGGTTTTAAATGCGCGCACACTAGTGTTTGCATCAATAACCAAAGCTTCAACACCCGCCATTTCTGCGTAATCAACAATCTCATCTGCCGTCACACCTTGGGTGTAAGCACTGTGATGCGCGCCACCAGCTTGAATCCACGCCGTTGCTGAGATCTCTAAATTTGGACGCGGTTCCCAGAGCGCTTTTGCTACCGGCAACTTCGGCAATTCTTGCGGTGGCGTTACTGTATCCACTTCATTAATGATTACGCGGAAACGAGTGCCAATATCAATTAAAGAAATGCACAAAGCGGGGCCCGCTTTGCCGGTGAAAATCAAACGCGCGATATCGTTGCGGCAACCAATGGTGTGCAAATGAACTTCAAGTTTTGGTTTTGCAGCAGCGATTGATGGACAGACTTCCAACATGTGCGCACCCAATACTTGATCAACTCCACCGAAGTGATAGGTGTAATCTTCCATAAAGGATGAACCACCTTGACGACCTTTAGACATAACCTTGCAGATGTGAACCATCGCTGCAGTTTTCCAATCGCCTTCACCACCGTAACCAAAACCGGCAGCCATTAAACGTTGTGTTGCCAAACCAGGAAGGTTGGTTAAACCAGTCAAGTTTTCGAAGCAGTTTGTGAATGCACCAAAGCCGCCGTCAGTTAAAAACTTCAGCATGCCCAATTCAAGACGCGCTTCGTTTTTCAGCATTTGATATTGATGTTCGTCATCAAAAATCGCTGGGTTAACATCGTATTCTTTTTTGTAAGTTTCAATTTGTGCAGCAACTTGTTCGTCGGTTACCGCATCAACCACTTTTTGCAAATCGCCCAAACCGTATGCGTGAACTTCGTAACCAAACGTAATTTGTGCAGACACTTTATCGCCATCAGTCACAGCAACTTGACGCATGTTGTCGCCAAAGCGCGCCACTTTTAAGGTTTGGCTTGCATGCCAGCCCATAGCAACGCGACACCAGCTGTCAATTTGTTTTTGTACAGACTCAGTTGCCCAGTGGCCAACAACCACTTTGCGCTCTTGACGCAAACGCGTGCTCACGTGGCCGAACTCGCGGTCACCGTGCGCACTTTGGTTGAGGTTCATAAAGTTCATGTTGATATCAGCAAATGGCAACTCAGCGTTGAACTGCGTATGCAAATGCATGTAAGGCTTGCTCAATGCGCGCAAACCAGAGATCCACATTTTTGCAGGAGAGAAAGTGTGCATCCACAAAATCAAACCCACGCAATTTGGATTGCTGTTAGCCGCTTGCGCTACCGCCAAAATTTCCGCCGGAGATTTCACCGTGTCTTGCGCAACAATCTTGATAGAAAGATTGGCAGACTCAGTCAAGCCCGCTGCAATTTTTTGGCTGTTCTCGGCGACTTGTTTCAGCACGCCAGGGCCGTATAAATGTTGTGAGCCAGTGACCAACCAGACTTCTTTATCGCCGTAAACTTTCATTTTGATTTCCTCAAAAACCTATCTATTAAATTTGCTAACTCAATTATTTTTGCCCGTAATAGGCATTTTTTCCGTGCTTGCGTAAATAATGCTTATCTACAATCCCCTGTTTTAAAGCCGCCGTATTTGGCTGAAGGGTTTTAGTGAGATAAGCCATGCGCGCAATTTCTTCTAATATCACCGCGTGATAAACCGCATCAGCACCATTCTTGCCCCAAGTAAATGGTGCATGACCTGCAACAATCACCATAGGTACTTCTTTTGGGCTGCGTGTTTTAAAACAATCCGTAATTTGCACACCGGTTTCTTCTTCGTAGTCGCGCTCAATTTGCTCATCGCTCATCACTGCCGTGCAGGGAATTTCGCCGTAAGCGTAATCAGCGTGAGTCGTTCCATAACAAGGAATGGCTTGCTGTGTTTGCGCCCATGCAGTGGCATAGGTCGAATGGGTGTGAGTCACGCCGCCGATGGAATCAAAGTGACGATATAAGTGTGTGTGGGTTTTGGTATCGGATGAAGGACGCATTTTTCCGTCAACAATATTGTTTTCCAAATCCACAATAACGATATCGTCCGGCTTCATAACTTCATAGGCTACGCCGCTTGGCTTAATCGCGATCACACCTTTTGCACGATCAACTTGCGATACATTACCCCAGGTATAAACAACCAAATTGCGACGCTGCAACTCCATGTTGGCTTCGTATACTTCGCGCTTTAATTCAATGTAACTCACTTCAGAGAACCTCCATTGACGAAAGCGCCGAGCGTTAAATATTTTTGATACAGGCTTTCATAAGCCGCTGCAGTTTGTGCGTTAGGTTTGTAAGTTTTGCACACGGTTGATGCCATCACTTTTTGCGCGCTGGCAACGTCAGGATAAACACCACCCACAACAGCACCGAAAATGGCGGCACCCAAGGCACAACTTTGTTCGCTCTCTAAAACTTCAATCGGGCAATTCCAAACATCTGCGCAGGTTTGCATAACGAAATCAGATTTTTTGGAAATACCGCCAATCGCCACCACAGAATCAATGGCAACACCTTCTTGTTTAAAGCGCTCGATAATCGCACGCGCACCGAACGCAGTTGCTTCAACCAGCGCGCGGAAAATTTGTGGTGCATCGCTGCCCATTTTCAAACCGGTAATTGCCATGGTAACCGATTGGTCTGCATCTGGTGTGCGGCGGCCGTTAACCCAATCCAATGCGGTAATGCTGGTCTCGCCTACAGCAACTTCACTCGCGGCTTTACTCAGCGCAACAATAGTTTTGTCTTCAAATTCTTGAATAAGTTTTTGCTTGGTTGCTTCATCTAACAAAGATGATGATGACACGAGTTGAGTGGCGGGCCAGTTCACCACGTTTTTAAACCAGGCATACAAATCGCCAAATGCAGATTGCCCCGCCTCAAGACCTACCAAACCGGGTGTGACGGAACCATCAACTTGGCCGCAAATGCCGCGGATGCATTTATCACCAATATCTTCATAACTTGCCACAGTAATATCGCAGGTTGATGTACCCATAATCTTGGTCAGCACACCAGGTTTTACGTTTGCTGCAACAGCACCCATGTGACAATCGAACGCGCTAAAGCTCACTGGCGTTCCCACTGGTAAACCGAGCAAACCAGCCCATTCTGTGGTTAATGAGCCGCAGGTTTGGTCTGAAGTAAAGGTTTCAGCGGGTAAACGATCGCGCAGGCCGTCCAAAAGCGGATCAATACCCACAAAGAATTCGTTGGGTGGATAACCACCCCAGCTTTCGTGCCACATTAATTTATGGCCAGTGGCGCAGCGGCCCATACGCAATTTGGAGGGATGAGTCGTGCCGGTAATTACGGCAGACATCCAGTCGCAATGTTCCACCCAAAGGTAAGCAGCCTTGGCAACGGACGCGTCTTCACGCAACACGTGCAGGGTTTTCGCCCAGAACCATTCAGAGGAATAAATGCCGCCTTCGTATTTCAAATAATTTTCTTTGGCTGAATTTGCGGCTGCAGTAATTTCTTGCGCTTCTTTGATGGCAGTGTGGTCTTTCCACAACACGAACATCGCATTGGGGTTTTCAGCAAACTCTGGCTTAAGTGCCAAAGCCATACCGTCTCTATCCACAGCGATAGGCGTAGAACCCGTAGTATCAAAACCTATGCCGACAACTTTTGCGGCAGCACCAGCCGGTGCTTGCGCCCACAAGCCTTGCACAACTTGCTCAAGGCTCTCAAGGTAATCCAGGGGATGTTGGCGAAACTGATCTTTCGCGGGTACAGAATAAAGGCCTTTTTTCCAGCGTGGGTAATAGACCACGTTTGTTGCTACTTCCTTGCCGGTAAGGGCGTCTACCAGCAAAGCACGAACAGAATCACTGCCATAATCAAGGCCTAAAGCATAAGAGGTCATCACGTCACCATTGTCATTTTTACGCCCAAATCGGACGCAGCATTTTGTATGATAATATTATTCTCCGGGCGTGCTTTTTGTCAATCTATCAGCTATAAATTGAGCCTTAAAATAGGAAAAAATTCCTGGCTTTAGCGAGGTCGATTTTCCCGTCGCTCTTACACCTACATCAAAAGATCCCAATCCGCAAAAACTTATCCTGGTTTCAGCTTAACCAACAAACAGCGCTACTTAACTTGGTTAAATGCGCATTTAAGCGAAATGCTTATATTGTAATATTAAGCATAAATCGTTACCCTTCAGCCCATAATTTAACAATCTGGATTGCACATAAATGGCGCTTCTCGACCGAAACTTTAACCTCTCTCACCGCATGGTCCATGAATTGGGTAAGGCTATTATTTGTGGCGAATACAACACTGATGGTTTACCGACTGAAGCAGAATTGTGCGACAAATTTGGCGTGAGCCGTAGCGCTGTGCGGGAAGCAGTGAAAATGCTGTCGGCGAAAGGATTAATTTCCAGTAAGCCGCGCCAGGGTATTCGTGTTCAAGCAGAAGAAGAATGGAATATTTTTGATCCAGATCTTTTGCGCTGGTCCCTCGAAAGCAAACCTTCCATGAAAGTGCTGAAAGAATTCCTGCAAGTGCGTATTGCAATCGAACCGGAAGCCGCTGCCCTCGCCGCACGCTATGCTACCCAAGAACAAATTGATGCGATTGAAGCTGCATTGGAAAGAATGAAAAATGCAGAAGACAATACGCCAGAAGATTTGGATGCCGACATCGCTTTCCATATCAGTATCCTCTACGCCAGCAATAACCGTTTCTACGTGCGCCTGCGCGATTTTATCCAAACTGCATTGCGCGTGAGTATCAGCCACACTAGCCCGATGAAAGGCAACCATGAAGGTATTGTGGAAGATCACGCCAAAGTCTTTAACGCCATTAAAAACCGCAACCCTGAGCGCGCCAAGCACTCTATGTTGTTGCTAATTGATGAAGCACTGAATTTTATTGAAGAAGAATTGGCATCTAAATCGAACTAATTTAGAGAAGCCCGAAAGCGAAAAAGCCAGTGACGCAAGTCACTGGCTTTTTTATTTCCCTAATCTAAGCGACCTAGCGTACGGAGCTTAAATCAACACGTGGATACACTCTTTCCGCTTAACCATCTCGTAAGTTGACCTGACTTAGGTTGAACTTGTAGCAGGCTTCTCAAATACAACTACTCGCTTGACACAAAAGAATAAACGAAGTTATTGATGTGTTTAGTCTGTAGCTTTATTGGCGTGACATTAACGAAGGAAGCCAAGGTGACTAGATCACAACTAGAAATAAGCCACGCTGATATTGGACTGAGCTCAAAAGAAGAAAGAGCTGAGTTATTACTCAACGGACTGGCAGAACACGCAATCATTATTCTTAACCCACACGGAAATATCGTTGAGTGGGGTGGAGCTGCATCGCGAATCACTGGCTACGCAGCTGCGGAAGTCATTGGCCAGTCATTAAATTTTTTGTTCACAGAAGCAGACATATCAGAAGCTATTCCTGCTGCTGAATTAGCAAACTGCTTAAAGCAAGAAAGATTGGAAAATAAGCGCTGGCATTTACGCAAAAATAGCTCACGTTTTTTTGCAATTGGCACCACTACGCCGTTATACAAAAATGGCGAGCTGAAGGTATACAGCAAAGTGTTTTCAGATGAAACAGAACGCCAGAAGGAAGGTGAACGAAGAGCCCTGCTTCTCATATTAGCGCGACATATTCTTCAGTCACCCGATACTCACGCAAAACTTTCACAAGAAGTGTTTGAAATGATTCGCGTACCGCTCGAATCAGATATTTTATTCAATTACAAACTAACGCAGAACAATGATTTGCAACTGGTTACTGAAGTTGGAATTCCTGATCATCTCAAGCCAGCCGCGGCACGTCTCGATATAGGCCAGGCATTTTGCGGGAACGTGGCAGCAACCAAAGAACCTTTAGCTGCAAATAAAGAACGTATTTGTGCAGATGCAGCGGGTGCATTTGTACTTCAGATGGGTGTGACTGCCTACGCGTGCCATCCTTTATTCAGCCGCGACGGAAAAGTCATAGGCACTTTTTCGGTGGCTAGCACAACACGAGACGAATACTCAAAAAGTGAAATAGAATTTTTGCAAACTGTCAGCCACTTTATGGCCATCGCTTGGGATCGCCATCAAGCTGAAGCGCAGGTTGCCAGCGTGCGCGCAGAATCAGAACAACGCAAACGTTTATACGAAACCATATTATCAAATACACCCGACCTCACTTACGTATTTGACCTGCAACATCGCTTTTCTTACGCCAATAAAATTTTATTGGCCATGTGGGGGAAAACCTGGGATGAAGCCATAGGCAAAACGTGCCTTGAATTAGGGTACGAGCCTTGGCATGCCGAAATGCATGACAGGGAAATTGAGCAGGTTAAAAAAACCAAATTGCCTATTCGCGGTGAAGTGCCTTTCGCAGGTACTTTTGGCCGCCGCATTTACGATTATATTTTTGTCCCTATATTAGATGCAAATGGCGAAGTCGAAGCAGTTGCAGGTACCACACGCGACATCACCGAATTAAAACAAGCACAGGAAGAAACAGCAAAACGATTAGAAGCCGAAAAACAACATGCAATCTTGATCGGAAAAGTTGCCGAAGCTAGCCAATCTTTAAACGCACTCTTATCAGCTAAAAGCATTGCGCAATTAATGGCGGAAAAAGCGCGTTCCATTATTGGTGCCCATCAAGCAATCGTATCGATTAGCTCACCTAATAACGTCACTGTTACCGCGAAATCTATTTCCGATGAATTTACACCCCAGCATTCACAAAATCTTGAAGCGGAAATTCTCGACAATAAAAAATATTTATCTATTCCGCTGCGAGGAAAAGGCGAACAGCACCTGGGCACACTACAACTCTCACATAAATATGCTGGGGAATTCAGTAGCGACGACGAAGCAATATTAGGTCAGCTCGCCGCCATCGCCAGCGCGGGTATTGAGAATGCAACCATGTACGAAAAGCTACAAGAGCAAGATCGTCGCAAAGACGAATTTCTTGCAATGCTCGCCCATGAATTGCGCAACCCCCTCGCCCCTATTCACAATGCTGTCGCAATTTTTGAGCGCTCAACATTATCTGAACCCGATCTAAAAACACTGAAAATGATGGAACGCCAAGTTAAACATATGGTGCATTTAATTGACGATTTGTTAGACGTATCGCGAATTTCCAGCGGAAAAATCGAACTCAAAAAAGAGCAAACTCAGCTCAATCAAATTATTCGGTCCGCATTGGAAGTTAGCGCACTTGCTATTGAAGCAAATAAACATGAATTAGTTATTGTTAACGACGGGAAAGATATTTTGCTTGAGGTAGATCCAATCCGCATTGCCCAAGTTATCACCAACCTTCTTAACAACGCTGCAAAATATACACCTGCTGGCGGCCAGATTGAATTGATTACAGAACAAGACGGCAACACGGCCGTCATCTGCGTGAAAGACAACGGCGTGGGTATTGTTCCTGAAATGATTTCTAAAATTTTTGAATTATTTACTCAAGCAGGAAAAACATTAGACCGCGCCCAAGGCGGGCTGGGTATAGGGCTCGCAATTTCCAAACAATTGATAGAGTTACACCAGGGAACAATTACCGCCGAAAGCGACGGCCATGGTAAGGGCGCGCAATTTACAATTCGATTACCGCTTAGCACACAACCAGCTAAAAGTGATACACAGGAAGCAATGCGCTCCGTAGTTAACTCAACATCTGCTCATCGTATATTGGTAGTCGACGACAATATTGATGCTGCCGACACCCTAAGTATGCTTTTGGAGATATTGGGGCACGAGGTCAAAACAACCTACAACGGTTTTGATGCGTTGCAAGTAACCGCAAGTTATCAACCTGAACTCGTGTTATTGGATATTGGATTGCCCGGTATGAATGGATACGAAGTTGCCCGTGAAATAATTTCAAATTATCCAACCAATAGACCTGTGCTGGTAGCCCTCACGGGTTGGGGAACTGAGGAAGATAAACAACGCGCCCAAGAGGCCGGTTTTGATCACCACTTTACCAAGCCAATCGAGATGGAAAAAATAACACAGTTACTCAATAAAATTTGGGGCGATGCGAATAACGAAACTCAAAGCTGAAGAGCAAACTAAAACCTGTACCAAAATACGGGTTTTATACTAACCTTATGCTTATCACCTTTTGAGCGCGCAGCGAGATCCAACATGAGCCCACAACGAGACATCACCCTACGTTTTTTGGCAGAACCGCAAGATGTAAACTTTGGCGGTAAGGTTCACGGCGGTGCTGTTATGAAATGGATCGACCTTGCTGCCTACGCTTGCTCTGCGGGTTGGAGCAGTCGTTACTGCGTAACAGCTTACGCAGGCGGCATTCGTTTTGTATCACCGGTTCATGTAGGTAACTTAGTCGAAGTTAGTGCAAAAATTATTTATACCGGCAAGTCTTCCATGCATATCGCTATTGAGGTTAATGCATGTGATCCAAAATCCTTAAACCGCAGATTGACCACACACTGCATTGTTATCATGGTAGCGGTAGATGAATCCGGGCAGCCAGTTAAAGTCCCTGTGTGGGTACCTGAAACAGAAGAAGATAAAAAGCAACATGCAACAGCGATTAAACTAATGGAAATGCGGAAGAAAATTGGCGAAGAGATGCAAATTTTTGTTTAGATTTCACTCTGGCTAAAATACTTGCTTAAGTAAAAATCTGTGCTTACAACTCTCCGCAGTGGAGAAAAGTTAAAAAATTAAAAATTTAAAAAGTTAAAAAGCAAGTACGATGGGGAACACTATTTCCCCAAAGACTTCGACAAAGAAAACGCAGCAAGTAAAGTTAATATTCCCGCCGCAGAAATGTAGTAACCCACGAAGGGTAGACCATAAGTTGTCGCCAACCAACTCGCAATTGCCGGTGTTAGAGACGCTCCAATAATCCCCGCCACATTAAAACTGAGTGACGCACCTGTGTAACGCACTTCTGTAGGAAAAATTTCAGCAAGCGCAGTACCTAATGGGCCATAGGTTAAACCCATAACGCTAAAGCCGAGCGACAAAGCAATTAAAACACCAATACTTGAACCGGAATTCAGCAAAGCTGCAAAGCCCAGTCCAAATACCATCACGGCGAAGCCTGAAATCATTAGCATGGCGCGGCGGCCAATTTTGTCGGCAACAAGAGCAGACAACCAAATGGTAAGTACAAACGCAAACACCGCATACAATTGCAGAATTAAAAATTCTTCGCGCGTGTAGCCCAATTTGCTTGTTCCCCAACCAAGGGAAAACACCGTGGTAATGTAAAACACCGCGAATGCCGCAATCGCCAAAAATGCACCCAAAATCGTAACGCGCATATGCTGGGTTAGCACAGTCACCATGGGAACACGCACACGCTTTTCAGTTTCAATTGCCTGCTTGAATGCGGGCGTTTCTTCCAAACTCAAGCGCACATACAAACCAACAATTACCAATAAAGCACTTGCAATAAATGGAATTCGCCAACCCCAACTTAAAAAATCTGCATCACTTAAATTGTGCGTTAAAAATAAAAAAACACTGGTCGAACACATAAAACCAATGGGCGCACCGAATTGTGGAAACATGCCATACCAGGCGCGCTTATTGTCCGGCGCATTTTCTGTCGCTAGGAGCACAGCCCCGCCCCACTCTCCGCCTAAACCTATTCCTTGCCCAATGCGACACAAACACAACAACACAGTCGCGGTAATGCCTATGGATTCATAGGAAGGCAAAAAACCAATACACACGGTGGAAATCCCCATAGTCATTAGCGCTGCAACTAAAGTCGCCTTGCGACCAATGCGGTCACCGTAATGGCCAAACAGTGCCGATCCGATTGGTCGTGCAAAAAATGCGAGGGCGAAAGTTGCTAGCGATTGCAGTGCTGCAATAGTTGCATCGCCAGCCGGGAAAAATAATTTGGGGAACACTAGAACGGCAGCAGTGGCATAAATATAAAAATCAAAAAATTCGATAGTTGTGCCAATTAAGCTGGCGAAAAGAACACGAAAAGGCGAGCTGGCAGTTTGCATGAGATCCACTGGGTTATTTTTTGTTGTTGGGCCAAATTACACCAAAAGCCAAATATATGGCCGAGTGACGTTAAGGGCGGGATTATGTCAGACAGGAAGGATCACGTACAAATTCTTTGGTGGTACAGCTGAGTCGTGTAAATAAATGGCCGCCCCGAATCGGGTGACCTTGAAGCAATTTTCCTTTTGCTCGTCACCCGGGCCAGGTACCCGGCGGAGAATCAATTCAAATTAATAAACACGCTCAATTAAATCATCAAACGCGAGCGGTCCCATTTCGTCGTGGGTCACCCTGAACTCTTTATTAAATAGTTGGAAATTGCTGTAGCTTCGGCTTTTGTAACGTCGCTCGAAATCATTCACAAACCAACCATTGCCCTGCGGGGTGCCCGCAAGCAATAGGTTTACGGCCAAAGAGTTATTCAATCTAAAACGTAGTCCTTCCGCATTAATAATATCGGATGTCACCGCAAATAATGCTCCGTCGATTAACATATAATTTTTAAAATATGGAACACCTACAGGCTCAACACTCAGCAAATAAGCTCCTAATAATCCGCCTGCTGATACACCCACGAAAGTGCGCTCAAGGTTAGTGCGGTAAGTTGATTCTATTAAAGGAATCAATTCTTCTTTTAAGACCTTGGTATAGAGCGGTGCACCATCTGGCAGGAAATCGATCATGCGCCTGTCTCTGGGGCCTTGTTCAATAGAAACCATAATGAAATCTTTTGATTTTTTCTCGAGCAAATACGCAAAATCCCAATACCATTGTCCATCAGTCACATAAATTACCGGATAGTTTTTACCCGATGTTTGATAACCCGGCGGTAGGTAAACATTGTAGGGATAAGTAATTTTGGTGTTTGTAGATGTAATCGAAGTGGCGCCAACAAAACGCCCTTTCATGCTCGACCTGTCAATGGGTGTAATTTTGATAGTGTTAAAATCACCCGTAGCGACTGCTTTACCCTCACCAATATTAAGTGTAAATGTTCCTGTAGTAAGGCTATCAAACCGTGCAGTCAATTTATAAGGGTGCTTGGCATTTGAGTAAACACCGTTTATTTCAAGCGTAGAGCCATCTACTGGTGTTATTGAATAGCTTGCCTGCACTTCTTTCGGCAAAAGATCTGAGGGTCTAACAACCAAATTATCTTTGAAAAAAGTCATTTCAAAACGTTCGCCAACGATAGGGCTTTCATCCGCGCTTAAAGTCGATGTGGCGGTTTTAACGTTCAACAGATATCGATTGTTTACGATGTTTTCCGGCAGGAATGAGAAAGGCTCATCTTGCACAGTAAAATTTCCTTCCCGCAACAAGAGCACCCCGTCAAAGCCGGTATAGGTTTCTTTAAATGTGCCAGATTTTTTATCAGTGAATGTAAGATCAAACCTATAGCTGTCACCCCCTCTAACGCTCATAACAGTTCCGAGATTCCCTGTTGCGACATAACCATACCCATAGATTGTCGGCAAGGTCCTACCATCAGAAGCCTTAACCGTAAATTGAGTGGTGTCAAAATGCAGAACTGTATTATCGGTAGACGTTTCTCTAACACCCGTCGCAAAGGTGATGGAGGTTTCATCCAGTGTGATTTTTGTATTTTTTAACACCTGTGGTGCAAGAGATTCACTTGCAGCTGAACTTGAGGTGGGCTCTGACGATGTCCCTCCTCCTCCACCGCCGCAACCAACAAGTAATGACACAAATAAAAATGGGATTAAGCGTTTCAACATCTCAATATCCTCTTGAATTTTTTGCTGCAATTAATCGAAAAGCTGCGATTAATTCAAATCAAGAAAATATTTTTTTATTATTTATATAAAAATCAAATAGCTAGCGATTGAGGTATTTATAGGGGGATAGAATTTTCATGTTACAAAATATTCTCCGAGCCCTCACCATTTGCAACTCCGACAAAAAATTAATCGCGGTAAAGCTACAGGAATAGCCCGAAGGTGCAGATATCCAGGAACTCCCCCCCTGAAAAATGTTGAAAAAAGCGACATGCAATTGCCCGATAATGAGCTAAAGTTAGTAAGCAATCACAACCTAGGTACACGCCGAGATGACGCGATCCCTCATTAACACCCGCCCATTCGCCAAACTTAAACTGTTGGGAATGATTTTTTGTTTGTTAATCCTACCTCTGCAGGTACAGGCCAAACCGCTGCGGATGGTAGAGGGTGATGGAAGCATCCCTAAATACGCGAAAGGTCTGCTAAAGCTGGCCTTGTCCAAAATTCCCGAAAAATACGAATGGGATGATTCAACCGCAACCAACACAGAAGCTCGCATCATCCAAATGGTGGTTGAAAACCAACTGGACGTTTGCTGGTACGCCACCACCAACGAATTTGAAGAGCGCATGCAGCCCATTCGAATTCCAATGTACCGTGGCTTGCTGGGTTACCGGGTGTTAATGATCAAAAAAGGCACGCAATCCAAATTTGATGGCATACGCACTCTTGAAGATTTGCGCCGCGTATCTTTAGGCTCAGGTCGTTTTTGGGCCGACACAGATGTACTGCTCGCCAACAACCTGAATGTGGTTAAAGTGCTCAAGTACGAAGGTATGTTTTTCATGTTAGATGGGGACCGATTCGATGCATTCCCCCGTGGCGCGCATGAGCCCTGGGCCGAAATGAAAAGGCACCCCAAGCTTGATTTGGAAGTGGAGAAAAATCTGCTAATGATTTATCCCAACCCTTTCTACTTTTTTGTTAACAAATCTAACAACGAACTGGCTAAAAATATTGAGAAGGGTTTACGTATTGCTATTGAAGACGGAAGCTTTGAAGAATATTTTATGAACGATCCCACGGTGAAAGATGTAATCGCTAACGCCAATTTAAAAAGCCGTACTGTTATCAAGCTGCAAAACCCAACACTGCCCAAGCTGACACCGCTTGATGATAAAACCTTATGGTTCGATCCTTTCTCTTTGGATAAAAAGGAATAATTCAAAAAACTTGTTGGTATTGAAATTTTTCACTCTTACAATAAAAAAGCCGCGTTTTACGACGCGGCTTTTTTATTGACTTCAGTTTAAGGCCGATGTTAAACCAATTTCATCGCAACTGGGTCCCAGTTAATAATCTTCTGTTCAAACAAACTCTTATTAGTTGCCAATGCTGCAGCCGCAGCGCGGAAACCAAACTCAGCATTCTCCTTAACCTTTCCATTCGTGCGAATAGCATTATAGAAATTTGAGTGGTGATCAAAATGGTCGCTATAGCCTTGCGGAGCTTTCCATTCCATGCGGCTGGTTTCTTTTTTATCAGATTGCCCTGCATAATATTTTTCGTACCATGCTGCGTAATCATGCTGATTTTTCTTATCAAAGGTGCTGTAGGTATCCCAACCATCAAAGCCTGGAGCTTGCGACATTTTATTGCGAATGACTTCAACAGAACTGCCACGTACAATCATTTTTCCTTCGGTGCCAACCAACGCGATTTGTTCACCACCGCCACCACCATCAATAAAATTAACACGCACCTGCAAATTAAATGCGGGGTGTTGTTTGGTTTCAGGATAATCATAAACACCGGTCATAATATCCGGCACATCGCGACCATCTTTCCAATAACGTAAACCACCAGACGCATAGATACGCGTTGGCCCGAGCGAGCTAACAATTAAATGCAACCCTGAAAATAAATGCACAAAAATATCGCCCGCTATACCAGTGCCATAGTCCTGATAATTACGCCAGCGAAAGAATCGTACCGGGTCAAAATCATGCGGCGGTGCATCGCCCTCAAAACGTCTCCAATCAATTGTTTGGGGTGATGCATCACGAGGAATAGAATATTGCCAGGCACCGTTTGCAGATTGACGATCCCAAAAAGCTTCCGCCAAAACCAGCTGACCAATCGCACCAGACTCATAAAGCTCTTTTGCCTTTAAATAAGTGGCAGAACTCACACGTTGGCTTCCCACCTGACAAATCCGCCCCGTTTGATTTTGCACATCAATCATTGGTAAACCTTGGTCAAGTTTGTGAACCATAGGTTTTTCACAATAAACCGCCTTGCCTTTTTTCATCGCCGCTATAGCAATCTTGTCGTGCCAATGATCACTGGTAGAAATAATCACAGCATCAATAGATTTATTATCCAGAATTTCCTCAAAATGCTTTGTGGTGTGCAACTGTTTGCCATAAATTTCTTTCGCGCGATTGAGTCGACCCGTGTAAAGGTCACACCCCGCCACCAGTTTTACACCAGGCACAGTCACCGTAGTCGCACAATTTTTAAAGCCCATAATACCCAAGCCGATAGCAGCCACTTGAATATTATCGTTAGCGGACAAGGACGATTTTCCGAATGCAGAATGAGGTAATGTTGTCGCCAGTAAAGCGGCACCAGAAAGTGTTTTAAGAAACAAACGGCGTGAATTTTTATTATCGTTTTCGTTCATGAGATACCCCTTCATTTGCGTTAATTATTTGAGTGACAGCATAAGGGACAACAACTATCACGATGGAGAGCAATGGAGTATAAATAGGGGGTGGTGTTGGTGCTAGGGGATAAGCATTTCTTAACAGGCTGAGAATTGTGGTTGGGATTTAAATTTTAAACGTCATGCAATTATATGGGAGTTGTCATCTTCGCGACAGCGGGACTAAAACACGAAGTGTTTTGAACAACCAAGGTTGGCCCGAAGGGCGAGTGAAAGGAGTAATCCAGCTTTTTATCTTTTCAGATGGGCAAATAACTCACAACCAAATATTATTAACCGATCAATTTCTTGAAACAGTATTAATTACTACCAAATAAAAAGTAACGCGAGCATCAACTTCGAAACATGAGATTTTTATTAATTTTTTTATCCACTCTTTTTAACCTAACTAGCAACTAGAAATGCTTGCCGATCAAAAGCCAACGTCAGTTTACGCGACAGACCTGAAATAACAGATTTGCAGCAATTAAGAAACTCTTCATAATCTTTGTGGTCTATTCCAGCTCGCCGTTTACCATGTGAAATATCATTCCTAACATTTAGCAATCTACCTAAGGGGGCATTAACATCTCTTAAATCCGTGTGATCCAAGCCAACTTTGCACATCAATTTTTCCAAAACGGTTATACCTACATTATCCTCTGTATTAATATACTCTTCAGGAATTTTTACTTCATAATTTTTCACATCAAAAATATTTTCAATAAATTCTGCTTGCCGAAACAATTTCCTCAAATGCTTATCATCCGACAAATCACTTCTAAATATTTTGCTTTTTCTATTCTCACTCAAGGCTAAAAACTCTCTAGACAAAGTGGCAGCGGCTATTACAGGTTTCACTTGGTAACATAGCAAATTTTTTTTATTTATTTCGTCAACATACAAAGAAAATGAAAACTTAACAAAACCCTCTATATGAGCATATATCAGACATAATATAGAACGACGCATAAGCATTCTGTCTTCTTCTTTTTCAAGAGACCTTTGTGAATTATCAAGAAATCTGATTTCCGCTTCTCTCCACGCTCGCTCTTCCTCCAGCTGCTCCAAAAAATGCTCCAAACTCATAATTGCAACTCTGCCAATTTTTTTTCGACTAATTCGATACGGGTTCTCATTGGGCCTGGAGAGTTCTTGCCACCACCAGTGGTAGCTGCAGCAAACTCACCATCTGATTTTATTTCTTCAAGCTTAACTCTAAGTAAATCTATATGCTCAGTTCTATCTGACTCTATTTTATCAATCACAGATAGAAGTCCAATACATATAGCTTCGTAATGATATACACCGAAGTTTGATTGAATACCACTTTTACCATATCGCCCAAAGGATTTATCGCCAAGGGCCTTATTAAGAACCAAAAATATCTTATCGAAAACAGCCTCTTCTTTTACATAATCAAATACCGCCGATTGATTACCAGCCTCAGTGACGAGCTCCATATACTCAGTTAAAAAATCAGCCACGTCATGTGTAAATTTATGACGATAATTTTTTAATGCAAAAAAACGAAGAACCAATTCTTGATCGAACGAGCCAAGCTTTTGCTCGTCGGAAATATTGGATATGCAATTTGAAAAATCACTAGATCTACTTTTACCTATCACAAAATCAATAAACTGGGCATTAAGCATTCTAATCGTACAATTTCTAATTTGCTGAGGGGTAAGCTCTTCGCCCCCAGTATTCAAACGCTTAAACATATGGTATCGAAATTTGTTTTCACTTCCTTTTCTAACAACTTCCACTCTCACAAAAGCTCTTTTCAATCTAATTTTTAGAGCTGTGGGTAGATCTTCATAATTAAGTCCATTTAAGGCGTGCACAATATCGCACTCCTGCAGCTCTAAAAATTCCCCTTTATTAATCGGAGGGGAAAAATGACCTGCTGTCAATTTCCCCCGCAAATGTAGGTATGATGAAAAACGCTGTAACCCATCAATTAGCTGATATTTTCCATCACTTGACTCGACTACATATATAGGAGGCACCGGCATTTCCAAAAGCAATGATTCAATAAACCTCGATTGAGCCCCTGGAGACCAACGAAAAAGACGCTGATAATCGGGATTTATATCCAGCTCACCAGTTTCATACATGTCAAGCAATTCATTAAAAGACAGGTCCAAACTTTGGGTATGTACTTTTTCAATATTTTCTTCTAACGCTCTAATTAAGCCATCATCTTGCATGATTTATCCCTTCTTAAAAATCAAAACAGTTTCAAATGCAGTATTATTTTTTCTGTATACTTTTGATTTTACATTTAAATTCCCCATATTCTTCTTGCTTTCGAATTCAATCTTTTCCAAACCAAAAAGCCCGTACATTAAAGACATATCTTCTATAATTCGTGGAAGATTACAATGAATGTCTTTATAATATGAGTCCTGAACGACACAGATAAACTTGGCGTCTTTTTTTATAACCCTAGATATCTCGCTTATGGATTTCTTTAAAGAAACAAAGTATTGATACAAATTCTTATAATAATAAGTAGTTGACGCTTTCGAAGCATGACCATAAACATTTTTCAAAAAATAATCACACGTATCACCAAAAAAGTTCAAATGTGAATCAATCTCTCTAGGAACTGTAGTCGTTCCCATCAAAGATCTCCTTATTTGCTCAACCTCGCCAATTCCGTCCTCAGCTAACAATGCCAACTCGGGAAGAGTAGCTACACCATAATCTATACGAGTACAGTATGGGGGAGACGTTAAAACCATATCTACGCTATTATCGGGCAAAGGTATATTTAATGAAGTTCCTGTAACTAGTTGTGCCAATCCGCTGCTCCATGTGTGATTGGAAGCATCCACACCTAAAACCATATCAGAAACAATATTTTTGTACCTATTTTTAATTGAGCTCCACGCTACAGATATTTTTTCAGCCTCACTTTTGGGCCGTTTAATCCAAGTGGGATTAGATGGAATAAAGTTTTTCAACAATTCTCTAATGCAATTAAATAACGCTGTATACATCAAGCATTGCAATATGGTTAATGAATCTACTTTAGACTCAGTAGAAAAATATTTAGCCTGATTTAGTATAAAGCTCTCTATTGTTCTAATATTCGCGATTGCATCTGACTTAAACCACACAGACAATGCATCATTTTCATTTTGCTTGTATTTGATTTTTGAGGTTAGCTTAGACAACTGCTTTTGCAGCGCTATTACATCGCTTTTTGTTGCCTGCTTTGCAGACGCAATTATTTTCATCACAGGATTCAAATCCAATCCAATAGATGAATATCCCGCGACCGAAGCCATTAGTGTTGTAGTTCCAGCGCCATTCCATGGGTCAAAAATTACACCGTCTGCTCGCAGACCACTGGATTCAATCACATTTTTTGTAAAGGTATGAGAGTAGCCCGCATAATAGTTATACCAGAAGGATTTTAAGTCAGCAGGCTCATTAATTCTTTTAGGGTTAATTATTAGCAAAGTAATCTCACATGAATGAAGCTTACATAGACAGTCCCTAAGAAAAGAGACCTTTTTACTCTGGCTCGACACATATCTTTCGATTATGACATTTACTCGCAATCAAACGATATATCTATCTAAACCTCATGCTTACTTATTTTATAAGCGATCTTTTCATTTAAATTGATGAAAGCTAAGCGGGATGCATTCGCGCCATCCATGGCGCTCACCCTTCGGGCAGCTTCGCTGTGAAAAACGGCTATCCTGCCGTTTTTTGAACCGGCTAAAGAACGATCCCGCTTAAGAGCCAGCGAAGCTGAAAAAGAAAAACCCCGTATGCCTTCCGGCATACGGGGTTTTTCTTTTTAATTTGGTGGAGCTAAGCGGGATCGAACCGCTGACCTCAACACTGCCAGTGTTGCGCTCTCCCAGCTGAGCTATAGCCCCAAAATTCTTTGGGCTTCGTCCTGAAGCGGGGCGCATTGTATGCAGCGGTTTGGGGAGTGTCAAGGAAAAGATCCTTCCGCTATTTGCGTTTTCTCAGGCGAATCAAATGGTTAACTATTGGGCTTGCGCGGTGGTTTCAGTTTATTTGCGGTATTCACTGGGGCTTAATCCTGTCACTCGCAGGAACTCTTTGTTGAAGTTGGATTTGGTGCTGAAACCGGATTCGAGCATCAAGGTGGTGATGGGCATATCGGGGTTATTACGCAACAGTGTTTGCGCGGCCTTTACGCGGCAATCGTTAAGGTATTGCGAGAAGCTGCCACCATAAACCCGGTTGATGGCTTGGGAGATTTGGCGTGCGGGAATCACCAGGATTCGGCCTGCGTATTCCAGAGTTACACCACCTTCCTTTTTATAGAGCTCACGCTCTACGACTACCCGCTCCCAGCGATTAAAAATGTCTTTTGCTTCGGCGTCGCTCATGGGTTTGGCTTTGCTTAGCCGTAAATCTTGCAGTGCGTGCATCCACTCCATTAAGGGCGCACGGGTAATAACGAGCAGTAATGTGACCATGTGAAAAAGCAGGAAGACCGCGGCTCCCAACATTATCGCCCAGGATTGGGTTATGGGTACGCCGGTACTCAGCTCCAAATACACCAGGATTTCTATGATGAAGTTAATGGCCATGAGCGCGGCAAGTATGACCAGCCAGCGGTAGGCGGCGTCTGCATATTGGGCGAGATGTTGAAGGCGTTGCCTTCCGCCTATTAATAGCCTGCAAGTAAAAGCCACATATACCGCAAAGCTGGCAATGATCATAAGCTCTGCCAGGTTTGCCAGTGGTGAGCGGAAAAAGCAAAGCACAAAGACCAAAACAGCGGGAAGCAAATGCAACCACCAGCGATTAATAGAAGTCCGATCAACGTCAACCAAACTGCAATAGTAAAAATAGCTGGCTGGCCCCAGGATCATGGCAATGCTCGCGCGCAATACAGCCGCAAACTCCCAGCCCGCACCAAAGACTAAAACCGCTAAAAAACTCTGTAGGGTACAAAGCACATAGGTAAGGCCCAACAGGCGCGCAGGCATGACTTGCAACTTTTTAGACACCAAAAAGCTCAGCGCAAGCAACAGGCAGAAAATCGCCGAGAACAAATAGATATGGACGATACCTTGTTGCATTAGGATTCCTTAATGGCACCTTGGGTAAATTTAAACCGATTTCAGCAGATTCTAGCGGTTTTAAGGTCCTCAATCGCGCTTGAGGTCGTCTGCGCACTAAATTATTCACAAAATCTGGCTTCCACATTCATTTTGTCAGGAAGCCAGTTATGAAATTTAAACACCTTTTAATCCCCTTCTCCTTTATTGTCATGGCGGCTGCAGGCGCAAAAGCCGACGAGCCCGCCAAGGGCAGCCTGTTAATTCGCAATGTGCACATTGTTACGGCGGATGCCAAAGCAAGTAAACAACGGCTCAACCTATTGATTGAGCAAGATCGTATTCGCGCCATAGGCACACAAGAATTTAAAGCGGAGCAGGTAATTGAGGGTGAAGGCCAATACTTAATACCCGGCCTGATTGATAGCCACGTTCATTTACGCGATGTACCTGGCCTTATGGTGCCGGAAAATGAACGTGCGACTTCCAAGCTTTACCAGGAAGCGGCAGCGCAAATTCCTAAAAGTTACCTCTATGCAGGCTTCACAACTTTGCTGGACTTAATTAACGATAAGCAGTTTATTGACCAATGGAACAGCCAGCAGCTTGCTCCACAAGCTTACTTTTGCTCGCCAGTATTTGTCCCGCAAGGCTACCCCGCTGCGCTTCTGCCAAAGGAAGTCCAGGATGCTCCTGTGGTAAGCCGACATTACCTTCACGATAAACATTCGCACAATGAGGCAACTCTTGTTGATGCCGACGAACACACACCGCTCAAACTTGTTGCAGCTGCAAAAAGCGAAGGCGCACGCTGCATAAAAGCGTTTTATGAAAAAGGGTTTGGCGCGCAACGCAATTTACCGGTTCCCAGTGAAGCTATTGTGCGCGAGCTAGTTACGGCTGCTCACAACCAAAACTTACCGGTTTTTTTACACGGCAACTCGCAATGGTCTTATGAGTTCGCGCTGAAAA